>NZ_DAMBGD010000023.1:0-63244 GCF_032060985.1 Mobilicoccus sp.
GCCACGTAAGGGACCTCGGCGACTTCGGCGTCGGAGATCCACCGCTGCTCGTCTTCGTCCCAGACCGCGTGCGGGTATCTGATCGGGGTCCACGCGGACTCCTGGATGCTGGTGATGGCCCGGTTGATCGAGGCATTCGCGCGCGCGGTGACGGAGAACCACGCGCCGTGCCGGAGCGCGGTTCCCACGAACGCCCACCCGTAGTAGGCCGAATCGGCCCGACACAACAGCTGCCCGGAGGCACCCGCAGCCTTCGCGGTCGTGATGGCTTGGGCCAGCATGCGGCCCGCGCCGGTCGCGCTGGCCACACTCCCGCGCCGCAGCCGCGCCCGGGCGATGACCGGCGCCGCGGCCGGGGTGGACAGGGTGGCCAGTTGCAGGTTCAACCCGCGCACCCGGCTGTAGCCGTAAGAGGCGCCCTGTTTGGCGTACCCGTGGACCTCCCGGATCGTGTCGTCCACATCCAGGAACACCACCCCGTCCGGTTCGCCACCAGTGAGCAGGGCCGGGAGGTTGCGGGCCAGACCCGCGAGCAGGTTGGCGCCGGCGGCGTCGAGTTGCTGCACGTGCCCGTGGGTGAAGGACCGCAGGAAGGTGCCCAGCGTGGAGGGCGCCCGCACTCCCTTGAACAGGCGCGTCATGCCGCCGTGACGCAGCAAATCCAGGTCATCGATGCTGTCCGCGCCGGCCAACATCCCCGCCACCACGCATGTGGCTTTGGCCGCGGCGTTCGGTGAGGGCACCGACAGGCCTTCCAGATGCTCACTCCACCCGGCCTGTTCGGCCAACGCCAACGCGGGCACCAGACCCGCGCACGACACGAGATTCGCCTCATCGAAAACCGCGCGGACACTGTGAGAGAGTTGCACTTACGAGGTGCCCCTTTCGGCTGGTCAGATAATGGTGTGGTAATCACTATCTTCCCAGCTCAAGGGGCACCTCGTCTATCAAGACGCGCCGGAATACCCGCCCCAGGACGGTGGATCAGGGCTGAGGGGCGATCGACGATTCGGGGACCGGTTCGACAAGGTCGGGACCCGCGCCGGGCCCCGACGCCCACCGCCCCCGCCGCGAGTGCGGCGGGGGCGGTGTGGACTGAGCACGGCGGGCCCACGTGGACGGACCGTGCGAGTCGATCAGGCCTGGGTGGGGAACCGCTCCCACACACGGTGGCTGCCCAGAAGGCCCACGAGACCGTCGACGGCCTTCTTCGCGTCCTTCTCGGCCACGACACCGGGGGCGTCGGCCGCGATGCCCGCTGCGGCGAGCGCGGCCTCCCCGTCGGGCAGGAACGCGAGGGCCTTGCAGTGGCGGTACATCTCGCCGAGCAGGATCGACAGACGCGGGTCGCTCGTCGTGTTCGGCACTCCGCTCGGGTCCCCGGCCTTGGCGTCGAACGCGCCGCGGGCGTCGGGCGCCGGGGCGATCCCCGAGACGAGGAGCACCGCGTCGTACTCGATGGACCGGGTGGTGAGCAGGGTCCGGTCGACGACGGGGCCCTTCCGGCCACCGAGGTGTCCACCGTGGCCGGAGAGGACGAAGGCGGTCATCCCCTCCTTCTCGATCGCGGCGACCGCGGCCTCGACGGCCGAGACGTCGGCGGTGTCGTCGGCGACGACACCGACCTTGCGGCCCTTGACCGGATACGTCACCTCGGGCTTGACCTGGGCCAACGCCGGGCTCGGGTCGACATCGACGACGTCGGCCCTCGTCGGTGCGGGCACCTCCATGCCGAGACCCGTCGCGACCGTCCGGGCGAGGTCGGCATCGATGGCGGCGAGGTGTGCCAGCTGACGCCGACGGATGGGCTCCTCGTAGCACTTGCCGAGCTCGAAGGTGTAGGCGGACGCGACGTGCTCCTGCTCGACCGCCGAGAGGCTGCGGTAGAACATCCGGGCCTGGCTGAAGTGGTCGTCGAAGGACGCCGAGACCTCGCGGGTCTTCGTCCCCGTGACAGGGGTGGCGACCTCGAGGAACGGGCGATCGCCCGCCGGGGTGGGCAGCGGGTTGTTCGCGTCGATGCTGTTGGGGGAGTACGCGGCCGTGCCGGTGTGGACGGCCTGCTGACCGAACCCGTCCCGCAACATGTCGTTGACCGGTGCGTGCGTGCGGTTGATGGGCAGCTGCTGCCAGTTGGGGCCGCCGAGGCGGGTCAACTGGGTGTCGAGGTAGGAGAACAGCCGCGCCTGGAGCAGCGAGTCGTTGGTGACGTCGATACCGGGCACGAGGTGCGCCGGGTTGAACGCGACCTGCTCGGTCTCGGCGAAGTAGTTCGTCGGGTTCGCGTCGAGCACGAGACGGCCCACGGGCTGCACGGGGCACAGCTCCTCGGGGACGAGCTTGGTGGGGTCGAGCAGGTCGATCCCCTCGAACGTCTCGTCCTCGGTGTCGGGCATGACCTGCAGGCCGAGTTCCCACTCGGGGAACGCGCCCGCCTCGATGGCGTCGGCGAGGTCGCGGCGGTGGAAGTCCGGATCGGCGCCCTGCGTGAGCTGGGCCTCCTCCCACACCTGGGAGTGCACACCGGCGACGGGCTTCCAGTGCCACTTGACGAGCGAGGTGTCTCCCTTGGCGTTCGTCAGACGGAACGTGTGGACGCCGAACCCCTCCATCGTGCGGAACGACGCGGGGATGGCGCGGTCGGACATGTTCCAGATCGTGTGGTGCTGGGCCTCGGTGTGGAGGGAGACGAAATCCCAGAAGGTGTCGTGGGCACTCTGGGCCTGGGGGATCTCACGGTCGGGGTGCGGCTTGCCGGCGTGGATGACGTCGGGGAACTTGATGCCGTCCTGGATGAAGAAGACGGGGATGTTGTTGCCGACCAGATCGAAGACGCCCTCGCTCGTGTAGAACTTCGTGGCCCATCCGCGGGTGTCGCGGGCGGTGTCCGCCGAACCCCGTGAGCCGAGCACCGTCGAGAAGCGCACGAACACCGGCGTCTCGACGTCCTTGCCGAGGAAGGCCGCGTGCGTGATGCTCGCCGCCGTGCCGTACGCCGTGAACGTGCCGTGAGCACCGGCGCCGCGCGCGTGGACGACGCGCTCGGGGATGCGCTCGTGGTCGAAGTGGTTGATCTTCTCGCGCAGGTGCTGGTCCTGCAGCAGGGTCGGGCCGCGGCGCCCCGCCTTGAGGGAGTGATCGGTGTCGGCGACCCGGGTGCCCGAAGCGGTCGTGAGGTACTGGCCGCTCTGTCCTCGGCCGGGCGCGCTGAAGGGGCACCCTCCGGCGGTGACCTGGGCCGGCGCAGCCTGGTCGGGCTTGGGCGCGGGCGGGTCCACGGGCGTGGTGGACTCGTCGACGGTGGGCGGGGTGTGCTCGGACATGGAACCTCCGGTTGTCAATGGTCTGGTCGTCCTCTACCCACGGGCCGTCCGTTTCATCCCGATCGCCCGATGATTCGGGTTCATCCCGATCGCCCGATCGATTCGGTGTCACCCACCCATCGAGGGGACGAGTCGGTGCCGGGCCCGCGAGCACAGCCGGATCCGCGGGAGGGCCGGCCCAGTGGACGGTCACCGCCGACTCCCCCGGTCACGCCCCCGGTTGCCCTCGGGCAGCATGGGTAAGGACCCGGCGAACCCGCCGCCCGCAGGCAGGGGGCGACGCGAACCGAGCGGAGGAGACCCGCATGCGCATCGGATCCCGGACGGCCCGCACGATCAGACACCTCGCCGACGCCCCGAACCGTCTGCTCGGCGGACAGGCGGGCGGAGGTGTCGAGACCGTCGACGCCGTCGTGATCGGGGGCGGTCACCACGGACTCGTCGCCGCCGCCTACCTCGCCGATGCCGGGTGGGACGTCGTGGTCCTCGAGGAGCGCGAACGGGTCGGTGGCGCCGTCGACTCCCGCGAGGTCGACGGCTGGGTCCTCGACTCGTTCAGCGCCTGCCATCCGCTCGCGCTGGCCTCGCCGGTCCTGCAGGCGCTCGAACTCGAGGACCACGGCCTGCGGTGGTCCCACGCCCGGACGCAACTCGCGCACGTCTCCCGCTCGGGCACGGGTCCGACGCCCGCGGTGTTCCGGGACGCGGCGAGCACCGCGGCGTTGCTCGCGGAGGACGATCCCCGCGACGGTCGCACGTGGTCGCACCTCGTCGAGCAGTACGCCGAGATCAAGGGGCCGCTGCTGGACGCGATCCTCACTCGGTGGCCCCCGGTGGCGGAGGCGGCGCGCCTCGCCCACGCCGTCGGGGTCGCAGAGCTGCCCGACTTCCTCCGGTTCGCGCTCCTGCCGACGACCCGCATGGGGGAGGAACTGTTCCACGGTCGCGCCGGGCGAGAACTCATGGCCGGCAACGCGATGCACGCCGACGCCCCGCCGACCGCCGCGGTCAGCGGCATGTACGGGTGGCTCATGACGATGCTCGCCCAGGACGTCGGGTTCCCCACGCCGCAGGGCGGAACCCGGGAGCTCGCCGCCGCCCTGCGCCGACGCGCCGAGGCCGCGGGTGCCCGTGTCGAGACCGGGGTCTCGGTGACGCGCGTCGCCGTCCGCGGCGGCCGGGCGCACGGGGTCGAGACGAACGACGGTCGCCGCCTCCACGTACGCTGCGCCGTCGTCGCCGACACGAGCGCACCGATGCTCTACGAGCGCCTCCTCGACGACCGCGACGTGCCGCCCGGCCTGCGCGCACGGCTACGGGCGTTCGAGTGGGACCTGCCGACGGTCAAGCTCAACTACCGTCTCGCCGAGCCCGTGCCGTGGTCGGCGCCGGAGGCGCGGGGCGCGGGCGTCGTCCACGCCGGGCGCGACGTGCCGGGCCTCGTGCAGTGGTCGGCCGAGCTCGAGGCGGGTCTCGTCCCCGAGCGTCCGTTCGCCCTCATCGGGCAGATGAGCAGCATCGACCCCACCCGCTCCCCCGACGGGACCGAGACGATGTGGCTCTACACCCACCTGCCGCGCGGCTGCACCGACCCCGAGGCCGCGCAGACCCTCACCCGCCACAGCGAGGAGATGCTCGACGAGTTCGCTCCCGACTGGCGTGATCTCGTCATCGACCGGTGGGTGCAGACGCCGCAGGGCCTCGAGGCCGACAACGCGAACCTCGGGGGCGGTGGTGTCGGCGGCGGCACCCAACAGCTCCTCCAGCAGGCGATCTGGCGCCCGGTCGCGGGTCTCGGCGGCCCGTGGACCCACATCCGGGGCCTCTATCTGGGAAGCGCGGCCATCCATCCCGGCGGCGGCGTCCACGGCGGGTGCGGTTACCTCGCCGCTCGTGCGGCCCTCGCCGACGCCGGGGCCGCCGGCGCGCTCGTCTCCCGCGTGCGGACCTCCGCGCTGCGTCGCTTCCACGACCGACCCCACCCGGCCTGGACAGCTCGGGTCTGACACGGCAGGTCGGCCATGGCCGGTCTGCGAGTCGGCAGCGCTGCGAGCGCACCGCCGGGCCACTGGCCCGACGCCGTCGACGCGTCGGGCCACCCTCGCGCATCGGGGGGGGTGCGGGCCCGACGGGTGTGCTCAGCGCCCGGGGATGTCGGGGAGGTCGCGGCGTTCGGCGAGGAACGCGAGGCGGCGGAGGGTCTCGACGTTGCGAGGGCCGATGGTCACGTCCCGGGCGATGCCGGGAAGCAACCTGAGCGGGCCGTCGGTGAAGTCCTCGGCCATGCGCAGGAGGGTGCCGCCGTCCTTCGGTTCGAGGGTGATCTCGACGCGGGCCTCCCCCGCCGGGCGGATGCGGGCCTGCAGGACGATGCGGCGGCGCGGCTCGGACTCCAGCACGGCGGTCTCGTCGTCGATGAGCGCAGGCCACCCACCGACCGAGTGATGAAGCTTGCCGCCGACCCCCGGCCAGGCGGGTTCCACGGCCCGCATACGGGAGGCGCCGACGACCCAGGAGGGGAACGTCCACCCGTCGGCGATGACGTCCCAGACCTCTTCGGGGGTGGCGGTGGTGTGGCGTTCGACGACGTTCATGTGCGGCCTCTCGCTTCGTGGGCGGGTGGGCCTCGCGGCCTCGTCGTCGAGATACCCGGACCGCCGCACCCTCAATCGCGGGCCCACCCTCACCCCGCGCACCGGTCCGCGCCGAGACCGCAGGTCGCGAGGTGAACGCGGTGGTGCTCGCACGGAGACGGGGCATGCATTCCCGGGCACTCCATGTGAAACTCGAAGGCGATGAAGCTCTTCAACCGAGGGACCCCACCGTCCCTGAACGACCTCCGCCACCGGGTCCGCATGCCGGCGCTCCCGGCCCTGCCCGCGCCGCCGCGGCAGCCGGACATGCCGGTGTCTCCCCCACCGTCGTTCAGCTACAGCGACGCGCGACCCGCCGACCAGGCCGTGCCGTTCGCCCTCAAGGTGAGTGCCGGCATCGCCTGGCGCGTCGTCATCATCGCGATCGCGCTGTACGGCCTCATGATGGTCATCGGTCGCACGAGCATGGTCGTCATCCCCGTCGCCATCGCGTTGCTCCTCACGGCGTTGACCATGCCGATGGCCGTGCTCCTCAACCACCGGCTGAAGTTCCCGCGGGCGCTCGCGGCCATCACGACGCTGCTGTTCAGCGTCGGGGTCGTCGTCGGCCTGCTCACCCTCGCGGGCAATCAGATCGTCATCGGCGTGCAGGGCCTCAGCACCTCCGCGCAACTCGGCGTGAGCCAGATCCAGGCGTGGCTCGCGAACGGCCCGCTCGGTGGCCAGCTCGACCAGGCGATCGACCAGGGCCGCACGTGGGTGCAGGCCCACGCCGGTGACCTCACGAGCGGTGCGCTCTCGGCGGGGCAGACGGCGGGCAACCTCGCGATCGGGTCGATCATGACCCTGTTCGCGATGTTCTTCTTCCTCGCCGACGGCGACCGCATGTGGTCCTGGTGCGTGGGCCTCGCCCCCAAACAGGTCCGCGAACCGATCCACGAGGCGGGTCGGCGGGCGTGGGTGACGCTCAGTTCCTACGTCAAGACCCAGGTGGTCGTCGCCGCCGTCGACGCCGTGTTCATCGGTCTCGGCGCGTTCCTCCTCGGGCTTCCCCTCGTCATCCCGCTGAGCCTCATCGTGTTCTTCGCCGCGGCGATCCCCATCGTCGGCGCGGTCGTCTCCGGTGCCCTCGCCGTGCTGCTCGCCCTCGTGGTCAAGGGCCCGGTCGCGGCGCTCATCATGCTCGCCGTCGTGCTCGCCGTGCAGCAGATCGAGAGCAACCTCCTGCAGCCCATCCTCATGAGCAAGGCCGTCTCGTTGCACCCCCTCGCGACGTTGCTCGGCGTGGCCGTCGGCTCCTACCTGTTCGGCATCGCGGGCGCCCTGTTCGCCGTGCCGTTCATGGCGATCACGAACACCGTGCTCCTCTACCTCAACGGCCACGACAAGTTCCCCATGCTCACCCAGGACGCGTCGATCCTCACGACCTCGGCCAAGAAGCTCGCCACGGACGCCCCCGCACCCGAGGACACCGACGTCTCGGCCGACGACGACAAGCGCCTCGGCGGTGTGAGCCCCGAGAGCTACGAGCGCGAACTCGCCGCCTCCGAGGAGGCCGGCAGGAAGGCCGCCCACGAGGACGGCGCCGACGACCGAGGCGCCGTCACCGACGACCGACCCTGATCACCCCGAGGCGTCACATCCCGATGCGGACGAGGCCGGTCTCGTAGGCGAGGACGACCATCTGGACGCGGTCTCGAAGGTCGAGCTTGGTGAGGATGCGGCCGATGTGGGTCTTCACCGTCGCTTCGGCGAGGTAGAGGGTCGCGGCGATCTCGGCGTTGGTCTGGCCCTTGGCGACGGCCTCGAGCACCTCCCGCTCACGCTCGGTGAGCACCTCGAGTCGCGCATCGGGGCGCCCGCCGGTCTCGGGGAGCGAGGGGACGACGCGTTCGAGGAGGCGGCGCGTCGTGCTGGGCGCGACGACGGAGTCGCCACGATGCACCGCCCGGATCGCCGCGAGCAGCTCCGAGGGACCGGCGTCCTTGAGCAGGAACGCGGCGGCGCCCGCCTTGAGCGCGGCGAACACGTACTCGTCGAGGTCGAACGTCGTCAGCACGACGACCCGCGGCGCGTTCGGCAGCGCGCAGATGCGGCGGGTGGCCTCGACACCGTCCAGACGCGGCATCCGGATGTCCATGAGCACGACGTCGGACTCGGTCGCCTCGACGGCGGCGATGGCTTCCAGACCGTCGGCCGCCTCGGCGACGACGCTCATCCCGGGGGTGGCGTCGAGGACCATGCGGAATCCGGCGCGGACCAACTCCTGGTCGTCGACGAGCACCAACCGGATCGGGCCGTCCTCGTTCATTCCTCCTCCTTCGACGAGACCGACGACCCCGACGATCGACCTCGTCGACTCGTGCGCCGCCCGGACCCCTCGGTCACGGCCCCCTGCGGAGCCTGGCGATCAGACACCGCTCGGGTGCCCCTCATCGTAGGGAATGCGGGCCTCGACGACGAAGCCGCCGCCCGGCGCGCCACCGGCCCACAACCGGCCACCGCTGGCCGCCAGGCGTTCGCGCATCCCCACCAGCCCGTGCCCCTGCCCGTCGGGCGGCGTCACGACCCCGGCGCCGTCGTCGCGGACGGTCACCAGGAGCGCCTCGGGGAGGTAATCGAGCGACACCCACACCCGGGCCTCCCCGGCGTGCTTGATGACGTTGGTGAGGGCCTCCTGCACGACGCGGTACACGGCGAGGTCGGTCGCGCGGGAGAGTGGGCGCGGCCGGCCGGTGACGTCGGTCGTGATCTGCAACCCGGCCGCCCGCAGAGGCTCGATGAGGTCCCCGAGGGAGTCGACCCCACCGGTGGGCGCGTACTCGGCGTCGCCCTCGTCCTGACGGAGGACGGCCACGAGGCGGCGGGTGTCGGCGAGGGACTCCCGGGCCGTGCGGCCGATGGTCTCGAGCACGGTCGAGGCGTTCCGCAGCGCGTCGGCGACGACCCGGACGTCGTCCTCGTCGTTCGCGCGCCGGATCGCACTGTCGAGGGCGTAGGCGGCGCCGTCGGACTGGACCACGATCACCGAGAGCGAGTGGGCGACGACGTCGTGCATCTCCCGGGCGATGCGTGCTCGCTCCTCCTGAGCCGCGATCCGGATGTTCTGGACCCGTCCCCGCTCCACCGCGAGGGCCCGCTGCCGCGTCTCCTCGATCGCCTCCGCACGCTGACGCACGAGGGCTCCGAGCAGCCACGCCGTCACCGTCATCGCGAGGCACATCATCGTGATGACGACGAACGATCCCACCCAGACGCTGAGCGGCACCCCGTCGGCGAACGTCGCGGGCGACCAACTGAACCCGGCGATGGTGCTGCCCACCACCCCGAGGAGGAGACCGGCCCGTCGAACGTGGCGGTCGGCCGACCAGCGGGCCACCGAGTACACGGCGATGGGCGCCGAGATGTTGGCGAACGTCGGCTCGTCGAGCAGGAACAGCTGAGCCACGTGCGGGAGCGCGACGACGAGGGCGACGGTCATCGGGTAGGTGCGACGCCAGAAGAACGGCGCCGAGAACAGCACGACGCAGACCGCGGCGACGACGCCCCAGAACGGCTCGTAGGCGGCCCGCTGCGACTGGACCATGAGCGGGATGGCCGACATGGCGAGGGAGAGGACGAGGCCCACGTCGAACACCCCGGCCCCCGGCCATGGGCGTCGCGCGAACTCGGCGAGCCGGTCGCCGAGGAGGCGCAGGTCCGCGGCGAGGGTGCGGACCGGAGTCAGGGCCGACGGCCCTGGTGCCGTCGCGGGCACACCGGGCGGGACGGGCTCGACCGGTTCGCTGGGTGTCGCGGGCCCGGTGAGCCGGGTGGAGCCTGACCGACCCTCGCCGTCCGCAGCGACGGGATCTCCTGGGCGAACGGTGTCCTGAGGGTTCTCCCGCGCCGAGGCGAACGGGATCCGCTCCCGCGGATCTCGCACGGGCGGACTCACCGGAGGCTCGTCGACCATGTCCCCACCGTAGGAATGCCGGGCATCCGGCGTCGTCACCCCGGTGTCGGACCCCGGCATCCGACCACGGTCGTACCCGCCTCCCGCGTCCTCCCGTCGCCGGGCGCCCTCCCCGCGGCCGGACGGCCCGTTCAGCGCCGCAGCCCCGCGAGCGCCTGCTCGAACAGGACCGGCCAGGCGGCGACGTCACCGTCGGTGACCGTGAGCCACCCGCCCCCCGCCTCGCTCACCGCGGGCAGGGCGAGGGCGTCGGCACGCGCGGCGCTGCCGTCGGGCAGGTAGACCTCCGCCCCGTCGTCGACGAGCCTCGCGAACGGGGCGCCGTCGAGCGTGAGGGTGCGACGTCCGTCGCGTGCTTCCTCGACCGCGCCCGAGGCCGCCAGCTCACCGGCCATGCGGTCGAACAGGTCCGTGGTGTTCATGGGAGCCAGTGTGCCCCAGGGTGCTCAGGGCGGGGGAACCTCAGGGACGACGCTCGCGCAGCATGGTCTCGGGCTCGGTCGCGACGTCGGCGGAGGTGTGCCGGCCCCCGTCGTCGACGGGGGCGTGCGACGCGGGTTGCCCCGGCGCGACGTCCTCCGTCGCGTCTGCGCCACGCACGGACGCCTCGGCGTCCTCACCGTCGGAGGTGGCGGCCCGTGTCGTCACCGTCGCGGCGCTGGTCGCGTCGGGGTCGGCGGAGGCGCCGGCCGTGCGGGCCGCGTCGCGGTCCCGGTCGTGGCGGCGGCTCGCGCGGACCGCGGTGACGGCCCAGAACGGCAGGAACAGCAGCTCGACGGTGGCGAGCGCCCACCCCGCGCCGACGGCGCCGTACTGCACCGCGCCCAGGCACATGAGTCCGAGCAGGAGCGGGGCGCGGAGGACGTTGAGTTTGAAGGTCTTCTGGGCGAGCCCCATGCCGTAGAGGGTCACCGCGGCCCCGATGCCGGCGGAGGCCGCGATCGCGTTGATGCCCATCGGCAGGAGGACGGGCTGGGCGCCCGCCCAGGAGTCGGTGAAGAGGGCGCGCCCCACGCCGTCGGGCAGCAGGAGCAGCACGATGACGTACCCGCTCGAGACGGCCGTCATCACACCGCTCGCGAGGATCATCGCCTTGATCCGGCTGGGCGCCCGCATGTGCGCGCGGCGGGACAGCTCGGGCACGGCGAACGCGAGTGCCGCCGTGCCGAGGATGTTGAGCGGACCGAGCAGGGTCTGGACGGCACGCATGGCGCCCACGTCGGCGGGTGAGGACAACGGGGCGATGAGCAGGGTGCCGAACTGGGCGGCGCCGAGCCCGAGGATGTACTCGGCCAGCAGATAGCCGGTGATGTCTTTCTGCTCCCCCAGCCACTCGCCGGCGCCGAACAGGCTGGGCGGCGACTTGAGCAGCGCGAGGCCGACCGCGGCCGACACGAGCCCGGCGATTCCCCACGTGAGCGTGAGGATGCCGACCGACGTCCAGCCGAGCGCGATCGCGCCGAACAGCAGCGCGAACTGCAACACCATGCGGACGAAGTCGATGAGGGCGGCACGGTCGGCCCGACCGGCCGCGAAGAAGGCCATCCGGCAGGAGTCCTGCATCGTCAGCGCCGGGAGGCAGGGCGCGAGCGCGAGGAACGCGGCGCCGACCGGGCCGGGCACGAAGGCCCACACGGCGACGCAGATGACGGACCCGACGAGACCGAGCCAGGCGGCGGTGCCCTGGGAGGTGCGGACGGCGCGACGGAACGCCTCGGGGGAATCGGCGCTGTGCCGCATCTGCAGCGGCTGTCCCACCATGGCCTTCGACACCGCGACCGCCACGCCGTAGGCGACGAACGCCATGGCGAACGCACCGAACGCGGTCTTGTCGAGCGCGCGGGCGACGAAGACCATGAGCAGCATGTTGCTCAAGGCCGACATCACCTGATCGATGACGTTCCAGCCGGCCCTTCGGGCCAGTCCCATCACGTTCGCCATGTGCGTCTACGTCCCCCCGTTCACGTGCTCGACGCCGCCTGTCATCCCCATCGGCTCCCGCGCCGGCGGCATCCCGATCTTACGCGGCGTGAGGGTATCGGCCGAACGGTCGACCGGGTCGGTCGTCCACATCAGCCCGACGTGCAAGGGGCCCAATCGGTTCCCAGGCATCTCAGGGGACGGCCGCGGCGGACGAGGTGGGAGCGGCTCGATCGGGCAGGACCGGCAACGCCTAGCATGACCGGAGCGTCACCCACGGCGGAGCGGCGCACGAATCGGTACCACCGGAGAGGACGAGAGTCACGTGATCGAGCTACGGACGCCTCGGGAGATCGAGCAGATGCGTCCCGCCGGGACGTTCGTGGGCGAGGTGCTCACCGACCTCACCGGCCGCGTGAAGGTCGGGACCACCCTCCTCGAGATCGACGAGTGGGCGCACGAGCACATCCGTCGTCGCGGCGCGGAGAGCTGCTACATCGACTACCACCCCAGCTTCGGGGCGTCCCCGTTCGGGCACGTCATCTGTACCTCCGTCAACGATGCCGTGCTCCACGGCCTCCCGCACGACTACGCGCTCGCCGACGGCGATCTCCTCAGCCTCGACTTCGCCGTCGCGGTCGACGGGTGGGTCGCCGACTCGGCCGTCAGTCTCGTCGTCGGCGAGAAGCGGGACCAGGCCGACCTCGACCTCATCGCCCTCACCGAGAAGGCCCTCGCCCGCGCGATCGACGTCGCCCGGCCGGGCAAGCGACTCGGCGACATCTCCGCGGCGATCGGTGCCGTCGCGCGTTCCGCCGGGCTCACCGTCAATACCCAGTTCGGCGGCCACGGTGTGGGTCGCACGATGCACGGCGATCCCCACGTGCCCAACGACGGCCAGGCCAAGCGGGGGCTCAAGCTCCGCCCCGGCCTCGTCATCGCCATCGAGCCGTGGTTCATGGCGGGGACCGACGAGCTGCTCACCGACCCCGACGGATGGACCCTGCGCAGCGTCGACGGCTCCCGCGGTGCGCACTCCGAACACACCGTCGCCATCACCGACGGCGACCCGATCGTCCTCACCGCCCGTGGTTGACCTCCTGCTCCTCGTCATCGTCGGGGCGATGTGGGTGACCCTCGCCGTCGGCGTCGTCCTCCTGATCGCCGCCGCGGTCGGTCGCCTGCCACGGCGCGTGACGCTCGGTCTGCTCGCCGTCGCCGAACTCGCGACGGTCGTCGCGGTCGTCGCGGACATCGCCTACGTCGTCGCCGGGCACCCCGGCCCGCGGCTCGCGACCCACATCAGTTACCTCGTCTCGACGCCGCTCATCATCCCGGCCGGGTTCGCGCTCACGTACAAGAAGTTCGACCGCTGGGGGCTGCTCATCGTCGCGGTCGCGACGCTCATCGCGGCCATCATGATCGTGCGGCAGGTGCAGACCCTCGGATTCCTCTTCGGGTACCTCAATGTCGGCTGACCGCGCGTCCTCCGCACCCCTCGGTTCCCGCGGCGCCAACGACGCCACCTCGGGGGGTGTCCAGGCGCCGGAGGCGGGCCCGGGGCGCCTGTTCACCCTGCTCTACGGCATCTTCGCCGTGGGCGCGACGTCGCGGGCCACGCTCGAGCTCGCGACGAAGTTCTCCGAGGCGCCCATCGCCTACACGCTGTCGGCGTTCTCGGCCGCCGTCTACGTCGTCGGCCTCGTCCTCCTCCTGCGCTGGGGTCACCCCGGATCCCGCGCGGCGATGCGGGTGCTGTGCCTCGTCGAACTCGCGGGCGTGCTCACCGTGGGCACCCTCAGCCTGCTCAAGCCCGAGTGGTTCCCCCAGGCCTCGGTGTGGAGCTACTACGGCGCGGGATACCTGCTCCTGCCGGCCGTCCTGCCCGTCCTCGTCCTCCGCTGGCTCGCCCGCACCCGCCCCCGCGTCTGACAAGACCGAGATGGCAGAGGGGATGGCAGCTCACCCAGCGCTCCAGCCGTAGCTGTGCTTCCATCCCATCTGCCGTCTCGGAGAGAGGGGGGTGGGGGGTGTGCGCGCGGGTCAGCGCGGGTCAGCGCAGGAGCAGGTGGTCGAGGCGTCGACGGGCGAGGAGCATGCCCGTGATCCCCATGGCGACGAGGTAGACCACGGAGATCGCCGAGGCGCTCGACAGGAGGCCGGTGGTGAGCTCCCGGCACAGGACGACCCCGCGGTACAGCGGTGTCACCTCGACCATCCACCGCACCGCCGGGGGGAACCCGGTGACCGGGAAGAACGTGCCCGAGAAGAGCGTCATCGGCACGAGGGCCAGGGTGATGAACTCGAAGTCCTGCCAGGAGCGCATGAACGTCGTGAGCCACATGCCGAGCCCGGCGAAGGCGAGCCCGATGAGCAGACAGGCGGGCAGGGCGAGCAGCGCGGCCCAGGACTGCACGAGCCCCATCGCCGCCATGAGGGCGAGGAACCCCGTCGCATAGATCCCGCCCCGCATCAGCGACCACGTCACCTCGCCCACGGCCACGTCCAGGGTGGTCATGGGGGTGGCGAGGAGCGCGTCGTAGAGCTTGGCGTACCGGAGACGGAAGAAGATGTTGAACGTCGAGTCCATGATCGCGCCGTTCATCGCCGAGGTGGCGAGCATCGCCGGCGCGACGAACGCCGCGTAGGACACGAGGACCCCACCGACGTCGAACCCCGGGATCATCGCGCCGACCCCGATGCCGATCGAGAACAGGTAGAACACCGGCTCGAGGAACCCGGTGACGAAGACGAACCAGCTGCGCCGGTACACCCGCAGGTGGCGCAGAACGAGCTGCCAGGCCATCACGTGAGCAACCTCCGCCGAAGGTGGTGCACCATGAGCCACCAGCCGACGACCGCGAGTGCGACGAGCACCGCGAGATGCACCACGACCGCCCCGACCGGCAGGAGGCGCCCGAGCATGAGGGCGCGCGTGAGCTCGACCCCGTGCCACAGCGGGCTGAGCATGACGAGCCGCTCCAGGACGGGCCCGAGGTTGGACGTGGGGAAGAAGGCCCCCGAGAACATGAAGAGCGGCACCACCCCGAGGCGGAAGACGAGCGACAATCCGGCATCCGAGGAGATCCACACCGAGTACGCGCAGACCGGCGCCGCGAAGGCCAGCCCGACGAGCAGAACCACGAGGAATGCGCCGAGCGCCCCCGCGGCACTGGCGTAGACCCCGAACGGGACGAGCGTGAGCATGAAGATCGCGCAGCTCAACCCCACCCGGGCGAGGATCGCGAGCAGCTGCGCGGCCACGACGTCCGAGACCCGCAGGGGGGTCGCGAGGAGCGCCTGGTACGTCTTGTCCCACACGATCGCGCCGTAGACGGGGTAGGTGGAGTCGCCGACGGCGACGGTCATCGCCTGCCCCGCCACCAACCCCGCCGCGACGAAATGGAGGTAGCTGGGTGCCCCGGCCGGGCCCGTGCCCGCGGCGTCGATGTAGCCGCCGAGCACCGTGCCCATGGCGAACACGTAGAGCAGCGGCGTGAGCAGGGACGTGACGACCGAGCCCTTCCACGTGCGCCGCAGCCGGGTCCAGTGGTAGTCGCTCTGCCGCAGGATCATCGTGAGGCGACCGGGCCGTTCACCGGGGTCGGCGAGGACCGCGGCCGGGACGGGCGCGATCTCGCGCGGGTCGGGGGTGCCCATCAGTCGACCAGGGTTCGGCCGGTGAGCGTGAGGAAGACGTCCTCGAGCGAGGAGCGCCGCACGAGGACCTGGGCGGGTTCGAGGCCGCGGGCGTGGACGGCCGACACGGCCGCGTCGCCGGAGTCGGCGTAGAGGAGCAACCGGTCGGGGAGCACCTCGACGCGCTCGGCGCAGCCCGTCACCTGCGCCTCGTACGGGGCGTGGTCGACGACGCCGAACCGCAGCTCGGCGACCTCCCGCGTGGAGTACCGCCGGATGAGCTCGGCCGGGCTGCCGAGTGCCGAGATGCGCCCGTCGTGCATGACGACGAGGCGATCGCAGAGCTGCTCGGCCTCGTCCATGTAGTGGGTGGTGAGGATCTGCGTGACGCCGGCGTGCTTGAGCCGATACAGCTGGTCCCACAACGTGTGCCGGGCCTGCGGGTCGAGACCGGTGGTGGGCTCGTCGAGGATGAGCAGGTCGGGACTGTTGACGAGTGAGCGCGCGATCGTGAGACGCCGCTTCATGCCTCCGGAGAGGTCGTCGACCTTGGCGCCCGCCTTCTCGGTGAGCTTGACGAAGTCGAGCAGTTCGTCGGCGCGGGTCCGCACCGCGCTGCGGCTCATGCCGAAGAACCGCCCGTACACCGTGAGGTTTTCGCGCACCGACAACTCGACGTCGAGGGTGTCCTCCTGAGGGCACACGCCGAGGCGGCCTCGGATGCGCGGACCGTCGAGCGTGGGGTCGAGCCCGAGGACCTGCAACGTGCCGCCCGTGGGTGGGGAGACCGTGGCGATCATGCGCATCGTGGTCGACTTGCCCGCCCCGTTGGGCCCGAGGAACCCGAAGACCTCACCGGGCCGGACCTCGACGTCGATCCCGCGCACCGCCTCGACGGTGCCGAACGCCTTGCGCAGTCCCCGCGCCTCCACCAACAGCTCGTCCACGAGGGGCGAGGCTACCCGGCGCCACCGTCGACCGTTCGGACTCGCGTCGGCACCTCAGTCGGTGCCCACCGACCGGGGGGGTAGGCGAGCAGGAGCAGCGCGCACTCGATCATCGGCCGCCCGGGAGCCGCGACGGCCCACGTCCCGGCCCGCGCCCGCCCCGCCGGCTCCCCTGCCCACGGCACACTCGCTCACCACGTCCCGGACGCCGTGGGCGACCGGGAGGTCTACCGGCATCGGGGGATCGGGCCGGAGCGCCGATCAGGCCGGAGGGAGGCCGAGGTGCGCGGCCAGGCGGTCGAGGAAGGCCCGCTGCGCCTCGAGGAGGCGGGGCCGGGCGCGCTCGGCGGTCATCCACTCCGCACGGTCGACCTCGGGAATCGTCGTCGTGCGGCCCGAACGAGGTGGCCATTCGATCTCGACGGTGTTGCTGGCGACGTAGGTGAGCGTCGTCGGCGCGGTCACCGCGAAGACGTGGACGATCTTCGCCGAGGACTGCCTCACCTCGCCCAGATCGAGCCATTCCCCACGCGGCGCCGGCGCGCCGGTCTCCTCCGCGAACTCGCGCGCGGCCGCGAGCGCCGCGTCCTCCGCATCGGGGTCGTACTCACCCTTGACCACCGACCAGCACCCCGCGTCCTTGCGCGCCCAGAACGGGCCGCCCGGATGGGCGAGGAACACCGAGAGCTCACCGCCGTCGAGGCGGTAGGGCAGCAGCCCGGCGCTGTGGCGGGGCACGTCAACGCACCCCGACCGACGCGGGGGGCTCGGCGGGGAGCGTGTCGACGCGGCGTCGCGACAAGGGCCCCGCGAGCACGACCCAGAGGGACACCGCCCCGAGCACGGTGAAAGCGAGCTCGACGACGATCGGCTCCGCGACCTGGGCGGTCCCCACGACCACGGCGTTCACGGCACAGTGCAGCACCATGGCCGCGAGCAACAGCAGGGGATGTCGCTGCCGCACCGCACACATCACGAGCAACGCACACGTGACGTGGAGGATGATCGCCGGTACCCGCTCCCACAGACCCAGCGCCGTCATGCCGAGGGTGAGTTCCCGCAGGCTCGCGATCTGGGCGTCGAGGGCGGGCACCTGCTCGGGTGCCGAGGACGCCACCGACCCGCGCATGGCCTCCGTCGTCGCGAGGAGCACCACCCCGTTGATCGCCGACATCCCGAGGATGAGGATCGCCTCGCTGCCGCCGTGCCCGAGACCGAACGCGACACCCTCACCCCAGGTGCGGACCCGCTTGGCCCAGAACCGCATGACGATCCAGCGTGTGCCCTCCTCGAAGATCCCCGACGTGAGCACCGCGAGAACGACCGTCGCCGTCGCGAGCGTCGCCGAGCTCGCCCCCAGCCACGCCGTGAGGAGGAGGCCCACCGGGACCAGGAGGGCGCTCCTCGCCACCTGGGAGAGCGGGAAGGCGAGCGCCCCCCACCCGATCGAGGACCATGCGGCGGGAAGCCGGCGGGTCGCGATCACCCACAGCGCGACCACCGCGAGCACGACGATCAGTGCTCGACCGACCAGCAACACCATCGGATCCATGTCCTGCCCTCCCCGCGACGGCTCGCCCCGCTCCACCCTAGGGCCGGCGCCCCGCCTGCGCGGGCCTCTCCTCCCGGCCACCTCCGCCTGTGCTGCCGGATGGCGCCCGGAGACGAGGGCCCCGGCCCGGCGTCGGGTCGGTGGCAGGCCTGGCCCCGGGGCATCGGAGGGTGAACGATGCGGCGACATCGGGTGAAGACACGGCGGAACCGGTTGCCTGAGGCCGATGTTGGACGATCGTCCGGCATGATGTGCGCTGCCATGCGTCGACCGCTTCCCCCCGACTCCCCCCTGAGCGTGGCGCCCGTCCCATCCGCACCACGTCCAGAGGTCTCCATGCGTCACATCGCCGCAGCCGTCGCGCTGTCGCTCGGCACCACCCTCGCCGTCGCCCCCGTCCCCGCCACCGCCGCCCCCACCGCCACACCGTCTACCTCGTCCACGTCGGCCACGTCGTCCCTGGCAGCCGCGGCGTCCGTGGGGACGACGGCCACCGCACCGACCGCTCGCCCCGCCGCCACCACGACCGTGAGCGAACGTCGGGCGCCGCTTCGTCTCGCCTCTCGCTCGATCGACCGCGGCCTCGCTCAGGGCGCCTCGGCCGTCGGCGCGCCCACGCCCCGGATCCTCGACACCGGCACCGTCGCCGTCCCCCGCCGCCTCGCCGTCATCGGGGTGACGTGGGCCGAGGGCACCGGTTCCGGGCTCGGCCTCGCCTACCGCGTCAAGCGCGGCGGCCAGTGGGGCCCCTGGCAGGACGTCGACGTCGAGACGTGCGGCGACTGCGCCGACCCCGGTGCCGCCACGCGCGCCGGCTCCGAACCCATCGCGGTCGTCGGTGCGACGCACGTTCAGGCCCGCCTCGTCACGCGCGGCACGGCGGTCGGCGACCCGAAGCTCAGCGTCATCGACCCCGGCACGTCCTCGGCGACGCACGCCCGCCCGGCCACCCCGCCCCGCGCGACCGGCGCGGCGAGCATCATGGGCCCGACCGGCGCCGTCCCTGCCGGTGACACGGCCACACGCCCGCCGGGTCTCGGGGCCTTCGCCTCGACGTCGTGGGGCTCCTCGGGCCCCTCGGGCTCGTCGGCCGTGAGCTCCGGCGCCGCCGCGTCCGGCACGAACACCTCCGGCGCCTCCGGACTCCCCGCCGCCCCGCCCGGGCTCCCCGGCCCGCGGGCCATGCCGACCAAGCGCGAGGCGTGGGGCGCCGCGCGCAGCTCGGCGGCGCGTGCGCTGCCGGTCGTCGTCGGCCGCGGCATCACCGTCCACCACACGGCCGGCACCAACCGCTACAGCGCGGCTCAGGTGCCGGCGGTCCTGCGCGGGATCGAACGCTTCCACATGCGGGACCGCGGTTGGAGCGACATCGGCTACAACGTCCTCGTCGACCGCTTCGGCCGGGTGTGGGAGGGCCGGTACGGCGGTATCGGCATCCCCCACAAGGGGGCACATGCGAGCGGCGTCAACACCACCTACCTCGGAGTGGCCTACATCGGCGACTCCTCCTCCGCCCCGGTGCCGAAGGCCGCGGTGAACTCCATCGTGGACATCGTCGCCTGGACCGCCGCGCGGTACGGGTTCGACCCCGCCGGCACCCTCACCCTCGACGGCCGCACCTCGCCGGTCGTTCCCGGGCACTACCAGGTCGGCAACACCCGCACCGACTGCCCCGGCACCCATCTGCGGCGGCGCCTGCCCGAGATCCGCCGTCGGGCCGCCGACGGCGCCTCCGCCTACCTCGCCCGGGCACGGACGAACGCGAGACGCTGAGCATCGACGCGGCCGCGGGGTCCTTCGCCCCGGGGCCGCGTCGCCCGGGCGGACCGTGTGCGAGGCGCACTACGATCGAGACCATGAGCGAGCAGGCCCTCAGAGATGCCCAGCAGAAGATGGCCGACGCCGGAGTCCACCGCACGGCGATCGACGTCTTCGGCCACTACTACCGCGAACTCGAAGGTGGGGCCACGGGGCTCATCCGCGAGGACGACATCCGCCCGATGACCGAGCCGCCGATGATCGAGGAACTCGACATCGACGCCGAGCAGGCCCGCGAGGCGTTGGCCAAGACCGTCGTCATCAAGCTCAACGGCGGCCTCGGCACGTCCATGGGCATGGCCAAGGCGAAGTCGCTGCTGCCCGTCCGCGACGGCCGCACGTTCCTCGACCTCATCGTCGAGCAGGTCCTCGCCGCCCGCGCCGAGTACGGGGCCCGGCTGCCCCTGCTGCTCATGAACAGCTTCAACACCCGCGACGACACCCTCGAGGCCCTCGCCCGGTACCCCGATCTCCCCGTCGAGGATCTCCCCCTGGACTTCCTCCAGAGCCAGGAGCCCAAGCTCCGCACCGACGACCTCACCGCCGTCGAGTGGCCCGCCGACCCCCACCTCGAATGGTGCCCGCCCGGCCACGGCGACCTCTACCCCTCGCTGCTCGCGAGCGGCGTGCTCGACGCGCTCATCGAGGCGGGGTTCCGGTATGCGACGGTGAGCAACTCCGACAACCTCGGCGCGGGACCGGACGCGACGTTGGCCGGGTGGTTCGCCGCCTCCGGCGCGCCGTACGCCGCCGAGGTGTGCCGCCGCACGCCGATGGACCGCAAGGGCGGCCACCTGGCGATCCGCACCTCCGACGACCAGCTCATCCTCCGCGAGACCGCCCAGACGGCCCCCGAGGAGATGGATTTCTTCACCGACGAGAACCGGCACCCCTACTTCCACACGAACAACCTGTGGTTCGACCTCGAGCGTCTCGCCGAGGTGCTCCGCGAGCGTGACGGCGTGCTCGGGCTGCCGCTCATCCGCAACGTCAAGACCGTCGACCCCAAGGACGCCGACTCCCCCGAGGTCTTCCAGATCGAGTCCGCGATGGGCGCGGCCGTCCAGGTCTTCGAGGGTGCGACCGCGATCTGTGTGCCCCGCACCCGGTTCCTGCCCGTCAAGACGACCAACGAGCTGCTGCTCCTGCGTTCCGACGCGTACGAGGTCCGGCCCGACGGCCGACTGCGCCTCCTCCCCGAGTCGGCGCCGACGATCGACCTCGACCCCACGTACTACAAGAAGATCGGCGACTTCGAGAAGCGCTTCCCCCAGGGGGCGCCGTCGTTGCGGCAGGCGCGGTCACTGTCGATCGAAGGGGACTGGACGTTCGGTGCCGACGTCGTCGTCGAGGGACAGGGCACCCTCGACGACGCGGGTGAGCCGCGCACCGTCGCCGACGGCACGACGCTCTGATCGCCGGGCGATGACCTCGGGGTGCTCCGACCGCACGGCCGGGGCCCCCGTGCGCATCCGCGCGCTGAGGGGGCGTCGGCGGCTGCTGCGCCTCGGCGTCGCCGGGGTCGCGGGGCTCGCGGTGGCGCTCGGCGCGAGCAACGCGTGGGTCGGCCTCGCCTCCCGCGGTGGCGTCCACCGCCCCGAGGACGTGCCGCACCGGCCCGTGGCGATCGTGCTCGGGGCCGGCGTGTACCCCGACGGACGACCGCAGCCGCTCCTCGCCGCCCGCCTCGACGTCGCCGCGGACCTCCTGCGCCGTGGCCGGGTCGACCGGCTCATCGTCTCCGGCGACGGCCGCCACGACCACCACGACGAACCGGGCGCGATGCGCCGCTACCTCCTGGCCCATGGCGTGCCGGCAGACCGCATCACCGAGGACCCCGAGGGCCGCGACACGTGGGCTTCGTGCGTGCGGGCGGTGCAGGTCTACGGCGTGCGAGAGGCGACGCTCGTGAGCCAGACCTACCACCTGCCGCGCGCCCTCGCCCTCGCCCGGGCGGCGGGGCTCGACGCCGTCGGCGTCGGGGACGAGACCATGGCCTCGGCAGCGCCGACGGTGTGGGCGGAGGGCGTCGCCCGCGAACGTCTCGCCGCCCTCAAGGCGGCCTTCGATGCCCTGACCCGCCGCGACCCGGTCCTCGGCACCCCCCACGCGCAGCCGCGACGGAGCTGACCGGCGTCCGAATATGTGTCCGGCCACATCGCGGCGGGGTGCATGAATGCGGTTCCGGCCTCGTGGGTAGGGGTCCATCGTGACGATACCGGCGACCCCTCCCGGACACGCCCCGCACGTGTGGGCGCACGTCGTCGACGCCGCGCCGCTGCTCACGCCCGAGGAGGTCCTCGGGGGCACGTCCAATGGGTCGTCCTCCGTGTCCGGGGCGCTCACGGCGGCGACCGGGGCTGGCGGCATCGGCAGTCCTCGCCGCCCCGCCGCGGCCGACGCGTCCGCATCCGCCGACGGGGTCACGCTCGTCGTCTCCGCCCACCCCGACGACGAGACGATCGGCGCCGGTCGTCTCCTCGCGCATTGGGCCGGTGCCGGGGTGCGGCTGCGTGCGGTGTGCCTCACCAGGGGAGAGGCCTGCCTGGACCACCTCGCCGACGTCCTGCGCGACGAGGGCGCCCCGGCCGACCTGTCGTCCGGGATGGCGAACCGCCGCGAGGCCGAATGGCACGTCGCGCTCGAGGCCCTCGGGGTCCGCGAGCGCCACCCCCGGCGACTCCCCGACGGTGGGCTCACCGACGACGAGGCGCTCACCGCCCTGCGGCCCGTCGCCGAGGATGTGACGACGGTGCTCGGGCCATGGCCGCGAGACCCGCATCCCGATCACCGCGCGGCCGGTCGCGCCGCGAGCGCCCTCGCCGCGGAGATCGGGGCGCGGTTCCTCTCCTACCCCGTGTGGATGACGTACTGGAGCGACCCCGCCGAGGCCGACCCCGGCCTCAGACGCCTCAGCGCGACCCCCGACGACGAGCGCGCCCGCGAGGCGGCGTTGTCCGCGTTCGCCAGTCAGCTCCACCCCGCGATCCCCGGCATCGGACCGATCGTGCCGCCGGAGATGCTCGCCCACCACGCCACCCCCCTGCTCCACGTCCCACCGGGCCACATCCCGACCCCCGGGGCGCCTGCCACGAAGGATCCCGACCGATGACCCCTGCCGACCTCACCGTCCTCGTCCCCGTCCCCGCCCCGGCCGGCTTCCCCGGCGAGGACCACCGGCACGAGCTCACCACCACGGAACTCCGCGACGCCGTGGCCCATCTCGCCGCCGCCCACGAGTGGAACTCTCTGCACTGGCCCGACCTCCTCCGCGCGCTCGTCGCGCTCGGTCGTACCGACGTGCCGCTCTCCCGTCTCACCGAGGGTCACGTCGACGCCGTCCGCATCCTCGGCGAGGCCGGTGTGGCCCCGGTCGAGGGCGCGACGTACGGCGTGTGGGCCTCGCGCAGCCACGCCACCGGCCTGCGTGCCCGCCGCGTCGGCGCCGGCGGGGACGACGGCGGCGGCGGGGAGGCCGGTGGACACGGCGACGCGTGGGTGCTCGACGGGACGCTCCGATTCGCCTCCGGCGCCGGGGTGCTCGACCGCGCGCTCGTGCCGGTGTGGCTCGACGAGTCGACGAGCGTGCTGCTCGACGTGCCCGTCACCGAGTGGACCCCGGACACCTCGGCGTGGCGCACCGGCGCGATGCGCCTCAGCCACAGCCACACGATCCACGTCGCCGAGCACCGCGTGAGCGCCCGGCAGGTCGGTCCGGACGGCTGGTACCTCGGGCGGGCCGGGTTCTTCCCCGGCGGAGTCGGGGTCGCGGGCGTGTGGGCCGGGCTCGGTGCGCGGCTGATCGACCTCACCGCCGCGGCCCTCGCCTCGGCGCCGCCGTCCCCGGCGCGGGCGCCACGCCTCGGCCGCATGCGCACCGACCTCGCGCTGTCCCTCGCGCTCGTCACCACCGCCGGCCCCCGGCTCGAGACACTCCTCGCCGAGAGCCCGCGCGGTGAGGCCGTTCTCGCGCCGCAGGAGCTCGTCGGCGACCTGCACGACCTGTCGACGGAGGTCCGGGCCGGTGTCGCGGCCGCCGTCCTGCGCATCGCCGAGGAATCCCGTCGGCTCGTCGGGCCCGCGGGTCTCGCCTACGACGAGGACCTCACCGCCGCCCTCCACGACGCCGAGCTCTACCTGAGGCAGCAGAACCCCGACTCCGATGCCGCTCACCTCGGCCGCAGGGCGAGCTCGTGACCGGCGCGCGACGGGACACGCGGTCCCGCCCTCCGGGAGACGCGGAAGGAGACGCGACGAGACCGGCACGGACCGGCGCGCAGGCAGGCCTTCGTCACGCCGCGAACCCGACCGGCGCCGCGACCCGCACGACCGGGACGCCCGGTACGCCCGGCGCCATCTCCGAGGGAACTCCGCGCACGACGACCCGGGAGACCCCGCCCCCCTCTCCCCGACCCCGACCGGACGCCGTCGACGTCGTCGTCGCGATCCCCGCCCACGAGGAGGAGGACCTCATCGCCTCGTGCCTGACGAGCGTGCTGCGGGCCCTCGCTCACGCCCACCGCACGGGGGAGGTCCGCGAGGCACGGGTGCTCGTCTCGGCCCATCGGTGCACCGACGCGACCGCCGCCCGCGCCGAGGCCGCCCTCGCGGACCTGCCCCCGTGGTGCACGAGCAAGGTCGTCGCCGACGACGGACCGACACCCGTCGGGGCGGTCCGCCACCGCCTCCTGGAACGCGCGGACGACCTCGCCGGCACGACGTGGGTCTTCTCCACCGATGCGGATTCGCGGGTGCCCTCCGACTGGATCACGGGGATGCTCGCCGCCGCCCGCCCCGCGGACGGACCGCCGGCCGCCGCCGTCGCGGGGCTCGTCGACGTCGAGCACTGGCACGCCGACCCCGCCGCGCGAGAGGCCTACGCCCGACTCGTCGAGTCCGGGCTGACCCCGACCGGGCACAGCCACGTCTACGCCGCCAACCTCGCGGTGAGACTCGCCGACTACCGTGCGGTGGGCGGCTTTCCGGCACCCGAGCACGGTGAGGAACACGGCCTCGTCGCCGCGCTCCGAGCCTCGGGGCGTCGCGTGGCGACCCCGCACCACCCGTCCGTCGCGACCTCCGGTCGCACACCCGGCCGCGCCGCGCACGGGCTCGGTGAACTCCTCGCCCGGATCGCCGAGGACCCCTGCCTCCCCGACGACACCACACCCCCACCCCTGGACGTCGTCGCCTGACCCCGGAGTGCGATGACGCCATCGATGACGTCATCCCCCCGGGTAGGAGGACTCCCGGGGTGGGGACTCCCGGGGTGGGGACCCTCCGGGGGGGGTGCCCTGGGCGGGGCGGGGGGTGAGGGTGGGTGGGGCTACCGTGGATCACCACCCCGAACGCCTCCGGAAGGACCCCCGTGACCCGCCGTCGCACCCTGTGGGAAGAGCGCCTCGCGCAGAACCCGAATCACTCGGCCTGGTACATCTCCCGCTGGGAGAGCATGGTCGAGGCGGGCGACGACATCGTCGGCGAGGCGCGGATGATCGACGCGATGGTCCCGCGCGGGGCGCGCATCCTCGACGCGGGGTGCGGGCAGGGCCGGGTCGGCGGTCACCTCGCGAGCGTCGGCCACACGGTCGTCGGGGTCGACGTCGACCCCGCGCTCGTCACCGCGGCGCAGGCACAGTTCCCCGACGCGACGTGGCGGCAGGGGGACCTCGCCGAGCTCGACCTCCCCGCCGCAGGCCTCCCCGAGCCGTTCGACGCGATCGTCTGCGCCGGGAACGTCCTCACGTTCGCCGCGCCCGGCACGCAGGTGGAGATCCTCCGCCGCTTCGCCGCCCACCTCGCGCCGCAGGGCCGGGCCGTCGTCGGCTTCGGCGCGGGCCGCGGCTACGACCTCGAGCAGTTCGAGCGGGACGTCACCCGCGCCGGGCTCACCGTCGACCTGCGCCTCGCGAGCTGGGACCTCCGTCCGTTCGAGAACTCCGACTTCCTCGTCGCCGTCCTCCGCGCCGCCTGACCCACCCCGACAGCCGCCCAGGCTGCGCCAGGCACGAGGATCGCAGCCGACGATGTGGTGCGGTGGTCGCCATCACGACCATGACGCCACATCGCTGTCTGCGATCCCGCGCGCGCCGGCCTCAGAGCAGGTCCACCAGGGCGCGGGTGACCTCGGTCGTCGTGGCCGTGCCGCCGAGGTCGGGGGTGCGAGGTCCGTCGAGGAGGAGGCGGCTCATCGCGTCGGTGACCTCGGTGGCGGCGTCGTCGTGGCCGAGGTGGTCGAGCATGAGCGCGGCGGCCCACACCGCTCCGAGCGGGTCGGCGATGCCCTGACCGGCGATGTCGGGGGCTGAGCCGTGGACCGGCTCGAACATCGAGGGGTGGCGGCGCTCGGGGTCGATGTTGCCGCTGGGCGCGATGCCGATGGACCCGGCGACGCCGGCGGCGAGGTCGGAGAGGATGTCGCCGAACAGGTTCGAGGCGACGATGACGTCGTACCGGCGCGGGTCGAGGACGAGCTTGGCGGCGAGCGCGTCGACGTGCTCGGAGTCCCACGTCACCGACGGCCGTTCGGCGCATCGCTCCTCGACGATCTGGTCCCAGAACGGCATCGAGTGGATGAGCCCGTTGCTCTTCGTCGCCGACGTGAGGGTGCGCCCGCGTTCCTCGGCGAGATCGAGGGCGTAGTCGACCACCCGGGAGATGCCGCGGCGCGTGAACACCGCCTCCTGCACGGCGAACTCCTGCGGGGTGCCCGTGAACATCCGACCCCCGACCGTGCTGTATTCACCTTCGGTGTTCTCCCGGACGATGACGAGGTCGGTGCCCGCCGCGTCACGCAGCGGGCCCGGCACACCGTCGAACACCCGGACCGGCCGCAGATTGACGTACTGGTCGAAGGCCCGGCGTACCGGGATGAGCAGCCCCCACAGCGACACGTGGTCGGGAACGCCGGGATACCCCACGGCCCCGAGCAGGATCGCATCGTGCTCGGCGAGCCGATCCAGACCGTCCTCGGGCATCATCGCGCCCTCGCGGGTGTACCGCTCGCACGACCAGTCGAACTCCTCGAACTGAAAACGCAGGTCGTGACGGGCGCCCACGGCCTCGAGCACCTCACAGGCGGCCGGGGTCACCTCGGTCCCGATGCCGTCTCCGGGGATACACGCGATGCGAAAGGTCGTCATCCCTCCATGGTGGTCTCTGAGCGCGCCGCTGCGGGGCGGACGGGACCCCCGTCCACGCCCCGGACGGGTCATGATGTCGCCATGCGCATCCCCGGTCCCAGCACGATCCTCTCCGCCGCCTCGACCCTCCGCGAGGAGGTCACCGACCTCGTCCTCGACATCCCCGCGACCGTCGGGGACGTCCTCGCCCTCATCTCCCGCGCGGGCGACATGCTCGACCGCGTCGAGCGCCTCCTCGTCCGCGCCGAGGGCCTGCTCGACCGCGGTGAGGCCCTGCTCGACCGCGGCGGGGACGCCATCGCCGATGCCGAGGGGATGCTCGTGGCGAGCAACACCCTCCTCCTGCGCGCCGACGTCCTCGTCGCGGGAGCCGAACGCACCGCCGCGGCCGCGGCGGCGACCGTCGTCGACGTGGACCGGACGAACGAGGCCGCCGTGTCGACGGTGGGTGCGGCGGCCGCGACCGTCGTGGGCGTCGAGGACCTGCTCCGCCGCACCGACCGCCTCCTGGCCCCGTGGGAACCGATCGCCGGCAAGGTCGCTCCTCTCGCGGCCGACTTCGCCCACCGTCTCGACGACCACGAGGTGGCGGCCCTCGCGGGCATGGTCGACAAGCTGCCGCAACTCCTGCGCAGCCTCGAGGAGGACGTGCTGCCCATGCTCGGCAAGCTCGACCAGGTCGGCCCCGACGTGCACGAGATCCTCGAGACCGTCCACGAGATGACCTTGGCGATCTCCGGGTTCCCGGGTGCCGGGTTCCTCAAGCGGCGTGGCGAGAAGAAGGAGGACGAGGAGTCCGACTAATCCCTGCCGCGGCCCCGACCACGGCCGCGACCGCTTCCGCCGCTGCCCCCGCCGCGCACGGGTACCTCCCCGGGGCCACCGTCCGCGGCAGCCGACGCGACGCGGGTGAGGAGGACCGCGGCGTCGACCGCTCTGGCAGAGTGGGCGCCATGGCAGCAACGATCGAGATGCCGGCGACCCGACGACCGATCGTCGTGGCCCCCATGGCCGGAGGCCCCTCGACGCCGGATCTCGTGGTCGCCGCGGGCGAGGCGGGGGCGCTCGGCATGCTCGCCGCGGGCTACAAGCGACCGGCGGACCTCATCGCCGAGATCGCCGACGTCCGCGAGCGCTTCACCGGCCCGTTCGGGGTCAACCTCTTCGTCCCCGCCGACGCCTCCTGCGCCCCCGAACGCGTCGACTCGGACTCCGCCGCCACCGGGGTCGCCGATGCCGAGGGCCGCGATCGAGCCGACCGGGTGGCCGTCGAGGCGTTCCGCGACCTGCTCGTTCAGGCCGCCCCCGATGTGCACGTCCCCACGCCCGACTGGCACGACCGGGACCATTACGAGGACAAGCTCGACATCGTCGAGGCCGCGCGCGTCGCGGTCGTCTCCTTCACCTTCGGGTGCCCCCAGCCGCACGTCGTCGAGCGGCTCCACGAGGCGGGGATCTGCGTCCTCGTCACGGTGACGACGGAGGAGGAGGCGCACACCGCGGTGGCTGCGGGCGCCGACGCCCTCGTCGTCCAGGGTTACGAGGCGGGCGGACACCGCGGCACCCACCGCGTCACCGACGCCCCCAACCAGCTGGACCACCTCGCGCTGCTGCCGATGATGACCGATGTCGGCGTGCCGCTCATCGCCGCGGGCGGGATCACGACCGCCGGCGACACCCGTCGTGCGCTCGGCGCGGGCGCCGTCGCTGTGCAGGCGGGTACGACGTTCCTCCTCGCCGACGAGGCCGGCACCACCGCCGCCACCCGCATGGGACTCACCGACCCGCGGTTGGGGTCGTGCGTCACGCGGGCGTTCTCGGGACGTCCGGCGCGCGGGCTGCGCAACGGATTCGTCGACCGGTTCGACGCCCTCGCTCCTGCCGTCTATCCGGCGGTGGATCAGCTCACCAAGCCTCTGCGGGCCCGCGCCGCGCAGCGCGGTGACATCGACGGGGTCTCCATCTGGGCCGGCGCCGGGTGGCGAGCCGCACGCGAGGCCCCCGCCGCCGACATCGTCGACAGCCTCACCCCCTGACCCGCCGGGCCCCGAGGGGCCGGCGGGTCGAGGGCGGCCGTGTCCGCCCCGGGGGCGCGCGAGGTCACCGCGGCCTCCCCGTGCCCGGTGACCGCGTCGGCGGGTCGCCCCGCCTCACCAGAGGCGTCGGTACTCCGCACCGGCCCTGGGGTTCTGGGGTCGCACGTTCCACAGCGAGTTCTTCATGTGCTGATCGGGCACGTTGAAGTAGTTCTCGAGCACGAGCACGTCGCTGTTGGCCCGGAAGAACGCGTGCATCTTGCGCACGTAGAAGGGGTTGTCGCCGTAGCCGTCGTAGGCATGGGTGAGGCCCCATTCGGGGAAGGAGAGACCCTTGCGGCGGGCTCGGGCGAAGTCGGCGACGTCCTGGATGCCGACCGAGTTCCTGGGCCGCAACGCCTGACGCCACTCGCGCTCGGAGCGGGCCTTGAGGACGTCCCAGTCGTAGGTGTCGCAGCCGATGAGGTCGACGACGTCGTCACCCGGGTAGAGGCGGGTGAGGGAGTCGAGACGGGTGCGCTGACCGGGCAGCCGCGTCCCGCAGTTGATGTCGAAGTCGATGACGGCCTGCGGGAACTCCTTCTTGACGACCTTGGCGATGCGGCGGTACGCGGCGCGGTACTGCGGCGCCTGGGCATACGTGGTGCGGAACGACATCCACGACCCGTTGGCCTCCCAGCCGATGCGGACGACGACCTTGCCGCTCTTGTACTTCGTGCGGAGCTGGCGCGCGATGGTGCGGTAGGTCTTGTCGTGCTTGCCCTTCGCCACGTCGCGCAACTGCGCGGGCTTGGCGTTCTTGGGCAGCATCGGCAGGCCGTACACGAGCGTGCCCTTGAAGCCCTGGTAGGTGGACACGTGCCAGTCGGACGTCTCGAGGTCGCGCCAGGTGCGCCACTCCGGGAACGTGGGCGTCGCGTCCGAGGGGCGCCCCCGCCACGTGCCCCACTTGGTGGCGTTGCGGGCGCTCATGTACTCCCCGGTCCATGCCCCGCTGTGCCAGGGCAGTCCCGACTTCGGCGTCCCGAGGTACCGGCGGGCCATCTGACCCGGCCGCCCACGCCAGGGCCCCGTGGTCGCGCCGGGCGCGGCGAGCGCCTCCGACACCGCGCGTGACTCGAAGGACTCGAGCGACTCGAACGATCCCCTCGAGGCCGTCGAGGACACCGCCCCCGTCCCTGCGGCGGAGACGCTCATCCCGGTGGCGGACGCGGCGGACGCCGAGGCGCCGGTGGGAACGAGCAGCGCGGTGGGTGCGGCCAGTGCCACGGCGACGGCGGAGACGACGAGTCGTTTCACGAAGAGGTCCTTTCACGGCAGGTGCGGTGCGGGTACCGGCCGACGCGTCCCCCGCGCCTCCCCCGGCGCCTCACGGATCCCCCTCGGCCGCCCCGCTGCTTCGGCGACGTTATCGCCGCGCGCCGCGGCAGCGTCACGGGGGTTGCGTACGTCCAGGACGAACGTCCAGAACATCCGGTCCAAGATGCTTGTCTCCCACACGATCTCGAGGCGCACTGAGACGTAGATCACATCCGGGAGCACTCAAAGGTCCGCTGGGCGAGACGACCGGGATCCTGATGGTGATCTCCCCGGCACCCTGAGGAGTGGGCGTCCGATCCGGACGCCCGTCGAGTCGCGGACGGCGACGCCACGCGACAAGGATTCACATCGACGGCCGGCACGGGTCGACGCCCATCCGGGAGACGGCAGAGTCGGCACGTCGACGCACCGAGGTGAGGCACCCCGGGTGGGGTCTTCACGAGGGGGAACCATGAGGCTCGGGACACCGCGCACCGGACGCATCCTGCTGACGACCGCAGGTCTCGTCCTGCTCGCGCTGATCGTCGCACCCGGTTCCGCGTCCGCCGACGACCTCCCGCCGCCTCCGGTGACGCCCGGATTCGAGGACGTCGTCATCTCCGAACGTCCTCTCAGCGGCCCCTGCATGCCCGCGCCCACCGACGCCCCCACGACGTCGGGCGGAGCGGCCGCGGCGGGGACGGGCACGACCGAGGGGAGGACCAAGGCCCCGAAGACGCAGGCCGGAACGACGAAGGCCGCGAAGAAGGGCGCGAAGACGAAGGCCACGAAGACGAAGGCCGTCAAGAGCGTCCCGAAGGCGACGGGCGCGGCGGGGACGAAGCACGCGAAGGCGACGACTCCGGCGACGGTGACCGGCAAGAAGGCCACGGCGAAGTCGACCAAGGCGGCCAAGACGGCCAAGGTCACCAAAGCCACCAAGACGGCGACGACGACGGCCGCCGCGGCGAGGACGAAGCCGACGCAGGGGTCGGTGGGCGCGTTCACCGTGGCCCTCACCCGGATCGTCCTGGGCGCGAACTGACGGATCCCCGCCCGAGCGCCCGGGCCCGGCCGGCCACCTGCGCCGGCCGACCGCTCACGTGACGAACCTGCCCGACGGGCTGTCGGTGCGGCGACGTACGGTCTGAGGACCGCGTCGATCGGAGGAATCGTGAGCCCTCTCCCCCTGCTCTCCCGCCTCTCGCCGCCCCGGCGTGAGAGCCCCCAGGGCCTGCCGGGCCTGCGCACCGACGCCGCCACCCGCGCCGCCTACGTCAGCGACGCCTCGATCTACCGCCGGGTGCCCGCGGGCGTCGTCGAACCACGCACCGTGGCAGCCGTCTCCGAGGCCGTGAGGTGGGCTCGCGCGCAGGGACTCTCGATCACCTCGCGCGGAGGAGGGACGTCGGTCGCGGGCAACGCGATCGGTACGGGCCTGGTCATCGACACGAGTCGGCATCTCACCGGCATCGGCGTCGACGCGGCCCACGGCACGGCCACCGTCGAGCCCGGCGTCGTGTGCGACGCGCTCAAGGTCGCCGCCGCCGGGTACGGCCTCACGTACGGCCCGGACCCCTCGACGCACTCCCGCTGCACGATCGGCGGCATGGTCGCGAACAACGCGTGCGGGTCGCATTCCGTCGCGTGGGGCACCTCGGCGGAGAACCTCGTCGCGGTCCGCATGGTGCTCGCCGACGGCCGTGAGGTCGAGGCGACGCGAGGCGGGTGCAGCGACCCTCGCATCGAGGCCGACCTGCGCGCGCTCGTCGCGCAGAACGAGGACCTCATCCGCGCCGAGCTCGGCCGGTTCCCCCGCCAGGTGTCGGGCTACGGTCTGCACTACCTCCTGCCGGAGCACGGCTTCGACGTCGCGAAGGCGCTCGCGGGAACTGAGGGCACGTGCGGGGTGTTCACGCAGCTCACGGTGTCGTTGGTCGCACCACCGGCGGCCACCGTCCTCGTCGTTCTCGGGTATGAGGACGTGTTCCTCGCCGCGGCGGACGCGTCCCGCCTGCGTCTGCCCGGGGTCACGACGATCGAGGGGATGGGCGGCGACCTCATCGCGGCGCTGCGCACTCGCCCCGGTCAGCAGAACGCGGGATCGACCCTTCCGAGGGGTGCCGCGTGGCTGTACTGCGAGGTGGGCGGCGACACCATTGAGGAGGCGCAGGCGCGCGCGCGGGAGCTCGTCGCCACGGCCGACGTGCAGGGCACCGAGAGCGTCCGCGTCGTCGACGACCGCACCGAGAGCCGAACCCTGTGGGGTATCCGCGAGGCCGCCGCCGGCATCGCCACCCGCCGTGCCGACGGCGGCGAGGCGTGGCCCGGCTGGGAGGACTCCGCCGTCCCCGCCGAACACCTCGCCGAGTACCTGCGCGAGCTCTACGCCCTCATGGCGCGCCAGGGTCTCGCGGGCATCCCGTTCGGTCACTTCGGCGAGGGGTGCATCCACGTTCGCATCGACTTCGAGCTCGGCACCCCCGAGGGCATGGCGGGGTACCGCGAGTTCATCGAGGCGGCCGCCGACCTCGTGGCGCGCCACGGCGGGTCGGTCTCCGGGGAGCACGGCGACGGACGGGCGCGCTCCGAACTGCTCTCACGCATGTACTCCCCGCAGATGCTCGCGCTGTTCGCCCGGTTCAAGGCGATCTTCGACCCCGAGAACGTCCTCAACCCCGGCGTGCTCGTCGACCCGGAGCCCATCGACGCCGACGTGCGTCCCGGGCCGGGCATCCGCACCAACCTCGTCATTCCGGTGCATGCGCTCACCCGCGACGGCGGCGACATCGCCTCGGCCGTCAACCGGTGCGTCGGCGTCGGGGCCTGCCGCTCGGACGCCGGCGCGATGTGCCCGAGCTACCAGGCCACCCGCGACGAGGTGGCGACGACGCGTGGCCGGTCCCGGGTCCTCGCGGAGATGCTGCGCGGAGAGTTCCTCGAGGACGGATGGCGCAGCGAGGCCGTCCGCGACGCGCTCGATCTGTGTCTGTCCTGCAAGGCCTGCGCGACGGAGTGCCCGGTCAACGTCGACATGGCGACGTACAAGGCGGAGTTCCTCCACCACCACTACCGAGGTCGGCTGCGCCCGTTCGCGCATTACTCGATGGGGTGGCTGCCGCTCGCCGCCACCGCCGTCACCACGCTCGGTCTGGGCCGCGCCATCAACCGGGTCATGAGCGTGCGGCCGATCGAGGTCGCCGTCATGAGGGCCGCCGGCGTCGAGTCGCGGCGGCGCATGATCTCCTTCGCCGAACACCTCTCGTTCACCTCGTGGTTCGCCGAACGGGCCCGCCGCGTGGCGCCACTCGGCCCCGGGGAGTCGCCCACGTCACCGGACCTCACGAACGGGACCGGTGACGACGAGCACCACGTCGGCAGCGTCCCGCAGCGCACCCCGACCGGAGCGCCCGCCGACGCGTCCGCCATGGCCACTCGGGGGTCGGTCGATCCCACCGCCTCGGTCGACCTCACCAGTCCCGCCGATGCGAGCACGGCCGTCGACGACGACACCCCCGCGGCCACGGAACCGACAGCCGACATGCCCGACGCCGACGACACGGGTCAGGGCCGCGCCGACCCCGCGGTCACGGCCACGGGCGTCGCGGGCGCCGCGCCGATCGTCGACGGACCGTCCCGAAGCACAGCCGCGGCCGGCACGGTGGAGTCGCCGGGCGCGACGAGCGCCGCCGAGACCCTCGTCCTCTGGCCGGACACGTTCACCAACCACCTGTCCCCCCACGTCGGCATCGCCGCGGTCGAGGTCCTCGAGGCCCTCGGGTACGACGTCGTCGTGCCGGAGGGCCGGGTGTGCTGCGGGCTCACCTGGCATTCGACGGGGCAGCTCGACGTCACGAAGGCGGTCCTGCGGCGAACCCTCCGTGTCCTCGAACCCCACCTCGAGGCCGGACACCGCGTCGTCGGGCTCGAGCCGTCGTGCACGGTGATGCTCACCGAGGCCCACGAACTCCTCCCCGACGACCCGCGGGCGCATCGTCTGGCCGAGCTCGTCGTCACGCTCGCGCAGGTCGTGGCACCGCACGCCGAGAGCGACCCGGCGGCGGCGCAGGCCGGGAAGGATGCCGATGCCCAGGTGGCGCACGGGACCGGCCGTACCTCCACCTGGCCGTTCGGCACGCTCGACGCCGCTGCGGTCGCGCAGGTGCACTGCCACCTCAAGGCGAAGGGCAGCTACGAACCCGATCGGGTGGTCCTACGACGGCTCGGGGTCGACGTCGACGAGGTCGGTGGCGGGTGTTGCGGACTCGCCGGCAACTTCGGCTTCGAACCGGGCCACTACGAGGTGTCGACGGCCTGCGGCGAGCGGGAGCTCTTCCCCAAGGTGAACTGCTGCGGCGGTGACGACCTCGTTCTCGCCGACGGCTTCTCCTGCCGCACCCAGATCGAGCAGGGCACCGACCGTTCCGGTCTCCACCTCGCCGAGGTCCTGCGACGCGCCCTGGGCTGAACTCCGCACGGAGTCGGGGGCGGCGATCCCCATCGCCGCCCCCGATCATCCCTGCGCGGTGAGAGCGTGTGCCCTCCGGAGAACTCGTCACGTCGGTCCCCACCGGCGTGACGCCCTGCCGCCGGCGCGTCTCGATCCCCACCTCGACGCCCCGGGCGCCCGCCACGGCACCACGTTCCCCACGATGATGGAGAGGTCCCCACCCCTTCATCGGACGGAGCGGGGGGCCTTCCGGCGTCCCCGCCCGGCGACGCCGGAGGACCGTCCCGAGTCGTCATGATCCACGCCCGGCGGGGTGTGGTGTCACCACCGACGAGAGGCCGCCCATGACGGCGACGTGCCCCGAGGGATCCGCCGCAGACCACGCCGCAGCGGTGGCGAGCTCCGAGAGGGGCCGGATCCCGCGACCCGCCGGAGCTGGCCACGTCGACAGTTTTACGCCCGTCCTGGACGGCTGATCAAGTCCGGGCCACCGGCCTGGAATGCAAGCCGCGGGCCTCGTTGCACGGCCGCCGAAGTCGCAGGTGAGACGGGTTCAGTCCTTCGCCGGCGACCACGTGAGGACCGCGCCCGTGCCGGTGCCGACGACCGTGCCCCGGAAACCCTGGCCGGTGAAGGCGAGGAGCCCGTCGGTGTCGCTGACGACCCGATAGCCCGCGCCCGGCAGCGTGGACCGATAGTAGGCGAACACCGTGTCCTCGGCGGGAGCGGACAGCACGACCGAGCCGCCACCCCCTTCGAAGGCGTTCGTGCCCTCCACCTTGGATCCGGAGGGGAACGCGAGGCCGTCGGGTACACCCTGGATGGTGCGGCCGTCCACCTGGACGGCACCGCCCTGCGAACCGGTGGGGGCCGCGGTCGTCGGCGCCACCGACCCGGTCGTGGTGGGCGAGCCCGTCGCCGTCGATCCCGGCGAGACCGATCCCGGTGACATCGACGGCTCGACCGTCGGTTCGTCCGGGCTCGGCGACATCCCCGTCTCGGCCCCGGAGCCGCTCGGCGTGGCGGGGCTCGGCGTACCGAGGGCCTCCCCCGTCGAGGGCGAACCCGCCGTGGGGGTCGGCGACGCCGTGTTCGCTGAGCCGCTGCCGCTGATGAAGTCCCCGAATCCGCCCTCCCCGCAAGCCCCGAGCGGGGGGACGAGGGCCACGGCGAAGGCGATCGTGATGAGACGACGGGTCGGGGTCATGGCTCCTCCTGCGGGGATGTGGGGACACCACTGTGCCGCTCCGGATGCCCCACGGCCAGTGGTGGCGCGCAGGATGCGCGGGTAGGTTGCGGCCCGCGGGCGGACGAGCGGGGCGGGGTGGCTCGCCCGTCGAACAGGCGGTGAGGCGTGCTGGTGAACGAGCGGGAGATCGGTGCGCGACGACCGTGGTCGTCCCTCGATCAGCGGCGCCTCGTCACCGGCCTGCAGGCGGGCCTCCCGCCGACCCGTCTGTGCCGTGACCTCGACCGCGACCCCGCCGACGTGCGTCACCACGTCACCACGCTCCTCGGAGATCGGCCCACCGCCTCCTCGTCCGACCCGATCACCGACCTCGACATGCTGTGGATGCGGCTGCGTGCCGGGTCGGTCCTCCCCACCCCTCCGACGGCGATCGACGTCGTCACGGCCTGGCAGGACGCGACAGGCATCCGGCTCACCGCCGTGCAACGCACCGAGCTCGCCGCCGAAGACGCCGTCGATCGCCTGGCCGCTCTCGGCCGTCATGCCCTGCGCGAGCGCGCCACCCGCGTCGTCGCCGCGACGGGCATGCTCGACCTCGACGACTGGCTCCACGCCGACGACGGCGGCGCGCCTCCCCAGGAGGCCACGTCGCGCCGGTTGCTCCATGCCGCGGTCGAGGACGTCACCCCCGAGCTCCCCCGCCTCGCGTTGCGCGCCCACCTCCGACTCACGGTCTCCGGCACCGGGCCGACGCTGCCCTCGGACGCCGCCCGTCACGAACGGGCCCGGGCCGTGCTCGAGGCGCTGCGAGCCGGTGGCCTGCCCGGGTCACCCGCCGCGGTGCTGCGGGATCGGCTCCTCGACGACGCGGCGCTGCGGGCGTTGATCCGGGACCTGGCCGTCGACGTCCCCGCCGCCACGACGCTCGGCCTCCTTGGCGGGAGGCACGAGGTTCACGCCCTCCGTGTCGCCGGGGAGGCCCTCACCCGATGGCACCGCCCGCCCAACCTGGGTCGCGGTGTCGTCGTGCACCTCCGCAGCTGAGCCGGAGCCGCCGTGCCGCTGAGCCGTGGGTCGCTCTATCGCGTTCTGGTTCAACGGGATTGCCCCGAGACCCGCCCGAGGAATTGACCAAATCAGAACTCAATTCCGGACCTCGGTGGCCGATGATGTCGGAGAGCTCCGGGCCCGCCGCCCGGCCCCAGGCGGAGGTGTCCCATGTCGATCGAACACTCCCACCGCACGGAGAGGCGTTCCATCCCGCGCCCCGTCGGTCCGGTGACGTTCGACGATCGCGAACTCGAGCTCGCCGCGTGGCTCCACCGCTACGCCCTGCTGCGTGATGCCTGCCTCGCCCCCGCGCACCTCATGACGGAGAAACTGCGACGACTCGGCGCGGCCGACGGACGCATCGTCGCCCACCTCACGAGCGTCCGGCACCAGATCCGGGACACGGGTGTCCTTCTGCCGTGCGAGCGCCGCCGCCTCGTGCTGCTCGACGTGCTCGCCGCCCTCCCACCGACCCCGGAGCCCGACGTGTCGTGGTCCCGCGATCCCGTCGAGCTCATCGGGGAGGCCGCCGGCTCGATCGGCTACGACGTCGCCGACGTGCGTCGCCTCGCCCGACGACTCGCGATGGCCCGGGCGGCCCTTCCCCCCGTGCAGGTCCCGCCCTCGACCGCCCGCACCCTCGCCGAGACGCTGCGCGGCGTCGCGGGCGTCACCCCGGGTGCGGCCATCGCCGAGTCCGTGCTCCTCCTCACCGGGCGCGTCCCGGCCTCGTGGAGTCCGTCGTCGTGCGGCATGGTGTTGCTCGACCCGGCCCCGGCCGGCGCGCCGTCGTTCCTCGGTACCCACATCGCCCGCGACGACCTCGCCGCCTTCGTCGAGGACCTCGCGACGTTGCGGGTCGCGGCCGACCTCAGCCCGACCGCCCGACGGTACGCCGAGGTGTTGCTGCCGGAGTTGGCGGAGGAGTTGCGCGCCGTGCCCGCTCCCGCTGCCGAGCTCGAGCTGCTGCGCCTCGCCGCCGCCCTCGTCGACCGCACGGCGGCGCTGCTACCTCGTGGGTTCCGCCCGTACGATCGCACGGCCCACCGCCGCCGGGCCCGAACGGTCGTCGGCCTCTGAACTCGGCGGACCACACCCCCACACCCGCCGCTTCCCCCCTCGAAACGCAGGCCGAGGCCTTCCCCGGCGGGTCCTGACGGCGCCTCCCAGACCGGCCGCCGCTCTCGCCGCAGAGCCGCACGCGCCGACCGGGATTCGCCCATCGCGGAACGACGCGACACCGCGTTCACCCTCGGATGCGGCGGCCACCTGCCGATGAGACGACGACGCCGGCCCTGCACGCCGCCCGTCGACACCGTTCCGACCGGATCCACCGCACACGACCAGCCGTCACCCGAGAGGACTGAGCCCCGTGCCCTCGCCGCTGCTCCTCGCCCCCGACACGTCCGTCGACCCCGCCGCCGATCCGCAGCGCGCCTCCCGGGCCCCGCGCAGCATGGTGCACCGGTACGCGGTGGCGATGGGGATCTCGCTGGCGCCCACGTCGGTGACGCTCGACAGCGGTGCGCGGGTCATGGTCGACGGCGCGGACGAGGGCGGGAGCGTGCTCGTCAAGGCGGTCCCCACCGCGAGCACGCCCGGCCACCTCGACCTCGTGCGCCTCACACAGGCCGTGTTCACGCTGGCCCTGCTGCGCCACGAGCGTCCTGCGGCGCGAGCGGTGCTGCTCGTCGTCGACGACACCGCGCGCCGGGCCCTCGCCGAACGGATCGCCCGCACCCCGGCGGCCGAGCATGTCGACGTCGTCGTCTGCCCCTGAAGGGGGCCGACGCCCCTCCGGCGGGCCGAACCCGGGCCCGGACACGAACCGGCCCGGCGTCCACCTGGACGCCGGGCCGCTCGCGCTTCTCCGCGCGCCTCGCAACGACGGGGACGGGCCGAAGCCCGCCCCCGGTGCGGCTCTCCACCCCGGGTGTGTCGACCGTGTGATCGGTGACGGCGGGCACTCCGTTACGGATACTGAGGAAGTTTGATCGACCGATGCCGACTCGTGACCTCCGCCCCCGGGCTCGGGCGTGCCCGCGGATGCCTGTGGATACCCGTCGCAACGCCTCCGTCCTCTACCATGACGCTGCGTGACAGTCACAGGGGGGAACCGATGGGCATTCGTGCCACCAGGGCGATCGCCGCATGTGCGGCCGCCGCGATGCTGCTGCTCGCGGGCTGCGCCGACGACGAGGACAGCACACCGGCGCCCTCGGGGCCTCAGGCGACCCAGACGAGTCGCGCCCCGTTCACCCCGCCACCCGGCACTCCGAAGCGTGGCACCCAGAGCGGCCTGGCCTGGGACAGCGGGGTCTTCCACAACGAGGCACACCTGACGCAGGAGTTCGCACAGCTTCGCGGGCGTCCTGTCGACGTCATCGGGATCGCCCCCACGAGGGACACGTGGAAGGACCTCCTCGACTCGTGGTGGCTCACCGACAACACGATCCCGCCGGGCTATCGGGGCACCCTCAACGTCGCCCTCCCGCTGTTCCCCGAGGACGGGTCGATGGAACGGGCCGCGAGCGGCGCGGACGACGCCAAGTGGGAGCAGATGGGGCGGCTCATCGCGTCGAAGTACCCCACCGCGTACGTGCGTCCGGGCTGGGAGATGAACATCGAGAACTGGCCCTGGCGCGTCACCGAGGACAACGTCGAGCAGTACAAGACGGCGTTCCGGCACGCCTCGACCGCCCTGAAGAAGGGCGGCCCCCAGCTGCGCATCGTGTTCAATCCGAACGAGGGCAAGGGCAACTCGCTCGCCGACGCGACCAAGGCCTACCCGGGCGACGACGTCGTCGACATCATCGGCATCGACGCCTACGACTGGAGCCCGCCCTACGACGACGAGCGCGCCTGGCACAAGCACCGCACCCAGCCCGGGGGGTGGGACTTCTGGGGCGACTTCGCCCGCTCCCGCGGCAAGATGTTCGCCGTGCCGGAGTGGGGGGTCATCGCCGGCTCGCCCGACTCCGGCGGTGACAACCCCGAGTTCATCAACCGGGTCATGGGGTGGATGAACGAGAACGCCGACATCATGGCGTTCGACACCTACTTCGACGAGCGCGAGGACTACTGCCGTTGCTCCCTCGTCCAGAATCCCCAGGCGCGCCAGGCCTACCTCACCCAGCTCGAGAACTGGGCCGCGAAGTAGCGGGCCCGGACGTCGACGACGCCGACCCCGGACGCGCCTCCCCGGTGACGTGCGGTGGGGACGCGCGCGGCCGGGGTGGCCCTCAGTGGGCGAGGCGGAGGCGGGCCGCGAGGTCGCGCACCGTGTCGGCGACGACGCGCGCGCCGGTCTCCCCCATCACGATGGTGTAGTGGTTCACGCGGTCGACCTCCTGCACGTCGACAGAGGGATAGGTCGCGGCGAACCCGGCCACGGTATCGGGGGCGTAGAGCCCGGGCGGGTCGTCGACGAACCCCCGCGGCGCGCGCATGAAGACGGTGGGGACGTCGATCTCGCCCGCCCCCAACGCCGAGGCCGCGGCCGCGTGGTCTGCGCCGCCCATGACGTCACCCTGATCGACGACGACGGCGTCGAGCACCGCGCTCGACCGGTACCCCGACTCCTCCTCCAGGGCGTCGTAGCGGGCGTACTCCTCGGCGACCTCGCTCCAGTCGTGCGCGAACGCGGGGTGTGCCCGAAACACCTCGACGTAGGCCTCGGCGGAGGGGAACGAGGTCTGCAGGCGCTGCTTGATGAGTTCCAGCCCCGCGGCGGTCGACTCCTGGTCGGCCGGCGGGAACGGCAGGCCGCCGTCGATGAGCACGAGGGCATCGACGAGATCGGGGTGCCGGTGGGCGAGGACGAGGCCGACGAATCCGCCCATCGAGTGCCCGAGCACGATGACCGGAGTGCCGTCGGCGAGGTCCAGATGACGGATGAGGGCCGCGACGTCGTCGGCGTGGGCGGCGAGCCCCACGTCGGGCGGCAGGTCACGCGAGCGCCCACGGCCCCGGAGGTCGGGGGCGACCAGCGTGGCGACCTCTCCGCAGTCCAGATCCCTCGCGACGAACGGCCAGGAGAGATGGTGGGCCGTGATGCCGTGGATCGCGACGACGACCGGCGCGCCGTCGCGGGCGGTGGTCTCGGGGTCCCAGCGGCCGACGCGCAGGTCACCTCCGTCGACCGGCACGTCGAACGTCGTGTAACGGGTGAGGGCGTGCTCCGCGTCCGTCATGTCTCGTTCCTACACGGACCCCGCCCCCGCCGACAAGGGGTCCGTCGTCAGTGAGGGCCTCCGTCTGGGGATCGCCCCTCGGACGGGTCGCGGTGAGGTCGACGCGGTCGGGGATCGACGCGGGAGGCGGCGAGGTGGCGGCCGGAGGGCCCGGCCGCGGAGGTGACGCGGGAGTCGAGGCTCACGCGTCCTTGCGCCGGGAGTCGAAGCGGCGGGTGATGGCGGCGGCGATGTCGAGGTACGCCTCTCGCGTGGCGGACTGGAGGCTCTCCCAGTCGAGGAGCGCGCCGTCGGCGACGTGCGGGTCGGCGGGGACGACGACGACGTCCCCCGCACGGGAGAGGTAGTCGAGCACGGCGTCCTTGTCGACGGCGCCGGAGACGATGTCCTTGGCCGTGAGCACGACGATGCACGTCTCGGCGAGGTGCGTGAATCCGTTGCCCCGCAACCATTCGATGGTCTCGGCGGCACGTTTGGCGCCGGTCACCGACCAGGCGGCGGGGATGACGACGGTGTCGGTGTACCGCAGCACGCCCTCCATGAGGGGGTGGGTGACGCCTGTCCCGCAGTCGACCTGGACGAACGAGTAGTAGCGCTGGACGACCTGGAGGACGGCGTCGAAGTCCGCGGCGCACAGCGAGTCGCCGAGGGTCGGATTGGGCTCCCCCGGCAGCACGGTGAGGCGACCGCGCGTCGCGGTGTAGCGGCCGAGTGCCTCGAGGCTGTCGATGGAGTCGATGTCACGAGCGAGAGCGGCGATGCCGGACAGCTTGTCGCCGACGAGGCGCTCCGCGAGGTCGCCGGCGTCGGGGTTGGCGTCGATCGCGAAGACGGGGTCGGGGCGCAGGTCGGCGAGCGCGATCGACGTGGCGGCGGTCGTCGAGGTCTTGCTGATGCCGCCCTTGAGACAGAAGAACGCCGTGACGTGCTTGCCCCGCAACTGGGTGGCGATCTGCGCCTCGCGCTCACGTTCGCGCCGCTCCCGCTCTCCGGGGCCGGGATTCCACCGGCCCCCGGTCATCCGGAACGCGAGGGACTGCCACCCCGAGCGGGGCCGCGGCGTCGGCGGGCGCACCATCGGCGATCCGACCGGGGGCGTCGCCGCTCGACGCACCGGAGGCTCGCCCACGAGGGAGGGAGGCGGCGTCGGCCTCGCCGTCAGGTCCGCCTTGGTCGGGGCCCCGAGCGCGGGATCTGCGGGGACGGCGGGAGTCGAGGCGACCGACGCCGGGTCGGGCGTCGCCTCCCCGGAGGTCTCCGTCGTGGGGTCCGCCGGGACCGGCGTCGCCGCGGGGGCCGTGTTCTCGCGCCGCCAGGGCCGTTCCCCGGTCGTGTACCGGACGACGTCGGGTTCGGGGCGGGGGTTGACGGGCTTGCCCGTGGTGTGTGGTGACGACGTCACGGTGCTCTCCTCGGCTGGGCGACCGCGGGTCGCGCGCGGTCGTGGTGGCGGGGCTCAGGACGCCCGAGCGCGCTCCTTGCGGCGGGCGGCGGCGTTGTGACCACGGCACTCGTCGCACCGGCAGCCGCGGCGGTACCGGGAGAGACTCCCCTCGCCGCGGGGGTGGCGGGGTCGACGATCGCCGTCGACGTCGAGGGTCAGGCACGGACTGCGGTCGATCGTCGGGTCGACGGCGAACTCGGGGAACATGCGGCGCCGCTGGCTCGTCGTCGTCGAGGCGCGATAGCCCACGTCGTTGAGCCGGACGGCCTCGCGGAGGCACACGGCCCAGACCGGGCACGTCTCGCAGATCCTCATGAGCGTGACGGGGACGGACTCGGCCTCGACCTCCGGCGTCCACGTCGACGGTGGGATGCCGAGGGCGCGGGCGGAGGCGCACGCCGCCTCCCCGACGAAAGAGGCGACGGGCGCGTCGGAGTCGGCGGAACGATCTGTCCCGAGGAGGGACAGGCGACCGAGCGGTCGCGAGGGCGTGACGGTCACGACGATCCTTTCGAGACTTCACGAACAACGTGGGGAGTCTGTTCACGCTGCGCTGCCTCCGTCAAGCCAAACCCTCGCTTCACCTGCAGAAATGGTTGATCCTTGAACAACCGTCCATCTTCGGGACAGGGCGTCGCCACATTCAGGGCAACCCCAATTCGCGTGGCCAGGGCGTTGGTTGACGTGACTCCCATCTCGTGGTTACCGATGAGTCGCCCCCTCCGTTCACTTCTCGTTCACTCATTGTTCATCTTGCCGGACGGCCCCTCCGCCGAGGTCCCGACGACCTGCCGACGGGACCGTCGTCGCATGGCCGGAGGGTCGCGGCGGACGACTCGCGCCCCCGTCGCCACCCGTCGCCGGCCCCTCCTCGTTCCGCGCCCCTGCCGGCGCCCACCACCGCAGCACGCCGCCACGTCGACCTAGCGATCCGCGTTCACGGCGACGCGGGGCCGGGGCGGGGACGGACCCATGCCGTGCGGGCGTGGGCCCACGGGTCGCTAGGCTGGCCCGCGACGTCGAGACGGCGAAGTGAGGTGGGCATGGCGACGCACGAGTGGGCGCTGCCCACCCCGACACCGTCGATGGCGTCCGCCCCCATGACCGTTGCTCCCGAGGCACCCACGACACCGAGCGCGCCCACGACACCGAGCGCCACTTGCCCCGAGCGGCCCGGAGCGACGACGACCGCGACCGTGCGCTCCACCGCCGCCCGCAGCGCCGCCGCGCGCCTCCGGGCGACCGATCCCGCGGTCCCGGACGGCGACCCCACCCCCTCCCCGCCGTGGACGACTCCGACCCCCGAGGCGCCACGGGAGCCCTCCCGCCGGCCGGGGAAGAGCGGAACGCGCGAGGCGTCCACGAACGCGACCACCGGTCCCCCGCCGGGGTACGTCACCGCGGAGATGATCGCGGAGGAGCTGGCCCGCATCACCGGCAAGGCCTCGATCCCCGCCTCGACCATCCGGGGCATGGCCAGCCGCGACCAGATGCCGGCGCCGACCGACCGCAAGTGGGGGCGGCGGACCCTCTGGGATGCCACGCAGATCGACCGTTGGCTGCAGCAACGGGAGGCTCGGCACGTCTCCGAGCCCATGGTGCGACAGATCCAACGTCGGCTCAGCGAGCTGGACGAGCACGCCCGGCGGACCGGCAACGACCTCCGCCTCAAGGAGGGGGTCCGCGACGCCCATCGACGCGGGCTCTCCTATCAGCAGATCGCCGACGCGATCCGCGTGAAGAACGGCGACCACCACCCCACGCGCGAGGCCGTTCGCATCCGATTCCGGCACTACCTCTGAGACCCGAGCGACCCTCGGACACCAGGGCGTTCGAGACGCGTCGCGCCGTGGCGAGGCGGGGACGCCGCGCCGCCACCGGCGGATCTCACATCGTGACATGCGTTGGCTCATCACACCTTTGCGTCCGTTTCCTCCTTTTCGGGCGACCTGTGGCCTCCCACATCGTCCGAACACCGCCGTACGGTCGCGACGTCCGCCCTTCCCGGCCATCGGAGGAGCCTCGTGACCCGCCCCCTCTCACCTCCGTCCGGGCGTCGTCTCGGCGTCCTCGCCGCGCGCGCCGTCGGGACGTCGATCGCGGTCCTCGCCGCGGGCGTCGTCACGTCGTACGCCGCCCACGCGGAGGAGCCCGGCGAGCCGGCACCGGAGAACGTGAGCACCCCCGCACCCGACGACGTCCCCGGCACCGACGGGCAGGCCTCCCGGGGCGAGCCGGACCACGCCGGGCCCTCCTCGTCCGTCCCGTCCGAGTCGGGGCAGGACGGGCCGACATCCTCCACCCCGGAGCCCACACCGTCGCACCCCCCGCACGAGGCGTCGTCATCGGAGAGCGCGGAATCCGCGCCTCCGGACTCCGTGGACACCGGATCGAATGCCGAGCCGGCGTCTCCGTCGGGCGATGACACCAGCCGTGACACGGGCCATGACACGGGCCGTGAAGCGGGGCACGATTCCCCGCAGGAGGACCCGCGCGGGGGGTCCGCACCCTCGGCGGGCGACGGCGTCGATGACGAGCCGTCGGACACCCCCCGGCAGTCGGCTCCCGAGTCGGCGGTGCCCGAGGAGGCGACACCTGAGGGCGCAACGCCCGAGGCGGCGACGTCCGAAGCGGCGACGTCCGAGGCGGCGACCACCCCCCGGCCGACCACGGCGAACCCCACGTCGGCACCGGCAACGCCGACGCCGACCGCGCCGACGCCGACCGCGGCACCGGACACGTCCCCGGGAGCGACGCCGCGACTCGACGATGCAGCGCCCGACACCGTCCGCGCCGCACCCGCGGACCCTCGGCCGACGGCGGTCGACGCGACGCCAGGCGGGGGCGCCGTCGCCGGGGCGCCGCAGGTGTCGTCGTCGCCGACGCTTCCGGCCGAGTCGAGTTCACCGGCGCAGGCGGCCTCACCGCCCGAGGCGGCCGCGCCGTCGGACCTCGACTCGTCGACCGCCGACCGCGCTTCGAGCGGCGGGTCGATGCCGTTGGCCGCGGGATCGACTCCTCCGCTCGGGCAGACCGCGTCGTCCGCGGGCACGCCGTCCGCAGGCACCCCTCTCGAGACACCGCCGCACACGGCCGAGGCGTACCGTCACACCGTCGCGCCCGGCACCGTCCCCTCGATCGTCGCGGTCGCTGAGGCACACGCCCCAGAGCTCGTCGACGGCGTTGTCGACACGACCTCGGGCGACTCACCGGCGCTCGAGAACCCGCTGGCCCCGACCTCGACCCGTGGCGCGACGCCGATGAGGGTGCGCGCGACTCCGGGCGACGGCCGGACGACAGCACCGGAGCCGGCGTGGACACCGGGTGCCGCCGGCACGAACCGGCAGGAGGAACCGCCGCGCCCGGACCGGTCGGATCGGGGCGACCGCGGGTCACCCTCGGACCCGACCCCGGACGCCCGGAGGTCGAGGAACTCGACGCCGACGAGAGCGGAGAGGACCGACCGGGCGGAGGCGGACCGCGGCGAGGCCGACGACGCGAACACCGACCACGCGAACAGCGACCACGCGAACACCGACCACGCGAACACCGACGACGCGACGGCCGACAGACGCGGGAGCGAGCGCGAGAGGGCCCAGCGGGATCGCGGGGTCGACGACCTGGGGGACGAGATCCGCGCCGTCCTAGCCCGGATGTTTCATCGGGCGGGGCGTCGGCGTAGCCGGCGCCGTTGCCGTTCGATGGGGCTGATTTTGACAGGTGGGTACGACAGACGCCCGCATGTCGCTGCGGGTGGGCGTCGTCTTCCACGAACGATGAGGTGCGTGCTGGGCTCGTCGGGACGGGTGGGATGACCGCTCAGCTCAGGGTGGGGATAGCTCCTGCAGCGCCTTCCACGCGGTGGCGAACAGGCCTGCCCACGGGGCGGTGTTCTTGATGTGCAGGAGGCGTTGTCGTGCGGTGTGGGCGAGTGTAGCGGCGATGGTGAACAGGCGGTGGCGTAGGGCTTTGGGTTCCCACCGCCGCGCGGGATGCCCGGCCAGGGCGAGCAGGCCCATCCACGCGAGGAGGTCGTTCGCGATCTGCATGATGAGCAGCCACAGGCGGTTCTGGGCGAAGCCCTGCAGGGGCAGGTTCCTCAGTCCGGTGTCTTTGGCGATGCGGATACGGTCCTCGCACCGGGCGCGACGGCGGTGGCGTAACTCCAGGTCAGCGAGTTAACCGCGGCAGGTGTTGGTGACGAACGCGGTGAGCCGGTAGCCGTCGACGTCCTCGAAGCGTAGCTGAGCACCGGGGTGGGGTCGTTCGCGGCGGACGATGACGCGCATGCCCGGCGGGTAACTCTGCAACGTGAGCAGGTCGGTGAACTCGGCCACGTGCGCGCCCTCACACACGGCCCCGTCGGCGTTGTACGCCGGCTGCCACACGTTCTCGGGCACGAGCCCATACAGCTCGGGGGTGTTGGCGGGCAGGGTCCATCCGATCGAATACGACACCCCACGCCGGTGCAGGAAGGCCAGCAGTTCGCGGGTGCCCCCGGCGCCATCGGTCCTGATGAGGACCTTCTTGCCTGGTCGTGAGGGGTTGATGCCGGGGGTGGCGGCCAGGGCGGCTTTGATGACCTTCTCGTGATCGGTCGCCGTGTTGGATCCGGCGTTGCCGGGCCGCAGCAGCATCGCCAGCGGCTCCCCGGTTCCGTCAGCGCCGTGGTCCACGAACGCACACAACGGGTGGAACCCGTAGCCGCGCTTGAACGTCGCTGCGGCGTGTTCCTTGTCTGAATGAGCCGTCACCAGGGTCGCATCGAGGTCGATGACCAGCGGCTTCGCCGCTGACGCGTCGTGGTTCGGGGCGTACCGACCGGCCAGGCGCCACACGTGCGAGCGTGCCGCCGTGCGAGCCTGGGCGATGGCCCGCTCGACCCGCTCGATGTCACCGGCCAGGGCCGCGATGGTGCGACTGATCGTCGCATCCGAGGCCACCGCCCCGTACACGCCCGGTTCGGCCCGCAACAGCGATGCGTCGCGGCAAGCGTCCCCACCCAGCGCCAACGAGACGGCGAGGTCGCTCACCACTTTCGCAGGATCGTGCCTGGCCACAGGCCTACGCACGGCCGCAACGCCTCACTCAATGCCGCACCCAGGCCCGAGACCCCCACCGTGCGCGTCAGCAGCGCCCCTCCCGCGTGCGCCACCACTGGCACCCTCGCGGCGTCGACTCGGACACGCGGGTACAGCCCGCTACGCTTACTCACCTGAGAAGTGCCCTTCGGATCCTGCGGTTATCGACTTCAGCAATCGACATCCTTGCAGGTCAAGGGCACTTCTCGCGTACAGGAGTCACCCACCCCCGTGAAATCTCCGGGCTAGGCGAAAGCCTCGGAGATTCGGTCACGCGACTTCAGCACCTGGCGTGCCCGGGGGACATTGACGTCTCGTCGAGGCGGGCGGCTGCGCCAGGCGCAGACGCTCGGAGCATCCCTTGCCTCAGTTCCGGTTGAACCCATGGGGTCGGCGAGTCAGCAGTGCTCGCTTGTAGTGGGCCTCTGCTCGGTCGATCTCAGCCTGGGGCGTCTGAGGACCGAAGACGCGCAGCAGGCTGAAGGTGTAGTTGTGAACTGCGCGCGGATCTTCCTCCAGGGCCTCCCGCAGGGCGACGTTCCCGCCGTGCCCGTCGGCGGCGTACGCCTTCCATCGCCCGAGGATGCGTTCAGCGCCGTCGGCCTTGCCGACGTAGAGCCGACCCGTGACGCTATCGGCGATGACGTAGATCCCCTGCACGGCTCCGAGAGCGGTCTGCCACTTGATGTATCGCGGGTCGACGACTGCCTGCTGCAGGGTCGCGTACTCGACGACGAGTTCGTCGTACCCCGGAAACTCGACGACGCTCGGATCGGCGATCTCCAGGACCGGCAACGGCCAGGCGCGGGGTCCGGTCTTGGCCCAGTTGATCGTGTCCTTGGTCCATTCGACGAGCAGCCGACGGCGCAGGCTGTCGAGCAGGTTGGTCTCCCGGAGGTCGTAGAACCGGTCGACCGCGGTGCGCTCCGCCTCGACTTCACCAGCGTTCTCGTAGACCGTGAAGAGGCGGCTGCGACGTCCCGACTCGGCCATGAACACCACCCACCAACAAGGCGGATTCTGCGGGAACTTCCCTGGCTTGACCAGTTGCCCGCGCGTGTAGATGCGCATCACCTCGGGGGTCAGGGCGCCCGCGTTTCGAAGACCGTCCTCCTTGTAGGTGTGCCGGATGACCAGAACGTCGTCCGGCGAGATCTGCGCGGCGTCGAGGACGTGCCCGAGGGTCAACTCGAAGCCTGACGCACGCTCTTGTTCGCCCCCACCGGCGGTGGGCAGCTGTTCGGCCTTGGCACGTGGGGTCATGACAGTCCCATCGACTGCCGCCCCTCACTCTCCACCCTTCTGCCCGGGACCCTGCTCAGCATGAACGCCAGGTTTGGGCCACTGCCGCTCCACTTCGCTACCTCCCGAGTGTGATCGCACCTCCGGTCATCGACTTCCTCTGACGTCCCAATGGCGGGCAGACAGGGGCACCGCGGCGAACTTCCTACCAGGGCATCTTCATCCTGCTGCCGATGAGGTTGACGCACGGCCGGACGTTCTTCTCGAAGGCGGGAAGTTGACTCCGCCGGGTCTTCACTGGTACCCAGCTGTCCTTGAACCGCGGACTCCACACGATGCGATCCCCCGCCTGTCGTCACTCACACCTTGGGTAGACGGTTCAGTAGATGGGAGGCATCGCGGGCGTCCTGATCTGGGTGGGTGGGAGCCTGTCCTTCCATGCAACCCTCGCTCTAAGCGGGTCACCGTGCCCTACAACATCTTTCGCTGGCATTGGACCCTCTTCCGAAACCGGACGATCTACCCTGATGAATGATCGACGAGAGCCGCATGACACTCGCAGCACGGACGGCGCGACCGCCACCGGAAGAGGGGGTGCCCTGCCAGGCCCTCTCCGATGCTGGTCAGCGCATCAGACTGACGAAGGGACGTCGCATGGCCGTGGGGGATTGGCTGAACGATCGCGCGTTGACGCGGACGCTTGAGGAACTCTTCGCAGCTGCGATCGGGGCGTACCAGGCAAACCCGAACCTGATCGTGGAACATGCCAACCTCGAACAGTCGATCAGGGTCGGCGGCTACGCCAATCGCACCCTGCTGGAACTCGTGCAGAACGCAGCAGACGCCGTCGCCGTGAGTACAGGCGGAACACGCGGCCGGGTGGAGATTGTGCTGGACCGTGGCCGCGGCATCTTGTACTGCGCAAACGAGGGCTCCCCCTTCGACACTGGCGGACTGACGGCGCTGATGCACGCCCACTTGAGTGCCAAGCACGGCGAAGAGATCGGCCGCTTCGGTCTGGGCTTCAAGTCGGTGTTGGCGATCACTGACCAGCCCCAGATCTTCAGCCGGTCGGTGTCGTTCGAGTTCAACTCACCACGGGCTCAAGAGCATGTCCGTCCGTTGGCCCGTGGACAGAGGCTGCCTATCCTCCGCACCGCGACGCTGATCGCAAATCCCGCTCGAGAGATCGAGGATGACCTCGTGCTCCGGGACCTATGTTCATGGGCATCGACCGTCGTCCGTCTTCCGGGCGCGGCGGCGAGTGTCGACAAGCTTCAGAAGGAGATCGAAGCTTTCCGCTCCGAGTTTCTCCTCTTCGTGGGCGCTGTCGGTGAAGTCCGTATGCGGATCGTGGGTGACGACGACAGGCAGTACGACCGTGTGCATGTCTCGCGCCAGCTGACCACGAATCGCCTGAGCATCGAAGCCCCCGATGGGGCCGGAAGCACCTGGCTCGTCGCAACCGACATGTTCTGCCCAAGTATTGATGCGCGCAAGGAGGTCGGCGAGGCGGTCGCCCGGGAGCGGATCAAGCTCACGGTGGCCGTCCCGGTTGAACGATCAGCCCGCCCGATCGGCGAATTCTGGTCCTACTTCCCGTTGCAGGACAAGACCAGCGCCTCCGCCCTCTTCAACGCTCCCTGGAGCGTCAACGACGACCGGACGACCCTCCTCCAGAACCGGTACAACCGTGAGATCGCTCTGCGAATGGCGCAGATGTTCGTTGACCTCATGCCCGAATTGTCGTCTCCGACGGACCCCGCCGCCCACTTCGAGTTTCTTCCTGCACGTGGTCGGGAGGTGCTGTCGTTCGGCGACAGATTGATGACGGCCCACGTGCCGCCCCTGGCGGCGGCGGGGGAGCTCATCCCCGATGCCGGCGGTGAACTCCACTCGCCCTCCGAGTTGACTCCGCTCGATTTCGGCGACATCGCGGACTATGAGATCGGGCATCCCTTTCTGCGCGCATGGTCGGAGGACTGTCCAGGGCAACCGGTGCCTCACTGGAGCTGCTACTTGGACAACACTCGCAGGACGCGCCTGCGTGCGCTCTTCATGGCCGATCTTCTGGAACCTGGCCAAGAGATGACACCGCGCGCCGAGACGCGTCTCCTGTCCAGCGTGCGGTCGATAGGATTTCGCTCCTGGCTACGCGCCTGGGCCGAGTCCGGCGCTGTAGGTGCGAGCCGAGCTGTGGCCTTGACGGCGGACCGGATCGGCAAGCATCCCGAACTGGCCGAAACGCACATCATCCCCACGACCGCCGGTCTCAAGACCCCGCGAGACTGCGGACACGTGTTCCTACGCCCCGTCGACGACATCAGCTTCGAGGGGGCGGCCTTCATCGACCCCGACTTCCTCGCTCTCGAGGGAAATGAAGCCGCCCTCAGGAGGCTGGGGTTCCGGGAACTCGATCCGCATGTAGTGTTCGAGCGGCGCCTGGAGAGCCTCGGGCCGGATTCATCGCCGGAGGAAGCTGAGCGCTTTTGGGCCTCGATCGACGCCGTGGAGCTGAAGCGAGCGGCGGAGTTGATCTTCCAGCGGAGGGATCAGGACATCCCGGTCCCCATCATGGGTGGCGGCTGGGCGCCCGCCTCCGAGGTCGTCGACGTTCCCGCCCTGGTCGGAACGCGCAGTCTCGTGCTCGACCGCGAGCTCTGTGTGCCCAAGCTCGCGCATGCGGCCGGCGTCGTCCATAAGGTGGTGCCCAAGTTCCCCCTCGAACTTGAGGCCGAGTCCGCGCGCTATCAGATCTCGGCGTTGGCGGCGTTCAACGGCACCCTGGGTCCTGGCGAGGCGGCCGCGGAGAGGGTCGATTTCGACGAGCATGCAGGTCCGGGCCCGGTGTCCGTGCTCGTTCAGCTGGCGGAAGCCCATGCCGGTTCCGCGATCCTCATGGAGTGGACCTCTGCCCTCGCTGCCGAGAACCCCAAGCTGGGGTGGACAGCGGAGGATGTGTCGGCGCACCGGACGCGAACCGTCCCCTCCCCCGCGTGTTGGGCGATCCGCGCCTACGGCGTGGTCGCGTCGAATGACGGTCCGAGACGCCCGACGGACATCGTGTCGGGTTCGTTGGTTCGCTATGAAGGGCTGCTCACCCTCTCCCGGGCGCCGAGGGCCTTGGAAGACCTGCTCGATCTGCCGCGGGAACTCACGGACGTTCCGGCACGCCTGTTCATCGAGGCCCTTGATCGGGAAACATTTCCCAAGAACGTGCGGGACGACATACTGGCAGAATTCGTACTCGCCGGTGCTCGGGCTGTGGATGCCACAGGCGGTCGCTTGATCCACGTCCCGGCGCGGGTGGGCCAGACGATCGAGCGGCAGCGTGTGGCGAACGTCTATCTCGCGACGACGGATGAGCAAGAACGGCTTTTGGCGGGCCGCCAACGACCGTACCTGCGTGTCGCGACGGACCTCGTGGACGACTACGTGCGTCTATGCGGCTGTAAACGGTTCGAGGACAGTTTCTCCTTCTCGACCATCGTCGAAGGTGAGCAGGAGCCCGAACTTCTCTTCGACCTCTTCCCCGGGCTCAAGTCGAACTGGGCCGTCGACCAGGAGAAGCTTCGCGGCGTCGTGGTCACCCGCGCGCTGAGCATCACCAAACGCGTGTCGACCGAGGACGGCGTCGAAGATCAGGTGCTCCCATACCTGATTCGCTCCGGATCGAGCATCGTCGCTCCGAAGTCACTGTCGGATCAGCAGTTGCTCGCGACGCTGAACGTCGCCCTGGGGATGCGTCTGTCCAATCTGGACCTGGAGAAAGTCCAGCAGGTCGCGGTGGACCAGATGTTGGAGCGCGCGCGCCAGGAGGCCAGGGCAGCGGCGTCCGACGCGGACCGTCTCGACATCTTCTTCGGCGAGGACACGCTGAGGGAGAAACTTCCGAACGGCCTGTGGCAGGCGTTGGAGGCGCAGGGTCTGGTGAACACGCGGACCAGCGTCGCCGAGCTTTTCCTCGTCGTATACGGCAGTGACGCAGTGAAGGAGCTCCGCGACCAGTTTGTCCAGGAGGGGTTCGAGGACGTCCCCGAGGAATGGGTGGGAGGCGGTAAGACCATCGATTGGCTGCGCAAGATGGGGTTTGCGCCCCGCTTCGCGGGTCGTCCTGCCGACCGGCAGCCGGATCAGTTCCTCGTCCCTGGCGCGGTGCGGTTGGGAGATCTGCACCACTTCCAGAAGAACGTGAGCGAGCAGCTGCGGCAGGTGCTCACGACGAAGTCCCCGGAAGGGCGTGCGCTGAAGGGCATGGTGGAGCTGCCCACGGGTGCAGGTAAGACTCGCGTGGCGACGGAGACCCTTCTCAAGCTCTTCAAGGACGACGTCTTGAAGGGAACGGTGCTGTGGATCGCGCAGTCGGTCGAGCTCTGTGAGCAGGCAGTACAGACATTCGGGCTGGTGTGGCGACACCTCGGGGACGAGCGCCCCCTGTCGATCGGCCGACTGTGGTCGACCAACACTGTCCGCGAACCCGACACCGAGTTCAGCGTCGTGGTGGCCACGGATGCCAAACTCGCCTCTGTCCTGGACGAGCCCGCATACGAGTGGCTCCGGTCCCCTAGCGCAGTGTTCGTAGACGAGGCTCACCGGACGGGTGGGTCGACGCGTTATACGGGACTGTTCCGACAGCTGGGCGTTGATGGGCACAACTGGGCCCGGCCGCTCGTGGGCCTATCGGCCACGCCGTTCAAGGGCAATGCTCGAGAGAGTGAAGCGACCAAGGAACTGGCGGCGAGATTCGACAATCGCCGTATGGAGGGGATCGAGGGAGACGCCTACCGGGAGTTGCAGAAGCTGGGAGTTCTGGCCAAGGTGCGCCATGAGGTGCTCCCGGGCGTCGATTACGACCTCTCGGCGAAGGACGAAATGGATATCCGAGACCGGAGGTTCGTCCAGCGTGGGGTTCTGGAGAAACTCGGCCGCGACCAGCAACGTTTGAAGATCCTGGTCGACCATATCCTCAGCCTCGACCCGGACTGGCCCGTGCTGGTCTTCACCCCGAGTGTCCTGTCCGCCCAGGTGCTCGCTGCGACGCTGCGGTACCGGGGGGTATCGGCTGCTGCGGTGAGCGGCCAGACCGGGCGGCAGGAACGCAGGGACACGATCGAGAGGTTCAAGAAGGGCGAGATCCGCATCCTGGCCAACTGCGATCTCCTCATCCAGGGGTTCGACGCCCCAGGCGTCCGGGCCCTTTACATCGCGCGGCCGACGTTCAGCCCAAGCTCATACATCCAGATGGCGGGCCGCGGCCTTCGTGGGCCCAAGAACGGCGGTAAGGAGGAGTGCCTGATCGTCGATGTCGCCGACAACTTCGGGGCCGCCAATGATTTCCTCGGCTACCACGACTACAAGGACCTGTGGAAGGTACAGCAAGGATGATCATCGTCCCCGCCTTGAAAGACATCGAATCGAACAGCCTGAGTTCGGCAGAGACGCGCCTTGCGCAGCTTCTCCACCGGATCGACGGTCCCGACGATGCCGTGGCGTTTCACTCCGTAAAGCTGCGCAGTCACCGATTCAAACAACAGGCGGAGGTCGACTTCGTCGTCTTCTGGAAGGGCGTCGTCTTTCTCGTCGAGGTCAAGGGCGGCGGCGTGCGCAAGTATGACGGCAAGTGGTACAGCGTCGACCGGCGCGAAGACTGGCACGAGCTCCGTGAATCGCCGATGGAGCAGGCGCGCGGCGGGATGTATGCCTTGAAGACGATCCTGCGAGAGGACGGTCTCGGCTGGTTTGCGGCCGAGGCCGTCGTGTTCACCCCGGACATCGATTCGCCACCTCCCAGTGTGGAATGGGACTCTTCGCACTGGTGGGCTCGGGAGGCAGCAACCGTCCACGGCCTGACCGAGGCGCTCGACCGGGTGGCCGAGGCCGCTCCCCAGACGCCACCGAAGGTGCCGGTCGCGTCGGCAAGGCAGTTGCGCGACCGCCTGTATGGGGAATTCACCCGCCTCCCCGTGGTGGACGTGCATCGCGGTGCCGTACTGGAAGAGCAGGTCATCGCCACGCAGGGCCAGGCCCGAGTACTTGCCGGTCTGGCCGTCAACCCCCGCCTGCTCGTCTACGGAGGCGCAGGTACCGGAAAATCCCTGATCCTGGCAGAGGCGGCACGCGAGGAGGCGCAACGGGGCCGTTCGGTTCTCATCACCTACCGCTCGCCCGAACTCACACGTTTCTTCGGGTCGCTCGTCCAGGGGTTCGGGATCGACCTGACACCCTTTGCGGAGCTCGCCGAGGGCACGTCGTATGACGTCGTCTTCGTGGACGAGGCCCAAGACCTGATGAATGCCGAAGGCATGGACGCTTTCGACAACGCCGTCAAGGGGGGCCGCGCAGCCGGTCGGTGGCGAATGTTCCTCGACCCGAACAATCAAGCGCGCGTCGACGGTGAGTTCGACCCGGACGTGCACGAGTTGGTGAGCTCCGAGGGCGCGTTGTTCTCGTTGGGCACCAACGTGCGCAACACCAAGGCGATCGTGCACGTGGTGCAGGAGTACCTCGGAGCGGATGTAGGCGACCCGGGCATCGTGGCCGGTGAGGCCGTCAATTGGGTGACGATCGGCGACGCCGCTGACCCTCTCGGGGCTGCCGAGTCCAAGGCCGTCGACCTCGCTGCACAGGGAGTGCGAAAGCGCGACATCTGGATCATCGACGTCGGATCCACGGCCTCCCCCTACACATCACCGAGGGGCGTCACCATCACCAGCCCCCGGTACGCCAAGGGACTGGAGGCCGAGCACGTCGTCGTGTGCGGTCTGCCTGGTGAGTACGACGACCGGTCGATCGCGGCATTTTACGTAGCCGTGACACGGGCCCGCGTTGCGCTGCACATCCTGGTGTCGAAGGCAGACAAGAGGGCTCTCATGACACTTCTGAAGCCACTGGAGAAGCGATGAACCTGACGCCCCTGCAGGAGGAAGCGCTGGCCCACCTGCGGGCCGCATACGTGGGGCCGGAAGAGGGCCCCCACGAGACGACCCTCAATCCGCCCCACCGACAGTACGTCGTGGGCATGCTCTTTCCGATCGAGCTGGGAAGGGACGAGCCGTCGTCTGTGGCCGCCGCCGGCATCGACGATCAAACCGTGTCGGCGGACGTCGAACAGGGCGACGTCGAGGAATCTGGCGCAGACGTCCCGCTTGCGGAGGACTGGCGCCCCTCGTCCGTTGCCGTGAGCTTCGTGATCGATACCCCGTCGGTGGTGGTCGACTTCGAGTGCGGAACCTATGCACAGGTCAATGACGAGGGCCCGAAGCGGTGGACACGCACGCCACACACACTGACGGGGCTCGCACTCTCTCGGGATGAGCCCCCGCTGGCGAAGACCGTCGGGGGCGTCCCGATCCAGATCGGTACCCGGTGGCGCGCCTACGGTGAGCAATGGCTCGTCACCGTCCATGTCCGCGTGACCGCCAAGAGCACAGGCGACGAGCGGGAGGACATCTCCCTCATGCTCTTCCAGGTTGCCCTCGCGGTGCGGGTACCACTGGGCTCCCGCTTCCTGGAGTACGACAAGACCCACAGATTCGACTCGGATCCCGAGGCTGCCGAGATCCGACTGCGCTACCGCAATTGCAAGGTCTACGCGGTGGGTCATGGGATGGCGTCGGACTGGGATGTCGAGGACGACACATGCACCAGGGTCTGGCTGAGCCCAGTACCCTCTTTCGTAGTGCCTGCCGTCGAGACAACCACTTTCGAGCAGGGCGCCCCCGAGTCGAAGGCTCTCGACCTACTCACTCTCGCCTCGATCGAGCAGGATCCCGAGGAGGTGCTGCAAGCACTCGAGGCATTCGTGAACGCGTTCGACGCTTGGGTCCGACGACAACGCGACCGAGTACCCGATTTCGGCGAGGACGTCGAGGTCGCCGATCGGATAGTCAGGCGGTCGGAGCTGTCTGTCCAGCGCATGGCGGACGGCGTCCAAGCCCTCCGTGATCAGCGCGTCCCGCACATCCGTCGCGCCTTCGCACTCGGCATGACGGCGATGGAACTACAAATGCAGCAGGGGAGCTGGTTGAGCAGCCAGAAGAGCCGGTCGGCCTGGCGTCCCTTCCAGCTCGGCTTTCTGCTCATCGCCCTCGCCTCGACCCTGGACCCGAGGCACGACGACCGCGAGCTTGTGGACCTGATCTGGTTCCCGACCGGTGGCGGCAAGACCGAGGCCTACCTCGGCCTCGCGGCCATCGAGATCTTCCGCCGGCGCCTCGCCCACGGCCCGGAGGGCGGCGGTACGGCGGTCATCACTCGCTACACACTCAGGCTTCTGACGTCGCAGCAGTTCCAGCGGGCGGCTGCTCTCATCTGCGCGATGGAACTCATGCGCCGGGACGACCCTCGCGTCCGAGGGATGTCCCCCTTCTCCATCGGACTCTGGGTCGGCAACGAGGTCACCCCGGGTAGCCACAAGGACGCGCTCGGCTCTTTGCAAAGGCTCCTGAAGGCCAAGCGGCCGGAGGAAGCGTTCGGGTTCCAGGTGGAGAGCTGCCCTTGGTGCCAGACCCCGAGCTTGCCCGGGCAGCAGGGGCGGGCGAATGAGTACGGCGTCAAGCGCGAAGGCAACAGGGTCGTCGCCCACTGCGTCGACCCCGGTTGCCCCTTCTTCGAAGATCTCCCGCTGCAGGTGGTCGACGAGGGCCTCTATGAGGAACCGCCCACGATCCTGCTGGCGACGGTGGACAAGTTCGCCCGACTGCAGTTCGAACCTCGCGCCGGGCGTCTGCTCGGGCTGGGCACGGCCTTTCTGCAACCGTCCCTGATCATCCAGGACGAGTTGCATCTTCTATCGGGGCCGCTGGGCACCACGGTCGCGGTCTTCGATGCTGTGCTCCAGGTCCTTCTCGAGTCCGCCGGGCACCGGCCGAAGATCGTGGCGTCGACGGCCACCATCCGGGCGGCTGCCGAGCAGGTCAACAGCCTCTATGGGCGTACTGTCGACCTTTACCCGCCTGCAGGCTTGGACGACGACCAGACGTTCTTCTCAGTGCCGGCCTCCACCGGTGAGGGGCGCCTCTACACCGGCCTCATGCCGCAATCGCTCCCCCAGACCACGGCCGTGGTCTCCGCGACGACGCCTCTCCTGGAACTTGCAGAGGTGTCGCGGTCGGGCGCACCCAAGGACGCCTATTGGACCGTGGTCATGTACCACAACAGCCTCCGCGAGCTGGGCCGGAGCAACACCCTGGTCGCAGACGACGTCGATGCACGGTTGGAGACCCGCGCCTCCCGGCTCGGGATCAACTACCGACCTATCTCTGCCTCGCGGGTTCTCGAACTCACTAGCAGGCGCAGGGCGGAGGAACTGCCGAGAGACCTCAAAGCGCTCCAGCGCCGCGTCGAGCAGTCCACCGATGCAGTGGACGTGGTCCTCTCGTCGAACATGCTGTCCGTCGGAATCGACATCCCCCGGTTGGCTGTCATGCTCATGGTCGGTCAGCCCAAGACGACGTCGGAGTACATCCAGTCGACAAGTCGTGTCGGTCGTGGTTCCGTCCGTGGCCTGATCGTCACCCTCTTCCGATCGAACAGGGCACGTGACCGATCCCATTTCGAGACGTTCCGTGCGAGTCACGAGGCTCTGTATCGGAGCGTCGAACCGACGAGCGTCACCCCGTGGTCCCTCGCTTCACGCGATCGTTCGCTCGCTGGCGCCTTGATCGCTCTGGTCCGCCAGGCGGTTCCAGCGCTGGCACCCAATGAGGCGGCCGGTGAACTCGACCCGTCCGTACCGTCCATCGATGCCGCGGTTTCGGCCCTGGTCAGTCGTTTTCTCGACGTCGTCGAGAGAGCCGACGGCTTCGAGCGCGCTGAGACGGAGGAACAGTTGCGGCTCCTGCGGGGGGAATGGCAGGTGCGTGCCGAGAGAGCCCGCCAGGCGGGTGAGCGCCTTTCATACGAAAAGCGGGGCGCGACCCCCGGAGAGGTGTTGGTGAGACGGTTCGGCGAGCCCGGGTCCGAGTGGCTGGTGGGAGACTCCATGCGTTCGGTGGACCCGAACGTGACGATCGAAGTTCGTGAGCCGTTCGAGGAGGTGTCCCGTGGATAGCATCCGGCATGAGTTGCGTCTGCCCGAGACGATCAGTCCCTTCGGGGTCGGCGCGATCACCGACATCCGAGGCGAGTCCCTCATTGCAGCGGACACATCATGGTGGGACCGTGGGCGTTCCCCAGAGGTGCATTGCACGCGCCTCAAGGAGCGTCTGGGGTCAGGCGTGTTGCGGGAGCCACCCACGAACCCGGGTTGGGCGGCCGTCGACTCTGCAGCGCTGCGTTACTGGCGCTTCCCCGCCTGGCGGTTCTGCGAGCGATGCGAACGGCTCGGGAGTATGACCGGGAAGAAAAAAGGCAAGTGGGACAACCACTGCGCTTGCGGTGGAGTCCTCGTGCCGATGCGTTTCGTCGCCGTCTGCGACGGCGGCAGCCACATCCAGGACATTCCCTGGTTCAGGTGGGCCCACGCGTGTCGGGAAGCAGGTGTGGAGGAAAACATCCGTGTCTGCCGCGCCTACAAGCAATTGAGCTTCCGCAAGATCACTGATGCTGGCGAGGGGCTCGGTTCTCTCTTCGTGGTCTGCGACGGCTGCAAGGCCCGCCGATCCCTGAGTGAACTCATCGGGCGCAAGGCACTCTCCCGTGACCACATCAGGTGCGAAGGCCGCCAGCCTTGGGAGGACGATGAGATCTCGGGAGACCGGCACTGCCCGCACGATCTGATTGCGACCCAGCGAGGAGCGACCGGCAATTACATGGCCGAACGCATCTCGGCATTGGATATCCCCGAAGCCCGGCCCGCGTCCGTGAAGTTCGCCGACAAGGTGCGGGCGCATGTCTACTTCCAGAAGGTCGTCGACGACAACGGGGGGCCGCAGGCGGAGATGGTCGCAGGCTGGATCGCGGACGAACTCGGGGGCACCCCGGACGATGTCTTGGCCATCGCCCAGGGTGGGGGGTCGCACTCCGAGGACATGCTCCTTGACCTGAAGGACGGCGAGTGGGCGGCGATGCTGGGCAAGCTCGCCAACCGCCGTGACCAGAACGCCGGGGATTTCGTCGTGGACGGACGGCAACTTGACGAGGTCGACGGTCCGAAGCGCCTCATGGAGATGGTTTCGGGTGTCGGGCAAGTCCGCAGGCTCCGTGAGGTACGGGCGCTGCGTGGGTTTCGGCGGTTCCGGCCAGACGCTGCGTTCATCCGCGCCGACCTCGGGCCGGACTCTTACCGCCATCCCACCTACCCGGCGATCGACGTCTACGGCGAAGGGATCTTCCTGAGGTTCGACGAGCAGCTGCTCGCGGCCTGGGAAGAGATTCCAGCGGTGAAGGCTCGAGCGGCCATCCTCAAGCGGCGGCGAGAAGAGTTGCCCTGGGCGGTCCAGCGACTGGATCCGCCGGACCCCCGGTACGTTGCCCTGCACACGTTCGCCCATCTACTCATTCGACGGCTCGCCTTCGAGAGCGGCTACTCCTCGGCGTCGCTGCAGGAGCGGATCTACGCCAATCCGGATCGTGTGGACAAGACGGCCGGAGTGCTCATTTACACGGCGGCGGGCGACGCTCAGGGAACGCTCGGCGGGCTCGTACGACTCGGGGAGCCAGCGAAGCTCGTGCCCCTTATCGTCGCAGCGCTGGAGGACGCCGATCTGTGTTCTAACGACCCCGTCTGTATCGAGAGCGACAAACAAGGCGCTTCGCAACTGAATCTTTCCGCCTGTCACGGTTGTGCGCTGGTGAGCGAGACCTCGTGCGAGACGTCGAATCGGCTGCTCGATCGTCAGCTGGTCTTGGGCGGGAGCGATGTGCCGGGCCTGCTCGACTCGGTGCTTCAAGAGATACGCCAGGGACACCCGCGCTGACCAGGTCGACCCTGGGGTAGCGCTCTGATCAATTTCTGACTTCCCTGGCCACGCGTTCGGCGACCTCGCACGGGTCTTCGTGCTCCCAAGCGCGGATGACCGTCCAACCCCACTGCTGTAGGTGGACGTCGGTCTCCCTGTCTCGTTCCACATTTCGGCGCAGTTTTTCGGCCCACCAGGCGCCGTTGTTGGCGGGGCTGGTGGCATGTTGCGGGCAGGCGTGCCAGAAGCAGCCGTCGACGAAGACGGCGACCTTGGCGCGGGTGAACGCGCTGTCGGCGCGCCGTCGTCGCATTCCCGGGAGTGGGTATTCGATCCGATAGCGGAGGCCGCGACGGTGCAGCTCGCGGCGGAGCAGCATCTCGGGCGTGGTGTCCTTGCGCGCCTGTCGGGACATCTGGGCGGCCGTGCGTGGGTCCGTGGTGGGGCGAGGGGCGGGGCCCGACCGCGGCGCGACGCTCCCCTCGGTGGAATCCGTCGCGACCGCGTCGAGGGTCGGACGGTGCCGGGGTGGGACCTGGAAGCCGGCTAGGCTGTCCTTCATGCCCACCATCCTGCCCCCTACGTCGTCCGAGGCCGCCCTCGGCGACGACCGGGGCATGACGGTGCTCGACCTGTTCGCCGGGGCCGGTGGATTCTCCGAGGCCTTCAAGCAGGCCGGCTATCGGATCGCAGGCGCGGTCGAGTTCAATCACGCGGCAGCGGCGACCTATGCGGTCAACCACGGCGACATCATTGCGGCGATGCCGATCCAGAAGTGGCTCGCGACGTATGAGGTCCCCGGCGTGGACGTCATCGTCGGCGGCCCGCCGTGTCAAGGCTTCTCCCGTCTCGGCCTGCAGGACCCGGACGACGAGCGCAGCAAACTGTGGAGTGAGTACGTCGAGGTCGTGGTCAGGGCCCGGCCCCGATACTTCGTTCTCGAGAACGTCGGGGCATTCACCAAGGCCCCCGAATATGCGGCACTCACCGCGGAGGTCGGTCCAGGGGGCCGTCTGAGGGAGTACGACTTCATCGCAGCCGTCCTCAACGCAGCCGACTACGGGTGCGCCCAGGCCCGCCGCCGTACGATCTTCATCGGCTACCGCCGTGACCGCCCCGTCCCGGAGTTGCCGAAGGCCACGCATGCAGGAAGACACCTGACGGTCCGCGATGCGTTCGCCGCTCGGCGGGTAAGGTCCAAAGTTCGTTACGTCGACCTGGAGGACATCGTCCCGACGCGTCGAGCCGACGGTTATCGAGGCCCTTTCACCTCTCGCCAACTGCACGTCGATCGGACATACTCGTCCACCTCCAAGGCACGCTTCCGCTGCATCCCCGCGGGAGGCAGCCGCTACGATCTCCCAGACGCTCTCCAGGCGCCATGCTGGCGGGGCTTCACGACCGGTGCCGGGGACGTGATGGGGCGCCTGCACTGGGACAAGCCATCGGTCACGATCCGCACCGAGTTCACAAAGCCAGAGAAGGGGCGTTATCTTCACCCTTCCGAGGACCGCGCCATCACCCTGTATGAGGGAGCGCTGTTGCAGGGATTTCCCGACGACTACAAATGGGTCGGCTCTCGGACCGAGATCTCGCGGCAGATCGGGAACGCCGTGCCCATCGAATTGGGGCGTGCCATTGCACGTCAGTTGCAACTCGAGGCCGCTCGGCCCGCGGAGACCGAGCCGTTTCCAGGGAACCTCTTCGACGTGGACGCAGTCGATCGGATCCGACGCGATATCGCATGAGCCGTTCTGACGACGACCGCCCCTGACAGGGGCCACCTGCCGGCTGCCGTCGGCGGGCTCCGGGCCGGTCCGGAAGAGGCGGTGACGAGATTAGTTTGCGCTGTGGGCTGGCGGTGCCTCTACGGTCACTTGGCTGAGGCCCGACTGAGGCTTCTCGCGGGCCGCTGGCTGAATCGCCCTTGAGCGCGTGATGGGGGCGGACCGAGGATCGATTCATGCAGTACAGGCGGATGGTGGCACTGACGGTGGTCATGGTCGGTGCATTGGGGGTCACCGGTTGTTCACGTAGCGGGCCGGTGACCTCTGAGCTCCCGTCAGGGACTGTGCCGGTCACACGGGCCGGGATACCGTCGACAGTCGGCGGCCCCACGGCTCTGCGATCCACTACGTCGCAGGCAGTGTCCACCTCGCCGACGGGCGGGGCTTGGAAGCCCTTCAAGGTCAAAGGCATTCCGGGCCGGGCTCTGGTGACGAGGCTGAACGGCGCCTCGTCGGGCGTGACGATGAAGGTGTTCGTCTGGCTGCCGCCGCAGTACGACGACCCGGCGAACGCGGCCACGAGGTTCCCCGTCGTCGTCGCCTACCCGGGCGGCGCGGGAGCCGGGGGAGCGGTGTGGTTCTCGCACGGTGCGCCGGAGGCCATTGCTGCCAGCGCCAAGGCGGGCGGCTCCCCGTTCGTTCTTGTCGAACCCCAGATGCAGGTCTCCGAAGGTCTGGACACCGAATGTGATGGCGCTCGGCGAAAGTCCCCAGGGGCGCTCATCGAATTTCCCCACCCTGGG
>NZ_DAMBGD010000024.1:0-60005 GCF_032060985.1 Mobilicoccus sp.
GTCGGTCATGGTCGCGTGGGCGTGGGCGTGGGCGTGGGCGTGGGCGTGGGCGTGGGCGTGGGCGTGGGTGTGGGCGTGGGCGTGGGGGTCACTGCGCCGTCGCGGCCTGACGCTCGACGGCCTGGACGAACACCTCGGTGGGTTGCGCGCCGCTGATGGCCTCGTTGCCGATGAGGAACAGCGGAACGCTGTTCGGGGCGCCCAGGCGACGGGCGTCGGCGAGGTCCCGGCTGATCTCGGCCGCCACCTCGACCGAGCGCATGTCGGCGTCGAACTTCTCCAGGTCGGCGACCCCGGCCCGGCGGGCGAACGCGGTGAGCTTCTCCGGGGACACCTCGAGATGGCCGCGTTCGGGTGCCGCTCCGTAGACGACGTCGTAGAACGGCCAGAATCGTCCCTGCCGCGCGGCGGCGCGACCGGCACGCGCGGCGAGTTCGGATTCCGCACCGAAGATCGGCATGTCGCGGTACTCCATGCGCAAGGTGCCGTCGTCGACGTACTTCTGCAGCTCCGGCCGGGTGGTCCTGGCCCATTGGGCGCAGAAGGGGCACCGCCAGTCGGAGAACTCGATGAGCACGACGGGGGCGTCGACACGCCCGATGGCGAGGGGGTCGTCCTTCTCCCGTCGCTGCATCGACGCGATGAGCGCCTCGGTGTCCCCGGGCGCCGTGGTGCTGCCGTCCGCCGTGGTGCTGCCGGGAGTCGCCGGGGCGGTGGGGGTGGTCGTGGCGGCCGAGTCCGCGGCCGGTGCCGGATCGCGTTGCAGGGTGCCGAGAGACAGGGCCCCGACGAGCACCGCCGCGCCCACGACCCCCGCGATCAACGGGGCGCGGCCACGGCGGGGTCGCTGCCGAGACGCGTCGGTGCGGACCTGCGGCACCCCCTCCTCCGAGGTCGAGGACGCCCCGGGCGCGCCGTTCTCCACCCGGTCCTGCGGTCGACCCGAGAGGTCGTGGGGGCCGTGTCCGCCCCGCGGGTCGGAGCCGGGGAACGGGTCGTTCACCCCCGCTCCTCCGTGCGGACCCGGCGGACACCGAGGACGGACCGGGCGATCGCGACGGCGACGTCACGGTCGCGGGTGGAGCCGGTGCCGCGGATCGTGACGACGCCGTGCTCGACGTCGAGCGACCACGACTGCTGGCCGTAGTCGGCGAACACGGAGAGGAGCTCGTCACGCAGTTCCTCGTCGCTGCGCCACAGGGCCCGGATGATGTCGCTGCGGCTCACGATGCCGACGAGTTGCTCGCCGCGCACGACGGGGATGCTCTTGATCGAGGTGTCGACGAAGACGTCGACGAGATCGGCGACGTCGGCGCCCTCCGAGGTCGTCACCGGGTCCGTCGTCATGATCTCGGTGATGTGCCGCGGCAGGGGAGGGCTGTCGGGCAGCTGGCTCGCCCGCGCCCGTGCGTCCGGCTCGACGGCCCGGCGCAGGACGTCGATCTCGCTGAGGACGCCCATGAGGTGGTCGTCGTCGTCGACGACGGGCAACAGCGTGACGCGCTTGCTGGCCAGCAGGGTGATGGCGTCGTCGAGTGCGGCCTCCGCGTGGATGCGGACGGCGGGCGCGGTCATGATCTCTCGGACCAGCATCGGTGTCTCCTGTCGGGTGTCGGGAGGGCGGCGCGGCGGTCGGAGCCCCGGGGCCACCCCCCGGCCAGTCTGTCACCAAGGTCGCCGTCGTTACGCTTGCTCGTGCGAGTCGTGGCGAGGCGCCGCGGCCTCCACACACCACCCCCCACACGAGCCCCCGGGTGACGGCACCCGTGCGGCCGGTGGCAGGACGAGAAGAGGCAGGTCATGAGCGACGGATGCGGTAGCGGTGAGGGCGGCAACGGCGGCGGAGGGTGCGGCGGGTGCGGGGGCGCGTGCGGCGGGCCCTACGTCCCCGAGCTCGACGCCCGTGAACTCGACCCGGTGATCCGTCAGTCGGCCATCTTCGGCGTGCTCATGGGGCTGCCGCCCCAGGGACTCGTGCGCGTCGTGGTCAACTCCGACCCCTCCGGCATCGCCGATCTCCTCGAGGAGCGACTGCCGGGGCAGTACTCCGCCGACGTCGACCCCGTCTCCGAGGACGAGTACCGCGTGCTGTTCGCGCGCGTCTGAGTGGCATCCCCTGCCGCCGAACGACATTCGCGGCGGGGAAGCTCGCCCCACTGCGCCCACGGCGCTGGAGGTCCCCCCGGCGGGTGAGACGGACGTGCGACTTGAGGGTGACCCGGCTTCATCCGGAAGTCGGATGACGAGCCCCCGGGTGGCCGCCGTAACGTCTGTCGTGCGGTGGCAGGCCGCACCGAAACGGTTCGACATCTCGAATCGACGGGGAAGTCGTCCGGGCGTGGAATCAGGGGTCACGCCCGGTCGCTTCCCCGTTCTGGTTTTCGAACGGCGAACGGCCGGTGCCCGGAGTGGGGAGTTCCTCCCTCGTCCGGGCACCGGCCGTTTCGTCATCCTCGACGCCTTCTCGACGCTTCCTCGGTCGAGTTCGCGTCGATCAGCTCGGCTTCGGCGCTCCCTTCCGCGCGTACCGCATCCATGTGATCCCGATGCACATGAGCGCGAAGACGATCCCGATGACGTAGAACGCGACGGGGCCCAGGGTGCTGACCCCGATACCGAAGAAGAACGGGCCGAACGCCGCGATGGCCGCGGTCCAGCCGATGACGCCGCCGGCCTGGCGCTTCTCGAAGATCATCGGCATCTGCTTGAACGTGCTCGCGTTGCCGATGCCCGAGAACAGGAAGATCGCGAGCATGCCCCACAGGAACTGCATGAACCCGGCGTGGAGGGTGTCGGCGGAGGTCGTGTCGGGCGTGAGCGCCGGGATCGTGAACGCGATGGACGCGACGAGACCGATGCCGGAGACGAGGGTCCAGATCGCGCCGCCCATGCGGTCGGTGAGCGGGGCGAACCCGAACCGGGCGAGCGCACCGATGAGCGGGCCGAGGAAGACGAACGAGGCGACCTCGGGCACCGAGTACCCCGGGATGAGCACCTGGGTGGCGGCGCCGGTGCCGGAGACGATCTCCGGGTTGCCGATGCCGTACAGGTTCGACATGAGCAGGCCGAACTGCGCGGACAGGCCCGAGAACGTGCCGAACGTCATGATGTAGAGCAGCGTCATGTACCAGGTGTCGACGTTGCCGAAGATGTCGAACTGCTGACGCACGTTGGCCTTGATGGGGACCGACTTGAGCATCGTCCAGGCGAGGATCGCGCCGACGACCATGAGCGGGATCCACACGAACGCCGCGTTCTGGAACCACACCTCCTTGGGTGCCTTGCCCGGCACGGCCATCTGCTGGCTGCCCCCGAACACGGCAAGGGCGCCGATGGCGATGAGGTAGGGCGTGAGGAGCTGCACGATGGAGACGCCGAGGTTGCCGAGCCCGGCCTGGATGCCGAGGGCCGTTCCCTGCATGCGCTTGGGGAAGAAGTAGGACGTGCTCGGCATGAAGCCGGAGAAGGCGCCGCCGCCGATGCCCGCGAGGAACGCGAGGACCATGAGCTCCCAGTAGGGCGCGCTCGGGTGCTGCACCCGTACGCCCCAGCCGAGGGTGGAGAACACGAGGAGCAGGGTGGTGAGGGACACCATCTTGCGGGTGCCCATGATCGGCGGCAGGACCATCCACACGATGCGCAGCAGACCGGCGGCGAGGCCCGGCATCGCCGCCATCCAGTAGAGCTGGTTCTTGGTGAAGGAGTATCCGAGGGCGTTGAGCTTGGGGATGATCGCGCTGGGGAGGAACCAGGCGATGAAGCACAGGGTCAGGCAGAACGTGGTGACCCAGAGGGTGCGCCACGCCAGACCGGAGTCCCAGGTCGCCTCGTCCTCGGGATCCCAGGACTGCAACCATTCCCCGCCGGCGCGGGAGCCCGAGGTGGAGGCCTCGGACGGAGTGCTGCTCATGAGCGGACCTCGCTGTCGTGAAGGGTGGGGGTGGTGGTGAGGTGGTCGTCGATGTCGCGGGCGATCTCCGGCGCGTGCCGCTCGTGCATCTGCAGGATCGTCACGTGCATCCAGGTGGCGCAGATCGCCGTGAGGACGAAGATCACGAAGAAGGTGGAGGTGGGAAAGCCCGACCATTCCTTGGTGTAGGCGAACAGCGGCGGCAGGAAGAAGCCGCCGAGGCCGCCGAGCATCCCGACCAGGCCGCCGACCGAGCCGACGTTGTCGGGGTAGTACTCCGGGATGTGCTTGTACACCGCGGCCTTGCCGATGCCCATCGCGCAGCCGAGCACGAACACGAGCAGGACGACGGGCACGAGGCCGATGGCATAGGCGAGGTGCTGGGTCTGGCTCCCGTCGGCGTGGCTGATGACGACGTGCCCGTTGGGCATCATGAGGACGCCGCTGCTCAGCAGCATGAGCCCGAACGTCAGGTACATCACCCTGCGGGCGCCGAACCGGTCGGACATCCAGCCACCGACCGGCCGAAGCAACGAGGCGGGAAAGATGAAGGTCGCCGTGAGCAGCGCCGCGGTCTGCAGTGAGACGCCGTAGTTGGAGACGTAGTACTTCGGCATCCATGCCGACAGGGCCACGTAGGCGCCGAATACGGCGACGTAGTAGAGGCTGAAGCGCCACACCCGCACGTGCCGGAGCGGGGCGAGCATCTCCGAGAGCGGCTTGCTCGCCCCCGACATGCGGTCCTGACGGGGGACGATGAGGAACGTCGCCACCGCGAGGACGACGAGCAGCACCGAGTAGATGACGGGGACGAGCCGCCACCCGCCCTCGATGAACCCGAAGTAGGTCACCCCGGCCGTGCCGGTGATGAGGGCGGGGCCGATGAACTTGGTCACCGAGGCGCCGACGTTGCCCGCGCCGAACAGGCCGAGGGCGAAGCCCTGCCGCTGTCGCGGGAACCAGGCTGCGTTCCAGGCCACGCCCACCGTGAACAGGTTGCCGGCGAAGCCGACGAGGAACGCGAGGAGCAGCAGCATCCCGTAGGAGTTCGCGTGGGCGACGAGGTAGGCCGGGATCGCGGTGAGCAGGAGGAAGGCGATCATCACCTTGCGGCCGCCGATGCGGTCGGTGAGCATCCCGGCCGGCAGGCGCCACAGTGACCCGTTGAGGACGGCGACGGCGGAGATCCACGCGAGCTCGGGGTCGGTGAGGCCGAGCTCCTTCTGGATCGGGATGCCGAGGATGCCGAACATCAGCCACACCGCGAACATCACGGTGAAGGAGATGGTCGACATCGTCAGCACCCGGGCGGCGCCGGGGTGCCGACCCTGTGTCGGGGGTGCGGCGCTGGGGTTGTCGGTGGCGTCGTGGCCGTGCGTCATGGGGTCCTTCCCGGTCCGTGCTCAGGGTCTCGACTGGTTATACCCGATATTCTCCTGCAAAAATGAGCGGTGGTACCTCAGATCGCACGGGCGAGTCCGCCCGACGGGAGTACCGTTTCTCAGTGCGGCGTGCGCAGGGCAGGGTCGTGAGCTGCTGGAAGAGGGAGGGCCGACGTGTCGACCATGAGCGTCCAGTCCCATGAGGACGGCCCGAGCGTGCTCCCCGTCGCCGACGCACTCCGTCGCGTCGCCCGGTTGAGCCCCGCACAGCGCACGATGCTGACCCGTCTCGGCGAGGCGGGGGAGCCGGTGACCGTCGCCACGATCGCGACCGACGTCGGGGTGCGGGCGAGCACGGCCCGCGAGACCCTCGACGGGCTCCTCGCCTCCGGGCTGATCCGCCGGGAGCGGATGCCGATCACGGGGCCCGGACGGCCGTCGTTCGGCTACGTCGCCGCCGCGCCCACGGGGATCGAAGGGCCGATGGGGATGTTCGTCGGCCTCGTCACGGCGACCGCGGACACCCTCCGAGACGCGGTGCCGGACCCGGTCGAGACCGCCGGCGCCATCGGCGAGGCGTGGGCCGATCAGATGGTCGGCGGCGCGTTGCCCGACCATGCCACCCACCCCGACCAGGCCTACGCCGATCTCGACCTCGGGGAGCACCTCGACAAGATCGCGTACTTCTTCACCGCGCTCGGGTTCGGCGCGTCGGTCGGCGACACGCGGCAGGACATCTGCCTGCGGAGTTGCCCGTTCCTGCGCGACGGTGTCGTCGACCCCCTCGTGTGTCAGATGCACCGGGGCATGACCCGCCGGGTCATCGACCGCACCTCCCGGGGCCGCGTCCAAGCGGACCTCCGCCCCTGGGTCACCCCCGACACCTGCCTCGTCGAGTTCACCGACGCGGACGGTGAGAGCACGACACCCTGAGGCGAAGCCGCCCAGCCCACACCCCGCCGCCTGGTCCCGAGCCCGCCGCAATTCCGAGACGGCAGATGGGATGGCAGGGGGAGTACTGCCCAGGCGCTAGCTGAGCCGCCATCCCATCTGCCATCTCGGGTTTCGGGGTGGGTGAGGGGAAGGGTTTCTCCCCTCGCTGGGAGTGTGCGCCGCGGCGGGTCCGTGCTCGGCTCCATGTCGTAGCCCATTTCGCCGGTCCCTGCCTGTAATATCGAGGCGGGTCGTCCCCGACGAAGGAGTCACCGTTGAGCACCACATCCGCCCCGCGCCCGTCCGCGGGAATGGACACCTCGGCCACCGATGCCCTGCTGCGGATGGGACGGAGGTTCCACTCCAAGGCCACCGTCGCGCAGGACCTCCGCACGATCACGCGCGAGGGTGGGCGCGACGCCGACGTCTTCTACCGCGACCGGTGGAGTCACGACAAGGTCGTCCGCTCCACGCACGGCGTCAACTGCACGGGCTCGTGCAGCTGGAAGGTGTACGTCAAGGACGGCATCATCACGTGGGAGGCGCAGCAGACCGACTACCCGAGCGTCGGCCCCGACAGTCCCGAGTACGAACCCCGCGGCTGTCCGCGCGGCGCCGCGTTCTCCTGGTACACCTACAGCCCCACCCGGGTGCGCTACCCCTACGCCCGCGGGGTCCTCCTCGAGATGTACCGCGAGGCCAAGGCCGCGCACGGCGGCGACCCGGTCGAGGCGTGGCGCTCGATCGTCGAGGACCCGGCCAAGGCGCGCCGCTACAAGCAGGCCCGCGGCAAGGGTGGTCTCGTGCGGGTGACGTGGGAGGAGGCCGTCGAGATCGCGGCCGCCGCGCACGTCCACACGATCAAGGCCTACGGCCCCGACCGCCTCGCCGGGTTCTCCCCGATCCCCGCGATGTCGATGGCGAGCTACGCCGCCGGCTCCCGGTTCTACTCGCTGCTCGGCGGCACCGTCCTCAGCTTCTACGACTGGTACGCCGACCTGCCGCCCGCCTCCCCGCAGATCTTCGGCGACCAGACCGACGTGCCGGAGTCCGGCGACTGGTGGAACTCCGCCTACCTCATGATGTGGGGCTCGAACGTCCCCGTCACCCGCACGCCCGACGCCCACTTCATGACCGAGGTGCGCTACCGCGGCACGAAGGTCGTCACGGTGAGTCCCGACTACGCCGACAACGCCAAGTTCGCCGACGAATGGCTCTCGGTGCAGCCCGGCACGGACGCGGCGCTCGCGATCGCGATGGGCCACGTCATCCTGCGGGAGTTCTTCGTCGAGACCACGACGCCCGAGTTCGCCTCGTACGTCGCGACGTACACCGACCTGCCGTTCCTCGTCCACCTCGAGGAGCGCGAGATCGACGGGCGACAGAGCCTCGTCGCGGGCAAGTTCCTCACCGCCTCCGACCTCGGCGACACCAGTGAGCACGCCGACTTCAAGACCGTCCTCCTCGACGGCGCGGACGACCCGGCCGGTCGGCCCGTCGTCCCGCCGGGCTCGATGGGCTACCGGTACGGCGAGGAGGGCGAGGGGCAGTGGCACCTCGACCTCGGCGACATCCGGCCGCTGCTCACGGCCGCGGCGGGCGAGTCTCGCGGCGTCGAGGTCACGCTGCCGCGCTTCGACACCCTCGACGGCGCCCCCGGCACCGTGACCCGCGGGGTCCCGGCGCGCGAGGTCGACGGACACCTCGTCTGCACCGTCTTCGACCTCCTCCTCGCCCAGTACGGCGTCTCCCGGCCCGTTCTGCCCGGGCAGTGGCCCACGGGCTACGACGACCCCGAGGGCGTCGGCACGCCCGAGTGGGCGGAATCGGTCGCCGGCGTCCCCGCCGCGCAGACCATCCGCATCGCCCGCGAGTTCGCCTCCACGGCGAGGGACTCCGGCGGTCGCTGCATGATCCTCATGGGCGCCGGCACCAATCACTACTTCCACTCCGACACGATCTACCGCGCGTTCCTCACCCTCACCAACCTCACGGGGTGTCAGGGGAAGAACGGTGGCGGCTGGGCGCACTACGTCGGCCAGGAGAAGGTGCGCCCGCAGATGGGCTTCGCCCAGATGGCGTTCGCCCTCGACTGGCAGCGCCCCGCCCGCCAGAACATCTCCGCGGCGTTCTTCTACCTCCACACCGGCCAGTGGCGCTACGACGCGTTCGGCGCCGACGCGACCGCCGCCGCGACCGGCAGGGGCCTGTGGAAGGGCAAGTCGCCCGCCGACCTGCTCGCCGCCTCCGCGCGCATGGGCTGGATGCCGAGTTACCCGACGCTCTCGGGCAACATCCTCGACCACTGCGACGCGGCCAAGGCCGAGGGCATGGCGCCCAAGGACTACGTCGTCCGGGAACTCACCGAGGGTCGGATGCGGTTCGTCGCCGAGGACCCCGACGGCCCCGACAACCACCCCAAGGTGCTCACCGTCTGGCGCTCCAACCTCATGGGCAGCAGCAGTAAGGGCAACGAGTACTTCAACAAGATCCTCCTCGGCACCGACCACTCCCTGCGCGCCACCCCGGCACCGGAGGGGCGACGCGGCAGCGAGGTCCAGTGGAACGAGGAGCTGCCCGAGGGCAAGCTCGACCTGCTCACCTGCCTCGACTTCCGCATGACGAGCACGACGCTGTTCTCCGACCTCGTCTTCCCGGCCGCCACCTGGTACGAGAAGTACGACCTCAGCAGCACCGACATGCACCCGTTCGTCCACAGCTTCAACCCGGCGATCCAGCCGCCGTGGCAGGCCAAGAGCGACTTCGCCACGTTCCAGCTCCTCGTCGAGAAGTTCAGCGAACTCGCCCGCACCCACCTCGGCACGCGCACCGACCTCATCCTCGCGCCGCTCCAGCACGACACCCCCGACGAGCTCGCGGTGCCCCGCGGCGTCGTCAAGGACTGGCGTCACGGTGAGTGCGATCCGGTCCCCGGGCGCACGATGCCCAAGATGATCGAGGTCGAGCGCGACTACCCCGCCGTCGCGGAGAAGTGGGCCGCGATCGGTCCCCTCGCCGAGTCCCTCGGGCTGCCCGTCAAGGGCATCAACGTCAAACCCACCGAGGAGGTCGAGGTCCTCAAGGGGCGCAACGGCACCGTGCGGGGCGGGGTCGCCGACGGGCGCCCCTCCCTCGCCCGTGACGTCGACGTGTGCGAGGCGATCCTCGCGTTCTCCGGGACGACCAACGGCCGCATCGCCACCGAGGGCTGGACGCAGTACGAGAAGCGCACCGGCCGGCGCCTCGCCGACCTCTCCGAGGACGAGGCGGGCAAGCGGATCACGTTCCGCGACACGCAGATCGCGCCGCAGCCCGTCATCACCTCACCCGAATGGTCCGGCAGCGAGCACGGCGGGCGCCGATACTCCGCGTTCGTCGTCAACGTCGAGCGGCTCAAGCCCTGGCACACCCTCACCGGGCGCATGCAGTTCTACATCGACCACGACTGGCTCATGGAGACCGGCGAATCGCTGCCGGTCTACCGCCCGCCGCTCAACATGAACCTCCTCTACGGCGAGCCGCGACTCGGCGAACCCGGCGAGGACGGACTCGGTCTCACCGTGCGGTTCCTCACCCCGCACAACAAGTGGTCCATCCATTCGGAGTACCAGGACAACCTCCTCATGCTCAGCCTCGCCCGCGGCGGCCAGGCCATCTGGATGAGCGACAAGGACGCGGCCAAGCTCGGCATCGCCGACAACGACTGGATCGAGGCCGTCAACCGCAACGGCGTGCTCGTCTCCCGTGCGATCGTCTCCTCCCGCATGCCCGAGGGCACGGTGTACATGCACCACGCCCAGGACCGCACCGTCGACGTCCCCCTCGCCGAGGCGAGCGGTAAACGCGGTGGCATCCACAACTCCGCCACGCGGATCCTCTTCAAGCCGAGCCACGTCGCCGGCGGGTACGCGCAGATCTCCTGGGCGTTCAACTACTACGGCCCCACCGGCAACCAGCGCGACGAGGTCACCGTCATCCGCCGCCGTTCCCAGGAGGTGCAGTACTGATGGCCGCCACCACCGCCAGGACCGCTGGCCCCGGCCACCCCTTCGACCTGCGGTTTTCCCCCTCTATCGATGACGTCATCGCGGTGGGCCGCTCCTACCCCACGGAGGTTCTCCCATGCGCGTGATGGCACAGATGGCGATGGTGATGAACCTCGACAAGTGCATCGGCTGCCACACCTGCTCGGTCACGTGCAAGCAGGCGTGGACCAACCGTTCCGGCACCGAGTACATCTGGTGGAACAACGTCGAGACCCGCCCCGGCCTCGGCTACCCGCGCACGTACGAGGACCAGGAACGCTGGCAGGGCGGCTGGGTGCTCACGAAGAGCGGCCGGCTCAAGCTGCGCGCGGGTGGCCGGCTCAAGAAGCTGCTCCAGATCTTCGCCAACCCGGTGCTGCCGAGCCTCGAGGACTACTACGAGCCGTGGACCTACGACTACGACACCCTCGTCAAGGCGCCGCTTCAGGAGCACACCCCCGTCGCGCGGCCGTACTCGCTCATCACCGGCAAGCCGATGAACATCGAGTGGTCGGCCAACTGGGACGACAACCTCGGCGGCAACACCGAACTCCTCCAGCGTGACGTCGTCCTCAACCGGGTGCAGAACGACGTGAAGATGGAGTTCGAGAAGACGTACATGTTCTACGTCCCTCGGATCTGCGAACACTGCCTCAACCCCAGCTGCGCGGCGAGCTGCCCGAGCGGGGCGATCTACAAGCGCGAGGAGGACGGCATCGTCCTCGTCAATCAGGACGCATGTCGCGGCTGGCGTCAGTGCATCACCGGCTGTCCCTACAAGAAGGTCTACTTCAACCACCGCACGGGCAAGGCCGAGAAGTGCACGTTCTGCTTCCCGCGCATCGAGGTCGGCATCCCGACCGTGTGCTCGGAGACGTGTGTCGGGCGGCTTCGCTACATCGGACTCGTGCTCTACGACGCCGACAAGGTGCTCGAGGCGGCGACGGAACCCGACGAGACGCGTCTCTACCAGGCCCAACGCGAGTGCTTCCTCGACCCCCACGACCCGGCGGTCATCGAGGCGGCCCGCCGCGCCGGCATCGCCGACGACTGGATCGAGGGCGCTCAGCGCTCCCCGGTCTGGCGGCTCATCCACGACTACGAGGTCGCGCTGCCGCTGCACCCGGAGTACCGCACGATGCCGATGGTCTGGTACATCCCGCCGCTGTCGCCCATCGTCGACGAGGTCGCCCGCGCGGCCGACGCCTCCGTCGACGTCGAGTCGACCGACGTGCTGTTCACCGCCATCGACACCCTGCGGATCCCGACCGCCTACCTCGCCGAGCTCTTCACGGCCGGCGACGTCGAGATCGTCGAACGGGTCCTCAAGAAGCTCGCCGCGATGCGGTCCTACATGCGCGACATCAACCTCGGTCGCGACCCCCGGGCGGAGATCCCCGCGTCGGTCGGCATGAGCGAGGAGGCGATGTACGACATGTACCGCCTGCTCGCGATCGCCAAGTACGACGAGCGGTACGTCATCCCCAGTGCCCACGTCGAGGACGCCCACCGTCTCGAGGAACTCGCGACCGACTGTTCGGTCGCCGAGTACGGCGGCGGCGACTCCCCCTTCGGTGCGGACTCCGGCCGTGGTGGGCCGGTGCCCGTCGCCATCCAGACGCGCCGGGAGATCGCGACCCGCATGTCCTCCGACGAGATGGGTCACCCCGCCGACCGGGAGCCGGGGTTGACGCAGTGAAGATCTCCCTGCCGCTGTTGCGTCGCCGCCCGAGTCTCGGCGCGGACGACGCCGACAACGCCGCTGACACCCCCCTTGCCGACGGGGGTGGGGTGCACGCCGGTCTCGGTCTCGGCATGAGGCCCTCGCCGTTCCCCCGGCCGACGCACGAGGACGAGGGGCTCGGCACGCCGTGGATCCCGTCGACCGGCGACGGCGGCCCGGCGCTGCCCCCGAGCGCGACGGTCCTCGAACGCTCGCACGGGGTGCGGGTGGCCGAGTCCGATCGGATCGTGCACCAGGCCGCCGCGCTCCTGCTCGACTACCCCGACGAGGAGCTCCTCGCGCAGGTGCCGGTCATCCGGGACGCCGTCGCGCACGAGGTCACGGGGGCCGCCGCCGCCCACCTCCTCGCCCTGGCGGACCACCTCACCGCGACCCCGCTCGCGGAGGTGCAGCAGCAGTACGTCGAGACCTTCGACATGCGCCGCCGCTGCTGCCTGCACCTCACGTACTACGCGTACGGGGACACCCGCCGCCGCGGCATGGCGCTGCTCGACCTCAAGCAGACCTACCAGCGCTGCGGGGCGACGCTGCGCGAGGACGAGCTGCCCGACCACCTCTGCGTCGTGCTCGAGTTCTCCGCCGCCGTGCCCGCGGTGGGTCGCACCCTCCTGCTCGACCACCGGCCGGGACTGGAGTTGCTGCGCCTCTCGCTCACCGACCGCGACTCGGTGTACCGCCACGGCGTCGAGGCCGTGTGCGCCACCCTGCCGACCCTCGTCGGCCGGGATCTCGACGCCGTCCGCACCCTCATCGCCTCCGGCCCGCCCGACGAGCAGGTCGGCATGGAGGCGTACGTCTCGGGTGGACACATGACCGGAATGAGGAGCTGACATGGGTGTGCTGTTGTGGGTGGCCGTGCCGTACCTGGCCATGGCCGTCTTCGTCGTCGGGCACTGGTGGCGGTACAAGTACGACAAGTTCGGGTGGACGACCCGTAGTTCGCAGATGTACGAGAGCCGCCTGCTGCGCATCGGCAGCCCGCTGTTCCACTTCGGCCTGTTGTTCGTCATCGCGGGTCACGTGCTCGGCCTCGTCATCCCGAAGACGTGGACGGAGGCCGTGGGCGTGAGCCAGGAGGCCTACCACGTCATGGCCGTGTCGGTCGGCGCCGTCGCCGGCGTGTGCACCGTCGTCGGGATGCTCATCCTGCTCGCCCGGCGTCGCTTCACCCCCGCGGTGTTCAAGGCGACGACGGCGAACGACAAGATCATGTACCTGCTGCTCGCGGCCGTGATCCTCCTGGGGCTCGCGAACACCGTCGTCGGCAACATCGTGTCGCACTACGACTACCGCGAGGGCGTCTCGATCTGGTTCCGCCAGCTGTTCGCCTTCCGGCCCGACCCCGGGCTCATGTCGGCCGCGCCGCTCACCTTCCAGCTGCACGCCCTCCTCGCGTTCCTCCTGTTCGCGCTGTGGCCCTTCACCCGCCTGGTCCACGTCTTCAGCGCCCCGCTCGGATACCTGTGGCGGCCCTACGTCGTCTACCGTTCCCGGCCCGGCACGCGCCTCGGCGCTCGTGACTCCCGTCGCGGCTGGGAGCGCAGCAGCCTTCCCGAGTCCCGCGCGGGCGGCTCGCACCCCGCCTCCCGCCGCTGACGGAGCAGGATCGCAGATGAGGATGTGGCCTCGTGGTTGCCCAGGCAGCCGCGAGGCCACATCCTCATCTGCATCGTTGCCGGTGGGGTCTCGGGGTGTCTCAGCGGATGAGGCCGGCGTCGCGCGCGGCGGCGACGGCGGCGGTGCGTGAGTCGACGCCGAGCTTCTCGAAGACGTGGACGAGGTGGGTCTTCACCGTCGCCTCGCTGATGAAGAGCTCCTTGGCCGCGGCCCGGTTGGACAGGCCGCGGGCGACGGCCTCGACGACGGCGAGCTCGCGGTCGGTGAGCTGCGCGTGGGGAGACTGCATCCTCGTCATGAGCCGCCCCGCCACCCGGGGGGCGAGTGCGGTCTCGCCGCGGGAGGCGGTGACGACCGCGTCGATGAGGTCCGCGGGCGGGGCGTCCTTGAGCAGGTAGCCCGCAGCACCGGCCTCGACGGCGCGGACGATGTCGCGGTCGGTGTCGTACGTCGTGAGGATGAGGACAGGCGGCCCACCCGCGGCGCGGATCCGCCGGGTCGCGGTGACGCCGTCCATGCCCGCGCCCATCTGCAGGTCCATGAGGACGACGTCGACAGACAGCGACCGCAACAGCTCCAGGGCGCGCTCGCCGTTCTCCGCCTCACCCACCACGGCGAGGCGGCCCGACGTCGAGAGCAGCGCACGCAGCCCGGCTCGGACGACGGGGTGGTCGTCGACGATGAGCACCGCGATCGGCGGTGAGTCCGCGGGGATGGTGGGGCCGGCGGGGCTGGCTGGGTCGGAGGGGTGGGTCATCGCGAACTCCCGTGGGTGGTCGTGGGATCGGGCCCCGACGTCACGGGAGCTCCCTCGTGAGGGCGCCTGTCAGGTGCGGCCGTGGGCCCCGGCAGCGGGAGCGTCGCGGTGAGGGTGGTGCCCTCGCCGGGGGCGGAGTCGACGACGAGGGTGCCGCCGAGGGTGGCGAGGCGCTCGCGCATCGCCCGGAGCCCGAAACCGGTACCGCCGAGCGGTGCGGCGTCGAGCCGGGCGGGGTCGAACCCGCGGCCGTCGTCGACGACGTCGAGCATGACGGCGTCCCCGGTGTTCGTGAGCGACACCGCGACTCGGTTCGCCCCGGCGTGCAGCCGCACGTTCGACAGGGCACTCTGCGCGACCCGCAGGAGAGCGACCTCCCCGGAGGTGCCGAGCGAGGTCATGTCGCCGTCGACGTCGATGCCGGTCGTGCTGCCGGTCTGCTCACGCATCCGGTCCAGGAGCCGCCCGAGTGCGGTCGGCAGCGGCGCCTCGTCGAGCGAGGCGGGGGTGAGCGCGTGGACGACTCGGCGCGCCTCCTCGAGGTTGTCGGCGGCCGTCACCTCGATCTGCCGGAGGACGTCGACGCGGGCGTCGGCTCCGCCCGCGAGCCCGGCCCGAGAGAGCAACACGATCGAGGACAGCCCCTGGGCGAGGGTGTCGTGGATGTCGCGGGCGAGGCGGTGCCGCTCGGTGAGGATTCCGGCCTCCCGTTGTGTGGCGGCGAGTTCGTCGTGGACGGCGACGAGATCGTCCTGGGCCGCGACGAGTTCGGCGACGAGGCGGCGGCGCTGCTCGCTCTCGGCGAGGATGCGCCGGTAGATGAGCCCGGCCCCGGCCGCGACGACGGCCCCGACGATCGGGCCGATGACCCGCCCCGGGCCGGAGACCCCTGCGGCCATCTGCGACACGATGACGACGCCGGTGATCCCTGTGATGGCGGCCAACGCGGCCGGCGTCGGCAGCAGGTGGATCGCGAGGAGGAACAGCGCGAACGCCACCCACGAGAAGTCGGGCGACAGTCGCAGGAGTCCCACCCAGCACAGGATGAGGACGACGAACCACGCGAGGCCGCCGCGGGCGCTTCGGGCGGTCTCGGGGACGGAGTCCTCGTCGTCGGTCTCGCGGCGCCGCCGCACCCGCTCCTGACCGGCGCGGCTCATCACGGCTCCGACGACGTACCAGACCGCCGTGAGCGCGGCGCCGACGAGGGCGCTCGGTCCTCGCCCGCCCGAGGGATCGTCGAGGTGCACGGTCCGTGCCGCGCCGAGCACGAGGAGCAGCGCGAACAGCAGGTGCTGGCCGTACTCCAGGTACCGGGACGCGCTCGCCTCCAGCGTCGGCACCCCGTCGCGCTCACCCGTCACGCCTTCATTGTCACCTGCGAGAACCCCCTCGAACCGGAGGGGAACGCTCACGCCGGAGCCCCTCGCCTCCGGTGTGAACGTCAGCCTCCGGTGTGAGGGGATCGTCGGGGGCTCGTCATCGGTCACGGGCGTGGAGCGACGTCGTGGCGGGCGATGAATCGGAACCGGTCGCCGCGGAACACCGACCGCGTCCGTTCGATCGGCCGGCCGGTCTCGTCCCACGCGGTGCGGTGGATGAGCAGCATCGGCAACCCCACCTCCACGCCGAGCAGGTCGGCCTCGACGGGGTCGGCGAGGGCCGTCTCGATGATGTCCTCGACCTGCGCGAGGCGACGTCCGTACGCCTCCGCCAGGGTCGCGTACAGCGACCCACGCCGGGCCAGCTCCCCCTCGAGATCAGTGAGCGGTCCTGGCACGTGGGCGATCTCGTGCGCGATCGGCTCGCCCGCCACGGTGCGGAGCCGGTCCACCCGATGCAGGATCGCTCCCGGGGCGACGTCGAGATGGGAGGCGAGGTCGGCGTCGGCGGGGATCTGCGTCACCGACAGGACGATGCTCCCGGGGCGTCGTCCCTCGGCCTCGAGGTCCTGGCTGAAGGACGTGAGAGGGCGGATCTGCAGGAGTTTGGGGCGCCCGACGAAGGTGCCTCGCCCCTGCGTGCGCTCCAGTCGCCCCTCGGCGACCAGCTCGGCGATGGCCTGACGCACCGTCGTGCGGGACGTCGAGAACCGTTCGGCGAGGTCTCGTTCGGTGGGGATCGCCATCCCAGGAGGTGCGCCGTCGATGAGGGCCAGCAGGTCCTCCTTGACCCTGTAGTACTTGGGGACTCGCATCTGGCGCCGCCCTCCTCCCCTCGTCTGGTGCCGTGTCGACGCCGACCGCGTGTCGCGCGGGCCGCGGGTGCTGTGGGTGCCGTCGGCGGCCGGCTCGTGAGTGTCCCACGGGCGTGGAGTGGCGACGGGCGGCGGCTGTGTCCTGGCGTCGGGACCAACGTCCGCGATGTGTGTGGGTCATTGACCGCTCATTGGTCTAGACCAATAATCGCATGACGGAGGGCCTTCACGGCCTCCCTTGCCACGCCGGAGGCATCGATGCGACCGATTTCATGTGGGCGCGATCACACTCGGTGTAGCAGGCACCTACTGACAAGGAGGTCGACGTGGCCACGACACCCGTGACGACGACAGAACCCGCCCGCCGGCGCCGAGGTTTCGCCGGCCTCCAGCGGCTCGGCACGAGCCTCATGCTGCCCATCGCGTTGCTCCCGGCGGCCGGCATCCTCCTGCGGCTCGGTCAGGACGACCTCCTGGGCGCGATCGACACCCCGGTCATCGGGCCGTTCTTCGACGCGATGACCGCGGGCGGGCAGGCGATCTTCACCAACCTGCCGCTGCTGTTCGCGGTCGGCGTGGCGATCGGGTTCGCGCGCAAGGCCGACGGGTCGACCGCGCTGTCGGCCGTCGCCGGGTACCTCGTGCTCGACGCGGTGTTCACGGCGATGTCGCCGATCATCCTCGCCGGGGAGGTCGACCAGGCCGGTGAGCAGGCGGTGATCAACTACAGCGTCCTCGGCGGCATCATCGTCGGTCTCATCACCGCCAAGCTGTTCGACCGCTACCACGACATCGAGCTGCCCACCTACCTCGGATTCTTCGGCGGCCGCCGGTTCGTGCCGATCGTCGTGTCGTTCGCCGCGCTCGTCGTCGGGTTCGCGATGAGCTGGTTCTACCCGATCTTCGAGACCGGCCTCACCGCCGTCGGGGCGTTCATCGCGGGATCGGGAGTGATCGGGGCGTTCGTCTACGGGTTCGCCAACCGGATGCTCATCCCGTTCGGCCTGCACCACATCATCAACGTCTACGTCTGGTTCGTGTACGGCACCTACCCGACGGCCGACGGCGTCGTCTCCGGCGAGCTCGCCCGCTTCGCCGCCGGCGACCCGACCGGTGGCCACCTCACCGCGGGCTTCTACCCGATCCTCATGTTCGGTCTGCCCGGGGCCGCCCTCGCGATGATGCACGTCGCCCGCCCCGAGCAGAGGAAGGCCGCCGCGGGCATCCTCGGCGCCGCGGGCCTCACGGCGTTCCTCACGGGCATCACCGAACCCCTCGAGTTCTCCTTCATGTTCGTCGCCTTCCCGCTGTACGTGCTGCACGCGCTCCTCACGGGCCTGTCGCTCGCTATCGCCTACGCGCTGGACATCCACCTGGGGTTCTCGTTCTCCGCCGGCCTCATCGACCTCCTGCTCTACGGGCGGGCGCCCGCCGCGAGCAACATCCCGCTGCTCCTCGTCATGGGCCTCGTGTTCTTCGTCGTGTACTACCTCGTGTTCCGGTTCGCGATCGTCACGTGGAACATGCGGACGCCGGGTCGCGGCGACGTCGACGTCGTCACGGCGAACACCGGCGCCGTCGAGGACCCGTCGGCCTCCTCGGCGAGCGGCGCGGGCCTGGCCGGGGCGCTCATCGAGGCGTTCGGTGGGCGGGAGAACATCCGCCACGTCGACGCCTGCATCACCCGGCTGCGGATCGAGGTCGCGGATCGGGCGCTCGTGTCCAAGGACCGGTTGCGAGGGCTCGGCGCCGCCGGGGTCGTCGAGGTCGGCGACAACGTCCAGGCCGTCTTCGGCCCGCAGGCGGACGCGCTCAAGACCGACATGCGCGCCGCGCTCGCCGGGACCCCGTCGACGGCCATCGCCCCGACCCCCACGGCCGTCGCCGCGCACCGGGAGGCCGCGCATCCCGGCGCGGTCACCGTGCTCGCTCCCGTCGACGGTCGCGTCGTCCCCCTGTCGCAGGTGCCGGACACGACCTTCGCGCAGAGCATCGTCGGTCACGGCCTCGCGATCGAGCCCGTCGAGGAGAGCGTCGACGTCGTCGCGCCCGTGAGCGGCACGATCGTGCAGTCGTGGCCCCACGCGTTCGCCGTCCAGACCGAGGAAGGCACGGGCGTCCTCGTCCACCTCGGCATCGACACCGTCAGCCTGGAGGGCGAGGGATTCACGCGGCACGTCGACGTGGGTGCGACGGTGCGCGCCGGTGATCTCGTGACGACGTACGACGTGCCCGCCGTTCGCGCCGCCGGTCGGGCGACCGTCGTACCGGTCGTCGTCCTCGACGCCGCGGCCGAGGACGTCGAGGGCGAAGCCGACCGCACCGTCGAGCGCCTCGACGAGTTGTTCACGGTGCGTCGCCGTTGACCCCCGCCTCCGCCGGGACGTCCCGCACGTCGGGAATGCCCCGGTGGAGGCGCCACCCCGTGGCGCGTCGCGGACGCAGGAGAGTCGGGAGAACCGAGGAGGAGTCAGGAGAGCCATGGAGACCGTCATCCTCGACGACCCCGCCGCGCTCGGCCGGGTGGCGGCCGACGCCGTCGTCGCGTTGCTGGAACGCCGCCCCGACGCGGTCCTCGGGCTCGCGACGGGATCCTCGCCGCTGCCGGTGTACGAGGAACTCGTGCGCCGCCATGAGGCCGGGAAGGTGAGCTTCGCGCGGGCCCGGGCCTTCACGCTCGACGAATACGTCGGCCTGCCGGAGGACCATCCCGAGCGGTACCGCACCGTCATCGAACGCGAGTTCACGAGTCGCGTCGACCTGCGGGCCGACGCCCTCCACAGCCCCGACGGCACGGCGGAGGACATCCCCGCCGCGTGCGCCGCCTACGAGGACGCGATCCTGGCCGCCGGGGGAGTCGACCTCCAGATCCTCGGGATCGGCTCCGACGGACACATCGCGTTCAACGAGCCCGGTTCCTCCCTCGCCTCCCGCACGCGGATCAAGACCCTCACCCGTCAGACCCGCAGCGACAACGCGCGGTTCTTCGACGACGACGTCGACGCCGTGCCCACCCACTGCCTCACCCAGGGCCTCGCGACGATCATGGCCGCCCGCCATCTCGTCCTCCTCGCGACCGGACGCGGCAAGGCCGAGGCCGTGCACCACCTCGTCGAGGGGCCGGTCAGCGCCATGTGGCCCGCGACGATCCTCCAACACCACCCCCACGTCACCGTCCTGCTCGACCCCGCCGCCGCCGGGCGTCTGCAGCTCGCGCCGTACTACCGCGAGACGTGGGCGAGCAAACCCGACTGGCAGGGGATCTGATGGACCTCGGCACCTCCGCTCCGACCCGTCCCGCTCATGGTGGCGTACGTCTCGTGCTCACGGCCGAGGCCGTCGTCACCGGCACCGAGGTCCTCCGGCCCGGGTGGGTCGAGATCGACGGGCCGCGCGTCACGGCGGTCGGCTCGGGACCCGCCCCGGCCGCCGCTGCGGGGTCTGCGAGCCCGGCAGGCCAGTCCGCCACGAGGCCCGCCTCGGCGCCGGAGGGCCATGACGCGGGCGTCCAGGTTCTCGATCTCGGCGCGGTGACGATCGTCCCGGGGTTCGTCGACATGCACTCCCACGGCGGCGGCGGGGCGGCCTACACCGAGGCCACCCCGGAGGCGGTGGCGGTCGCGACGGGCCTGCACCGACGCCACGGCACGACGCGGACGATGGCCTCGCTCGTCTCGGCGCATCCGGACGAACTCCTCCGGCAGGTCGTCGGGCTCGTCGACCACGTGCGCGCGGGGGAGATCATCGGCATCCACCTCGAGGGGCCGTGGATGGCGCCGACCCGGCTCGGCGCCCATGACCTCGCGACCTTGCGCGCACCGGACCCCGCCGAGATCGACCGTCTCCTCGACGTGGGCGAGGGCACGATCCGGATGGTCACGCTCGCGCCCGAGCTGCCGGGCGGCCTCGAGGCGACGCGACGCCTCGCCGAGGCCGGTGTCGTCGTCGCGGTCGGTCACACCGACGCGACGTACGAGGAGACCCGCGCCGCGATCGACGCCGGCGCGACCGTGGCCACGCATCTGTTCAACGCGATGCGGCCGATCGAGCACCGTGCTCCCGGTCCGGTCGTCGCCCTGCTCGAGGACCCCCGCGTCACCGTCGAGACGATCGCCGACGGTGTCCACCTCCACCCGGCGGTCTACGCCACCGTCTGCCGAGAGGCCGGCGGTGACCGGGTCGCCGTCGTCACCGACGCGATGTCGGCGGCCGGGATGCCCGACGGCCGTTATCTGCTCGGCTCCCTCGACGTCGACGTCGTCGACGGCACCGCCCGGGTCTCGGGCACTCCGACGATCGCGGGGAGCACCGCGACGATGGACCGGCTCTTCCGCTTCGCCCTCGCCCACGGGGGAAGTGCCGGCGACGTGGCGTTGCTGCAGGCCGTGCGGCAGTCGGCGACCGTTCCGGCCGCGACCGTCGGCGCCGACGGTGGCAGCCTCGCCGTGGGGTCGCCGGCCGATCTCGTCGTCCTCGACGCCGACGCCCACGTGGTCCGCGTGATGGTCGCCGGGTGCTGGGTCGGGGCCCCGTGAACGGGGCGACGACTCCACGGCCGGGGCGAGGACGGGACGTCGAGGAGACGGTGGGAGCCACGCCGGCCGGGGCGTCGGACGGCCGTGGCGGGTGCCGCGAGGTGTCGGCGCGGTATCGATGGGGTCTCGATGAGTCCTCGCCGTGGTGGGGCCGGGCGAGAAGCCCACGCGCGCGGTGCGTGTTCGCCCGTACGATGAACCGGGCCTCGGAGCATCCGAGGCGCCCTGTCAGACACGTGAAAGGTGCCCCGTGCGTCGCAGTCGACTCGCCCTCCTGTCCCTGACGACCGCCCTGGCACTGGGCGCCTGCGGAGGCATCCCGCCCGAGCCGTCGGTGTCGGGGGGCACGCCGCAGGGCGGTCAGGCTCAGATGACCGAGCCGTCCCCCACGCCCACGCCGACCCCCAAGGAGCTCCCGGGAGGTGGTCGGGAGTTCTTCCCCACCTACCGGCTCGTCGGCTACTCCGGTGTCAAGGGCACGGGTCCGGGCCTCGGGCGCGCGGGCGTCGGCAACATCGACGACCGCATGCAGGAGATCCTCGAGCGGTCGAAGCCGTACGCCACGGACGGCAAGAAGATCATGCCCGTCCTCGAGGTCATCGCGACGACGGTGCAACCGTGTCGTCTTGCGCCCAAGTGCCGCACGGTGAGCAGCGACGAGAAGATCCAGGAGCACCTCGACGCGATCCGCAAGGTCGACGGCGTGCTGCTGCTCGCGATCCAGCCCGGCCGCTCCGACTTCCTCACCGAGGTCAAGAAGTACGAGAAGTTCCTCAAGGAGCCGGACGTCGGCGTCGCCCTCGACCCGGAATGGCGCATGGGGCCCGACCAGGAGCCCATGCGGACGTTCGGCAGCACCGACGCCAAGGAGCTCAACTCCGTGAGCGCCTACCTCGATCAGCTCATCGAGGACAACGGCCTGCCGGAGAAGATCATGCTGTACCACATGATCCGGGTGAACTGGGTGCGCAACCATGACGCGCTCGAGGACCGCAAGAACCTCGCGTTCGTGCTCAGTGTCGACGGCATCGGCGACCAGCAGCTCAAGGAGGGCACCTGGAAGGTGCTCATGGGTGTCAAGCCGGCGTTCGTCCACCCCGGGTTCAAGCTCTTCTACCAGGAGGACACGGCTCAGAAGGGCTGGAAGCTGATGACCCCCGAGCAGGTGCTCGCGCTCACCCCGACCCCCGACTACGTGCTCTACGAGTGAGGCCGAGACGGGTCGGTCGCCCACCGCCCGTTCGCGCACGATCCAGACCCCGGCTCGATACGTCGAGCCGGGGTCTCGTCGTGTCGAAGAGCGCGTCGGAGGGTACCCGGCGTGCGTTCGCCGGCCCTCGACGGTGACGACGCCGTCGGTGGGCGCGACGTCCCCGCCGGTACCGACCGCCTCGGTGGAGCCGTCACGAGCCTCGACGAGGGACGTCCACGAGGGGCCCACGACCAGGGGCCCACGACGAGGGGCGGGGGAATCGACGGCGTCAGAGGAGACCGAGGAGGTCCATGCGAGGGGCCTCGGCGGCGACGACGGCCTTGGCGACCTCGGGATGTCCCCGGTACCAGGCGATCTGGGCGTCGCGGATCTCATCGAGCGTGAGTTCCTTGCCGTTGACGCGCCAGGTGTCGGTGTCCGGCTCCGGCGTGCCGAGGGCCTCGGCGATGCGGGGGTCGACGGGGGAGCGGTACTGGCCGTACAGCAGCGTGGTGGGGTCGACGACGGTGTCGTCGACGCCGAGCGCCGCGAGGATGTCGCGGGCGAGCCTGAGCAGCAGTGTGTTGCCGGGGCGGTCGACCGTGTGCACCGCCTCGAGGCCGGCCCCGCGCACCGACCCGGCGATGGCGCAGTCGGTGTGCGACTCCTCCCGGCGGATGCGGAGGAGCTGCCACGCCGCGAACTCACGGATCACCTGAGCGGAGGGGAACGTGTGCCGGGCCTGTTCAGGTGGGACCGTCTTCTCCGCCGCCGCCACCGAACGCAGGTCGTGGTAGGGCACGAGCGGGGGGGCGGGCAGTCCGGCCGCGGGGTCACGACCGACCTGGAACGGATGCAACCCGGCGTACCCGACCCGCGGGAACGTGACGATCGGGATCCCGGGCCGCAGGTGCTTGAGCAGGTCATCGAATCCGATGGGCAGTCCTCGGTATCCCCGTGGCAGCCGTTCACAGATGAACGCGTCCGCGTGGTTGAGCAGACGAGCGAACGTCGGGAGGTCGGCCGCGGTCAGATCGTCCGCGGACGTCGCACTGACCGCCACGTAGGGGGCATCCGCGTCCGAGACGAGCAGGCGCCGCAACGGGTCGGCCTGCGGACCGCCGTGGATGACCCACAGCGGCCTCACGTCACGGTGCGCGGAGGGCGCAGCGCGACCTGGCTGCGAGTCCACGTCGACCGGAGCGTTCATGGGGCGAAATTACCCCGGTGGGCGAAAGCGTATGCACCGCATGTCCCCGAGGGTCGAGGCGTGGTCACCCACGCGGGAGTTCGCGCACCCACCCCGACGCGCTCGACGGCGCCGCGTGCCGCGACGTGGCGGCCGGCCGTCGGTGGCGCCCGTGGGTGTGGCTGCGGTGTGGGGGCGTTTCGCCGGTGCGGCGAAAGCGCAGCCGGGGGCGTCTCGGTGCGGCGGGGGTGTCGGTGGCGAAGGGGGCGTCTCGCCGGCACCGCGGGACGCCTGTGCGCCGTGGTGGCGTGGGGCATCACGCCCGGCGCCCTCCCGGCGAACTCCCGGACCGCCTCTCGGGGGATCGGTGCCGCTCGTATGGTGAGGTCATGCCCGTCGACACCCCTCTGCCCGGCCACCGCCCCCACCCCGTCCGCGGGTCCCTCGACGCCCACGCCCGTGGACTGTGCGAGTTGATCGACGCCGCTCCCTCTCCGTATCACGCGGCCGCCGAGGTGACGCGGCGCCTGGTTCAGGCGGGGTTCATCGAGGTCCTCGAGACCGACGCCTGGCCCCGCGAGCCCGGCCGGTACGTCGTGCGCCGCGGCGGGTCGGTCGCTGCGTGGTCCACCGCGCACCTCGAGGCGGACGCGCCTGCCTCCACGCCGTTCCGCGTCGTCGGCGGCCACACGGACTCGCCCAACCTCCGCATCTCCCCACGCCCCGACAAGGGCGTGCTCGGGTGGGAGGAACTCGTCGTCGAGGTCTACGGCGGGCCGCTGCTCAACTCCTGGCTCGACCGCGACCTCGGGCTCTCCGGGCGGGTCGCCGTGCGCGACGCCACCGCGCCCCTCGGGGTCTCCGAGCGTCTCGTGCGCGTCGACGAGCCGGTGTTGCGGGTGCCGCAGCTCGCGATCCACCTCGACCGGGAGGTCAACTCCGGCCTCGCCCTCGACCCACAACGGCACCTCACCCCCATCTGGGGCGCGAGCGGGGAGGCGCCGTCGTTCCACGCGTGGCTCGCCGCGCTGCTCGACGTGGCCGATCGCGACGTCCTCGGTTTCGAGGTGATGACCCACGACCTCACCCCGTCGGGGCCCCTCGGCCGTGAGGGCGACCTGCTCGCGGCGCCGCGGCTCGACAACCTCGGGACCTCCTACGCCGGCACGGTCGCGCTCGTCGATGCCGTGGCGGCCATCGAGAGCGCCGGAGGAGCCGGCCACGTCCCGCTGCTCGTGCTGTTCGACCACGAGGAGATCGGGTCGACGACGTCCTCCGGCGGCGACTCGACATTCCTGCCCGCGGTCCTCGAGCGCGTCGTCCTCACCCGCGGCGGTGACCGCGAGGACCATCTGCGCGCGCTCGCGGGGACTCTCGTCGTCTCCGCGGACATGGCCCACGCGACGCACCCCAACTACGCCGAGCTGCACGAGCCCAACCACCGGATCACGGTCGGCGGCGGCCCCGTGCTCAAGGTCAACACCCGCGGCCGGTACGCCTCCGACGCACCGGGATCGGCGGCGTTCGCGCTCGCCTGCGAACAGGCCGGTGTCCCGATGCAGGTGTTCCGCAGCCGGGGCGACATGCCGTGCGGGTCGACGATCGGCCCGATGTCCGCCGCCCTCACCGGCGCGACCACCGTCGACGTCGGGGCCCCGATGCTGTCGATGCACTCCGCCCGCGAGCTCACCGGCGCGACGGACCCCGGGATGTACGTCGCGGCCCTCACCGCCTGCCTCGATCCCCACTGACCCTCGCCCTCCGGCCCTGCCCCCGAGCCCAGCCCAGCCCACCTGGGACCGGACCGGATGACGTCGTCGCCCCCGGGGGGAGCTGGGTCGAGGTCGGGAGGGGCGGGGTGGATGGTGGGGGCGTCGCCGTCGGTCCTCCCGCCGGACGACCTGGGTGCCGGACCCCGGGACCCGGGATCCCCGCCGTGGGGTGGGCGGCAGAATGGCGGCGTGACGCCCTCGACCGACCCTGCCCCGCCCGCCCTCCCCACCGAGGAGGTGACACGGCTGCTGGCGTTCGACCGGTCGCACGTGTGGCATCCGTACTCCTCGGCCCTGCGGCCCTCGGTGATGACGTTCGCGGAGTCGGCCTCCGGGGTTCGTCTGCGGTTGCGCTCGCCCGAGGACCCGTCCCGCTCCGTCGAGGCGATCGACGCGATGGCGTCGTGGTGGTGCGCGATCCACGGGTACGCGGTGCCCGAACTCGACGCCGCGGCGCGGGCGCAGCTCGACGCGATGAGCCACGTGATGTTCGGCGGGCTCACCCACGCGCCCGCCATCTCCCTCGCCGAACGCCTCCTCGCCCTCGCCCCTGGCGCGGACGGCACGATCGGCGGCACCGGGGCCGACGGGGATCCCGGGCTGCGCGAGGTGGGGGAGGGCGAGCGCCTCGAGCATGTGTTCCTCGCCGACTCCGGGTCGGTGTCGGTCGAGGTCGCGCTCAAGGCCGCGTGGCAGTACCACGCCCTCACGGGACGACCGCGCCGGCGGATGTTCACGATCCGTGGCGGCTACCACGGCGACACGTTCGGCGCGATGAGCGTGTGCGACCCGGTGGGCGGCATGCACTCCCTGTTCACCGGAGTCCTGCCCGAGCAGATCTTCGCGCCGCGCCCGCCCGCCGGGGTCGACCGTGCCCCCGACGACCCCGGGATGGTCGCGTGGGAGCAGCAGACCCGCGCCCTGTTCGCCGCCCACGCCGATGACATCGCGGGGGTGATCTGTGAACCCGTCCTCCAGGGCGCCGGTGGCATGTACGCCTACAGCCCTCACGCCGTGCGGGTGCTCGCCGACCTCGCCCGCGGCAACGACTCCGTGCTGATCTTCGACGAGATCGCCACCGGGTTCGGACGCACCGGGACCTTCTGGGCGGCGGACCGCGTCGGCGTCGTGCCCGACGTCCTCTGTGTCGGCAAGGCCCTCACGGGCGGCTACGCGACGATGGCCGCGACGCTGTGTACCGCCCGGATCGCACGGGGCGTGAGCGCCGAGCCCGCCGGTGCCCTCATGCACGGACCGACGTTCATGGGCAACCCCCTCGTCGCCGCCGTCGCCGGTGCGAGCCTGGACCTGCTGCAGCGCGACGATCCCCTGCCGCGCGTCGCCCGTGTTGAGGAGGGACTGCGGGAGTCCCTCGCTCCCGCCGCGTCGTTCGCGTCCGTCGCGGACGTCCGGACCCTTGGTGCGGTCGGCGTCGTCCAGCTTCACGAGCCCGTGCGGGCCGCCGAGGTCGCCGCCGTGGCCCTCGATCACGGGGTGTGGGTGCGTCCGTTCCGCGACTGCGTCTACACGATGCCGCCGTTCGTCACGGACACCGGCGACGTCGCGCGCATCGGCCATGCCCTCGTCACCGCCGTCGCGGAGGTGCACGGGCGATGAGGACCGACCCGACCACCACGTCCCCCGTGACCGACGGCGCGACGACGATCGCCGCGTCGGCGACGGGCGATGCTCCGATCGTGCCGGCGACGACGGACCAGGCGAGGACGGACCGCGCGACGATCGGCCCCATGACGACGGAACCACCCATGACGAGCCCGGCGTCGACCGGGCCGGCGAGGACCGACCCGGCGGCGCCGGACCCGTCGGGCGCGAGCACGACGACGATCCGCCCGACGCGGGGCGGCAATCCTGCTCTCGAGGACTTCCTCGCCGCACACGAGGACCGGCGTGAGCGCCTCGGACTCGTGCGGACACTCGTCGCGCGGCCACCCCGCCTGCCGGCGCCGGAGCAGGGTGAGGGTCTCCTCGACCTCGCGGGCAACGACTACCTCGGCCTGCTCACCCACCCCGACGTCGTCGAGGGTGCGGTGGCCGCGGTGCGGGCCTACGGGGGAGGCGCGGGGTCCTCCCGCCTCGTCACCGGGCACCTGGAGATCCACGACGAGCTCGAACACGCGCTCGCGGCGCACCTGCGCGCGCCGTCGGCGCTCGCGTTCTCGACCGGCTACCACGCGAACCTCGCTGCGCTGTCGGCCCTCACCGACGCGAACACCCTCGTCGTCTCCGACGCGCACGCGCACGCCTCGCTCATCGACGGTGCGCGGCTCTCCCGTGCCCAGGTCGTCGTCGCGCGGCACAACGACGTCGCGCACGTCGCCGACCTCTGCGCGGCGCGGGGTGATCGGCGCGTGCTCATCGTGGTCGAGTCCGTCTACAGCGTGCTCGGTGACGCCGCCCCGCTCGCCGACCTTGTGGCCGTGGCCGAGGAGCACGACGCGACCCTCCTGGTCGATGAGGCCCACGGCGTCGGGGTCGTCGGAGACGTCGGTGAGGGGCTCGTCGCGGCAACGGGATTCGCCGGACACCCGCGCGTGGTCGTCACGCTGACGATGTCGAAGTCGCTCGCCGCCCAGGGCGGTGCGGTCCTCGCCGACCCCCGGGTGCGTACCCACCTCGTCAACGCCGCCCGCCCGTTCGTGTACGACACCGGTCTCGCGCCCGCCGCGGCCGGCGCCGCGCTCGGCGCCCTCGGTGTCCTCGCCCATGGTTCCGACCTGCCGTCGCGGGTGCGGGCGAACGCCACGATGCTCGCCGACGCGTGCGGGATCGAGCCCGTCGCGGGCGCCGTGCTCTCGGTCCCCATGCCGGGTCCCGACGAGGCGCTCGCCGCCGTCGACCGTGCCGCATGCGCGGGCGTCCGCATCGGCTGTTTCCGGCCGCCGTCGACCCCCGACGGGGACTCCCGCCTCCGCTTCACCGCGCACGCCGATCACACCGCGACCGACCTGGCTCCGGCGCTCGCGGTGCTCCGCGAGATCATCGACGCGTGACGGCACGGGTCCTCCTCATCGCGGGAACGAACACCGACATCGGCAAGACCGTGGCGGCGGCGGCGATCGTCGCGGTGGCGCGTGCGGAGGGAGCGCGGGTCGTCTACGTCAAACCCGCCCAGACGGGTCTGCGGCCGGACGAACCCGGCAGCGACGCCGACGAGATCCGTCGTCTCGCAGGCGAGGTCGAGACCCATGAGTTCGTGCGTCTGCCCGACCCCCTCGCGCCGGCGGCCGCCGCGAGGGTCGCCGGGGTGGACGTCCCGACCGTCGCCGAACACGCGGCCGCCGTCGTCGAGATCGCCCGGCGCGACGATGTCGACCTCCTCGTCGTCGAGGGGGCGGGCGGTCTGCTCGTCCACCTCGATGCCGCCGGCGGCACGCAGGCCGACCTCGGCCGCGCGATCCTCGACGCGGGCATCCGGGCCGCGTTCGTCGTCGTCGCCGACCCGGTGCTCGGCACGCTCAACCTCTGCGCGCTCACCCAAGAGGCACTGGACTCTCGCGGACTTCCTTGCGAAGGCTATGTTTTCGGCACCTGGCCACCCGGTGACGAGGTTCCTCTCGTCCTCGAGCAGAACGTCCGCGACCTTCCCGAGGTCACCGGGCGCCCCCTCCTCGGGCGCCTTCCCGCCGGCGCCGGCCGCCTCGAGACGACCGACTTCGTCGCGCGGGCCCCGGCGTGGTTCGTGCACCACCCGGGGCGCACGTCGGACACCTGATCGCGACGCTCATCGGTCGCCTGACGCGCCCACGCGTCGGGCGCCCGAGGAGGGCGCTCGTCGCTCGCGCGAGGAGGACACCGCACCGACCGTGTACCCGGTCGATCAGCCGCGGCGTCCCTTCACCCGGCGCGGGCGGCCTGCACCATTGCGCGGGCGGCGATGCGGTCGTGCTTGCCCGGGCCAGTGAGGGGGAGCGCCGCGACGGGGAGCACGAAGCGAGGCCGGGCGTACCCGGGTAGGTCCAGTCGCGCGCGGATCTCCGCGCACGACGGCGCCGGCTGCGAGCCCTCGTCAACGACGATCGCGGCGGCGACGATGTCCCCCCACTCGGGGTCGGGGAGGCCGACGACGAGGACGTCCTGGACCTCGGGGCAGGCGTGGGCGATCGCCTCCTCGACGACGCGGGGTGCCACCTTGAGCCCACCGGTGTTGATGACGTCGTCGAGGCGGCCGAGCACGAGGAGCCGTCCGTCGTCGGTGAACTCGCCGGCGTCGTCGGTGCGGAACCACCGGGACCCGTCGTCGCGCACGGGAAAGGCCGCCGCGGTGAGGTCGGGACGCCCCGCGTACCCCGATGCGACGACGCGACCGCCGACGAGGATCCGTCCGTCCTCGAGGCGACCGTGAGCGCAGTCGAGGAAGCGGCCGTCGTAGAGGCATCCCCCGGAGGTCTCGCTCGCCCCGTACCCCAGGGTGACGCGCAGGCCGGCGCGGCGGGCGCGCTCCGCGGTGGGGCCGGGCAGCGGGGCGCCGCCGACGAGGACCCGGGTGAGGGATCGGGCGGCCTCGGTCGCGACCGGGTCGGCGAGGATCCGTACCAGCTGGGTGGGGACGAGCGTCGTGTACCGCGCGGGCGCGTCCGGGAGCCGAGCGACCCCCGCGACGAAGGCGGCGGGGGTGAACGGGCCCGGGTCGAGGCACACGGGCTCGTGTCCCGCGGCGAACGACCGCTGGATGCCCTGGAATCCCGTGATGTGCGTGGGCGGCACGCACAACAGCCACGCCCCGGGCCCGCCCATCGTCCTGTGCACCCCGTCGACCGAGGCTCGCAGGGAGTCGGCCGTGAGCTGCGCGTACTTGGGGGTGCCGGTGGAGCCCGACGTCCCGAGCAGGAGAGCGACGTCGTCGGGGATCTCGCACTCGGGCAGGTGCGAGGGATCGGGGCACACCGCCGGGCCGTCGCCCCTCAACGCGGATTCGACGACGGGCCACGAGGCCACCGCCTGTGCCCACGTCCCCCCGGGAGCGGGCCACGTCTGCACCTGCGCCGATCTCACCGCGGCACTGTATCGGGGAGGCCGCCCGGCGGGCCGGGAGGCCGGCGCAGGCGGCATCGTCCCCGCCGTGCACGGCACCGCAGGAGCGGTCCGGGCAGCGTCTCCCGGCCGCGAACCGCGCCCCGACCGTCGCCCCGGGGGTTGCCGTCGACAGATTCCGGGAGCCCGACGGCCTCACGGACGCGGTTGCGGCGCTACGGTCGTCCCGACACGCCACGGTGCTCACCGCGGCGTCATCACCGGCCTCCCTCGGCCTCGGGACCCGACTCCCGGCCCCGCCGAGGAGCACGTCGGTCGGGACCTCCGTCACCCCTGCAGGGGCGATCGGACCAAGGGCCCTGACGTCGCAATCGCGCGAGTCTAGGCTGACCTCGTATTCCTGTCCGTTGCCGCACTGGGAGGCACCACTCCATGACCAAGTTCGTCTACGCCCTCTCGGAGGGCAACCGCGACCTCAAGGATCTTCTCGGAGGCAAGGGGGCGAACCTCGCGGAGATGCACAACATGGGGCTTCCCGTGCCCCCGAGCTTCACGATCACCACCGAGGCCTGCAAGGCCTACCTCGAGAAGGGCAGTGAGCCCGAGGAACTCGCCCAGCAGATCGACGAGCACGTGGAGCGCATCGAGGCCGAGATCGGCAAGAAGCTCGGCGACCCCACCGACCCGCTGCTCGTCTCCGTCCGCTCCGGGGCCAAGTTCTCCATGCCCGGCATGATGGAGACCGTCCTCAACATCGGCCTCAACGACGAGAGCGTCCAGGGGCTCGCCACGGTGACCGAGAACCCCCGGTTCGCCTACGACTCCTACCGCCGACTGCTGCAGATGTTCGGCAAGACCGTGCTCGACATCGACGGCGAGAAGTTCGAGTCCGTGCTGGATCAGGCCAAGGACGCCAAGGGCACGAACAACGACCTCGACCTCGACGTCGAGGACCTGCAGAAGGTCGTCGAGAAGTTCAAGGAGATCATCGCCGAGGAGACCGGCACGCCCTTCCCGCAGGAGCCCAAGGAGCAGCTGCTCGAGGCCATGCGGGCCGTGTTCCGGTCCTGGAACTCCGAGCGCGCCGTGCTCTACCGCCGCCAGGAGCGCATCCCCGCCGACCTCGGTACCGCGGTCAACGTCTGCACGATGGTGTTCGGCAACCTCGGCATGGACTCCGGCACCGGCGTCGCGTTCACCCGCGACCCCGCGTCCGGCAGCCAGGGCGTCTACGGCGACTACCTGCAGAACGCGCAGGGTGAGGACGTCGTCGCGGGCATCCGCAACACGATGAGCCTCGCCGACATGGAGGGCGTCGACAAGAACGCCTACGACGAGCTCATGGACATCATGAGCAAGCTCGAGGAGCACTACAAGGACCTCTGCGACATCGAGTTCACCGTCCAGAACGAGAAGCTCTGGATGCTCCAGACCCGCGTCGGCAAGCGCACCGCCGAGGCCGCGTTCAAGATCGCCTGCCAGCTCGTCGACGAGGGCGCGATCAGCGAGGACGAGGCGCTCTCACGCGTCAACGGCGACCAGCTCGTGCAGCTCATGTTCCCCCGCTTCGACGAGGGCGCCACCAAGGAACTCATCGGCCACGGCATGAACGCCTCGCCGGGTGCCGCCGTCGGTGAGCTGTGCTTCTCCTCGCCCAAGGCCGCCGACCTCGCCGAGCAGGGCAGGAAGGTCATCCTCGCTCGGCGCGAGACCAACCCCGACGACCTCGTCGGCATGATCGCCGCGCAGGGCATCCTCACCAGTCGTGGCGGCAAGACCTCCCACGCCGCCGTCGTCGCCCGCGGGATGGGCAAGACCTGCGTCTGTGGCGCAGAGGAACTCGTCATCGACGTCGCCGCCGAGACCATGACATTGCCCGACGGCACCGTGATGAAGGCCGGCGAGGTCGTCTCGATCAACGGCACCACCGGTGAGGTCTTCAAGGGCGAGGTGCCCGTCGTCGACCCGCCCGTCGTCAAGTACTTCGAGGGCCAGCTCAGCGAGGCCGAGATCGAGGAGGACGAGCTCGTCCGCGCGGTGCACCGTGTCATGAGCATCGCCGACGCCAAGCGTCGCCTCAAGGTGCGCGCCAACGCCGACACCGGAGAGGACGCCGCCCGCGCTCGCCGCTTCGGCGCGCAGGGCATCGGTCTGTGCCGCACCGAGCACATGTTCCTCGGCGACCGCCGACCCTTCGTCGAGAAGCTCATCCTCGCCGAGACGCCCGAAGAGAAGAAGGCCGCGCTCGACGCGCTCGCGCCGCTGCAGAAGGGCGACTTCATCGAGATCTTCGAGGCGATGGACGGGCTGCCCGTCACCGTGCGTCTGCTCGACCCGCCGCTGCACGAGTTCCTGCCCAGCCAGATCGAGATGGCCGCCCAGGCCGCGGTCTCGCAGGCCAAGGGCACCGACATGACCGACGACCAGAAGAAGATCATGGCCGCGGTCGAGCGGATGGCCGAGCAGAACCCGATGTTGGGTCTGCGCGGTGTGCGCCTCGGCATCGTCATCCCGGGTCTGTTCGAGATGCAGGCCACCGCGATCCTCGAGGCCGCGGCCGAGCGCCGCAAGGCCGGTGGCGACCCCAAGCCCGAGATCATGATCCCGCTGGTCGCGGCCGTTCAGGAGCTCGAGATCATGAAGGACGCGATCCGCGAGGTCGCCGACCAGGTCAGTGAGTCCACCGGCGTGGACCTGCGCGACACCCCGATCGGCACGATGATCGAGCTGCCGCGCGCGGCCGTCACCGCGGCTCAGATCGCCGAGTCGGCCGAGTTCTTCAGCTTCGGCACCAACGACCTCACCCAGACGACGTGGGGCTTCAGCCGCGACGACGTCGAGGGCGCATTCTTCAGCCGCTACATCGAGCGGGGCATCTTCGGCGTCTCCCCGTTCGAGACGCTCGACGTCACGGGCGTGGGTGCGATGGTCGAGATGGCTGCCAAGGCCGGACGCGAGACCCGGCCCGACATCCACCTCGGCGTGTGCGGCGAGCACGGCGGCGACCCCGCCTCCGTGCACTTCTTCGAGGAGGTCGGGCTCGATTACGTGTCCTGCTCCCCGTTCCGCGTGCCGGTGGCCAGGCTCGAGGCCGGCCGCGCCTCCAACGACGCGGAGGGCAGCGACTTCCGCTGATCCTGCGGTTCGGACAGACGGCGGGGCCGGGAGCACACGCTCCCGGCCCCGCCGTCGTCCGCCCGCCGACGGGAACGCGGTCGACGTCGCAGGGTGCCCCCAGGCGACGCCGGGTGCCGCGACTCCGACCGTGCACCGCGTCGCCGTGTGGTGCACCGCCGACGGGAGGTGCACCGCCGGAAGTCGCGGTGCATCGAGGACGGTGTGCGCGCGGGATCGCCGCCCACCCGTGATTCACTACCCGGCATGGCCACCGACGCTGCCCAGGACCAGTCCGCCCCGGTGCCCCGCCAGAGTTGGAGCATCATCGGGCCCGGTCTCGTCGTCGCCGCCACGGGTGTCGGCGCCGTGGACCTCGTGGCCACGCTCATCGCCGGCAGCAAGTTCGGCTACGGGCTGTTGTGGTGTGTGGTCGTCGGATGCGTGATGAAGATCGTCCTCGTCGAGGGCGCGGGGCGGTTCAGCCTCGCCACCGGCAAGACGATCTTCCAAGGCTGGTCCAGCCTCGGCTGGTGGCCCTACCTCTACTTCGGGCCCTACATCGTCATCTGGGGCTTCGTCTACGGCGCCGCGGCGATGGCGGGCACCGGGTTGCCCTTGCATTCGCTGTTCCCGCAGCTCAGCGTCACGTGGTGGGGAATCCTCTCCGGGCTCGCGGGCCTCGCGCTGGTGTGGTGGGGCCGGTACGCGATCCTCGAGAAGGTGTGCGCGGCCCTCGTCGGCGTGATGTTCGTCAGCATGGTCGGCGCTGCGCTGCTGACGCTGCCGAACATCCCCGATCTCCTCACCGGCCTGGTGCCGTGGATCCCCGAGGGCGGGCTCGTCAACGTCCTCGCACTCGCAGGCGGCGTCGGCGGCACGATCACCCTCGCCGCGTACGGCTACTGGCTGCGCGAGAAGGGCTGGGACACCCCCGGCCACATGCGGGTCATGCGGCTCGACAACACGACGGCGTACGTCGTCACCGGCATCTTCGTGCTCGCCACCCTCATCGTCGGCGCCGAGCTGCTCTACTCGGCCGGGATCGCCGTGAGCACCGGCGACAAGGGGCTCCTCGACCTCTCGACCGTCCTCACCGACCGGTACGGCCCGTGGGCGGGGAAGGTCTTCCTCGTCGGGTTCTGGGCCGCGGCCATGAGTTCGCTCATCGGTGTGTGGAACGGCGTCTCGCTCATGTTCGCCGACTTCGCGGGGATGCTGTTCAAGCGTCCGCAGGACCACCCCGACCGACGCGCCGGCGGTCGCTTCTACAAGCTCTACATCCTGTGGTTGACGTTCCCGCCGATGGTGATGATGTTCGGGTCCAAACCGGGCGAACTCATCCTCGTCTACGGCGTGCTCGGCGCGTTCTTCATGCCGTTCCTCGCCATCACGCTGTTGTGGATCCTCAACACCGACCGCGTCCCGCGCGAGTGGCGCAACGGCCCGGTCTCCAACGTCCTCATGGGGCTCGTGGCCCTCGCCTTCGTCGCCCTCGCCGTCACCGAGTTCAGCAAGGCGGTCGGCGGGTGAGGCCCGACCCGTCCCCGTCGCCCCCGCGCGAGGGCGACGTCGCGGACCACCCCCGGTGCGTGCTCCCTCCGCACGTCGCCGACGACCGATCGGGGAGATGCCGATGAGTGGCGCAGTGGTCACGGGAGCGGGGCGTGGACTGGGCGCACTCCTCGCCGAGGTGCTCGTGAACCGCGGGCACACGCAGCCTCCACGTCGATGGTGCGCCCGACGTGGAGGCTGCGTGTGCCGACATCGTCGCCCGCGCGGGTCGGCTCGCGGTGTGGGTCAACAACGCCGGGGTGTTGCACACGGGCCCGGCATGGGAGCAGGACGCGGCGACGCGTGACTTCATGCTCGACGTCAACGGCCGCGGCGTCGTCAACGGCACCGTCGCCGCGATCGACGCGATGCGGCACACCGGCGGCGGGCACATCGTCACCACCGTGTCACTTGCGGGCATCACGGGCGAGGCGGTCTACGCCGCGTCCAAGCACGCGGCCATCGGATTCAGTCTCAGCACCCTCGGGGATCTGCGGCAGGCAAGCATCCACGACATCGACATCTCCTGCCTGTGCCCGGACGGCATCTGGACCCCGATGCTGCATGACGAGCTCGACGACCCGGGCAGCGCCGTGTCCTTCTCCGGGCGACTGCTGCAGCCCGGGGAGGTGGCGCGGGTCTTCGAGCGCATCCTCGACCGTCCGCGTCCCGTGACCGTGTTCCCCTGGTGGCGCGAACCCCTTCTCCGCGTCGGCGACATCCTCCCCCGGGCGTTCCTCGCCCTCGTGCCGCTGCTCGTCGTGCAGGGCCGGCGCGTCCAACAGCGCATGCTCCGCGAGCGCGACGGCGCCGCCCGACCCGGCTGGACGACGAGCCCTGCCCCCGCCGTCCCCTGAACGCCGGATCGCCGGGCCGCAGGGCCGCAGGGCCGCAGGGGAGGATGATCGAGGGAGCCGGCCACGCGAAGGGAGCGGCCTCCTCACCGCCTCTCACCCTCAGCCTGCGCGGCCCCGGTGCGTACGCTGGGCCGCATGGCCGTGACGCTCGTGAGACTCGACCCCGCCGGCGCCGACCGGGAGGCCCTCGTCGCGTTCATGACCACGCACGAATGGCCGTTCCACGTCGGCACCCGTCGTACCCGCGAGCAGGTGGACGCGGCGATCGACGACGGGGCCTTCCACGACGAGGACCACGACACGTTCTGGATCGACCATGACGAGTACGGACGCCTCGGCGTCGTCCGCCTCGAGGACCTCAGCGACGGCGCGCCCCTGTTCGACCTGCGGCTCGCCACCGAGTTCCGAGGGCGCGGACTCGGCGAGGAGGTCCTGCGGGCGGTGACCCGACACGTCTTCACGACGCTGCCCGACGTCGACCGGTTCGAGGGCCAGACCCGCGAGGACAACGTCGCGATGCGCGTCCTCATGCGGCGATGCGGGTTCGTCAAGGAGGCCCACTACCGCGAGGCATGGCCCGTCGAGGGCGGCGCGTCCCTGGCCTCCGTCGCCTACGCGATCCTCCGCCGCGACTGGGAGACCGGCACCATCACGCCCCTCGTCTGGGACGACCTCCCGATCGGCTGAACCCACGAGATCGCAGCCGAGGATGTGGCCGTGAGGTCGCTCTGACGACCGTCTGCCCACGTCCTTGGCTGCGATCTTGCGTGGGGTGGGCGCGCCGCCCGCGTCAGAGCTTGCTCACGTCGCGGACGGCGCCCTTGTCGGCGCTCGTCGCGAGGAGGGCGTAGGCCTTGAGGGCGGTGGTGACGCGGCGCGGCCGGGGGGCGTGCGGAGTCCACGCGTCGGCGCCGCGGGCCTCCTCGGCCTCACGGCGTCGGGCGAGTTCGGCGTCGTCGACCGCGAGGTTGATCGAGCGGTTCGGGATGTCGATCTCGATCGGGTCGCCGTTCTCGACGAGCGCGATGGTGCCGCCGGAGGCCGCCTCGGGGGAGGCGTGGCCGATGGACAGGCCCGAGGTGCCGCCGGAGAACCGTCCGTCGGTGAGCAGTGCACACGCCTTGCCGAGCTTGCGGCTCTTGAGGAACGTCGTCGGGTAGAGCATCTCCTGCATGCCGGGCCCGCCGCGCGGTCCCTCGTAGCGGATGACGACGACGTCGCCCTCCTGGACGTCGCCGCCGAGGATGCCCTGGCAGGCGTCGTCCTGGCTCTCGAACACGACGGCCCGCCCGGTGAAGGTGAGGATCGAGGAGTCGACGCCCGCGGTCTTGACGATGCACCCCGCCTCGGCGAGGTTACCGTAGAGCACGGCGATGCCGCCGTCGGCCGAGAACGCCGACTCGACGGTGCGGATGCAGCCGTTCTCGCGGTCGGCGTCGAGGTCGGTGTAGCGGGCGCTCTGCGAGAACGGCTCGGTGGTGCGCACCCCGCCGGGGGCCGCGCGGTACATCTCGCGCACCTGCTCCGACGCGGTGCCCTGTGTCGTGATGTCGTGGGCGGCGATGACCTCGGCGAGCTTGCCGCCGGTGACCGTCGAGGTGCCGCCGTCGAGCAGTCCGCCGCGGAGAAGCTCGGCCATGATGCCGAGCACGCCGCCGGCGCGGTGCACGTCCTCCATGTGGTACTCGGCCGTCGCCGGTGCGACCTTGCACAGGTGCGGCACCCGCCGGGACATCTGGTCGATGTCGGCCATCGTGAAGTCGACCCCGGCCTCCTGAGCGGCGGCGAGCAGGTGCAGCACCGTGTTGGAGCTGCCGCCCATCGCGATGTCGAGGGCCATCGCGTTCTCGAACGCCGCCCGCGTCGCGATGCCGCGGGGGGTGACGCTCACGTCGTCGTCCTCGTAGTACGCGGTGGCGAGTTCGACGATGCGTCGTCCGGCCTTCTCGAACAGGCGACGGCGGTCGCTGTGCGTCGCGAGCAGCGAGCCGTTGCCCGGCAGCGAGAGACCGAGGGCCTCGGTGAGGCAGTTCATCGAGTTCGCCGTGAACATGCCCGAACACGACCCGCACGTCGGGCAGGCGGAGGCCTCGAGCTGGGAGACCTCGCTGTCGGAGACCGTGTCGTCGGCGCCCGCGATCATCGCGTCGACGAGGTCGAGGCTGCGGGTGCCGTCGGGGGAGACGATCTTGCCCGCCTCCATCGGCCCGCCGGAGACGAAGATCGTCGGGATGTCGAGTCGCAGCGCGGCCATGAGCATGCCCGGCGTGATCTTGTCGCAGTTGCTGATGCACACGAGCGCATCGGCGGTGTGAGCGTTGACCATGTACTCGACGGAGTCGGCGATGAGGTCGCGGCTGGGCAGGGAGTACAGCATCCCGTCGTGACCCATCGCGATGCCGTCGTCGACCGCGATCGTGTTGAACTCCTTGGCCACCCCGCCGGCGGCCTCGATCTCCTCCGCGACGATGCGGCCGACGTCACGCAGGTGCACGTGGCCGGGGACGAACTGGGTGAAGGAGTTCGCGACCGCGATGATCGGCTTGCCGAAGTCGGAGTCCGTCATCCCCGTCGCGCGCCAGAGGGCGCGGGCGCCGGCCATTGTGCGGCCGGAGGTGCTCGTGGCGGATCGGAGAATGGGCATCGGGGCCTCCGTGGCTCGAGGGGACGTCGGACCGGCGTGCTCGTGCTGCCGTGGCTCCCATGATCCCGCGGCACCCGGTCGGCTCCGTCGTCGGGGTCCATCCTTCGGGCAGGCGTTCTGCGATGTGGGATCGCGAGACGTCTCGCACATCCCCTCGCGCGTCTTGGCGCCCACGGGTCCTCCGCGGCTAATCTCGGCGCCATGTCACCGAAGACGCCGAGTCCGGCCTACTCCATCCGCATCCGCTGCCAGCTCGCCGACCGCCCCGGCGCCCTCGGACGACTCGCCGTCGCCATCGGAGAGGTCGGCGGCAACATCAACTCTCTCGAGGGCTTCACCGTGCGGACGGCGTACCTCGAGGAGGACGTCATCGTCTACTGCTCGGGGACCGAGCACCAGCAGCAGGTGTTGAAGGCCATCGAGGGCATCGACGACGTCACCGTCCTCGAGTGGGAGGACCGCACCCACGCCCTGCACGAGGGCGGCAAGATCCAGGTCACCTCCGACATCGAGGTCGACTCGATGAACGTCCTCGCGATGGCCTACAGCCCCGGCGTCGCGCGCGTGTGCACGACGATCGCCGAGGACACGAGCAAGTCCTTCGACTACACGATCCGCAAGAACACCGTCGCGGTCGTCTCCGACGGCACCGCCGTGCTCGGCCTGGGTGACATCGGCCCCGAGGCCGCGATGCCGGTGATGGAGGGCAAGGCGCAGCTCTTCAAGCGGTTCGGCGGCGTGGACGCGTTCCCCATCTGCCTGAACACCAAGGACCCGGACGAGATCGTCTCCATCGTCACGGCACTCGCCCCCACGTTCGGCGGCATCAACCTCGAGGACATCTCCGCGCCCCGCGCGTTCGAGATCGAGGAGCGGCTGTCCGCGGCCCTCGACATCCCGGTGTTCCACGACGACCAGCACGGCACGGCGATCGTCACGGTCGCCGGGCTGGAGAACGCCCTCAAGATCGTGGAGAAGAAGCACGAGGACCTCAAGGTCGTCGTCGCCGGCGTCGGCGCCGCGGGTGTGGCGGTGAGCAAGATGCTCCTCAACGCCGGCGTGCGGAACCTCATCGGCGTCGACCGTCACGGCGCTGTGCACACCGGCCGTGAGGACCTCAACTCGAGCAAGCAGTGGTTCGCCGAGAACACCAACCCCGAACTGCTCGCGGGCACGATCACCGAGGTCATTGAGGACGCGGACGTGTTCCTCGGCCTCGCCGGGCCCGACCTGCTCACCGTCGACGACGTCAGGTCCATGGCGTCCGACCCGATCGTCTTCGCGATGGCGAACCCCGACCCGGAGATCCGCCCCGAGCTCATCAAGGACATCGCGGCGGTCATCGCGACGGGTCGCAGCGACTTCCCCAACCAGATCAACAACGTGCTCGCGTTCCCCGGCATCTTCCGTGGCGCCCTCGACGCCCGCGCCACCTCGATCACCGAGAACATGAAGCTCGCCGCGGCCCGCGCCATCGCCGACGTGATCGGCGAGGACCTCCACCCGCAGTTCATCGTGCCGACGGCCTTCGACCACCGCGTCGCTCCCGCCGTCGCCGAGGCCGTCCGCGCCGCCGCCGTCGCCGACGGGGTCTGCCGCTGACCCACCCCCACCGGCCGGCCCCCCAGGGGCGGACGACGTCGTCGACGACGTCAGCCGACACGGGGCCATGACCTCCGATTCGATGACGCCGTCGACGACGTCATCGAATCGGAGGGGGGCCGCGTCCGCGGGGCCGGGTCGAGCTCGGGCCGGATGCCGGAGGCGGTACGGCGGTGGGTGGGGTCAGAGGGGTTGGCGGCCGACGGTGCCGATGAGGTGGCGGCGCCACTCCTCGCTCGCGAACTTCTCCACCTCGGCGCGGGCGGCGGAGATGCGGGACTCGATGTCGAGGCGGGCGGAGGGCTCCTCGTTGCCGGGCGTCGCGGCGAACTTCTCGATGGCGGCGCAGCCGGCGACCGACCGGGCGTGTGCGGCCTCCGCCTTGGCCGTGAGCCGTTCGGCGTACCAGTCGGCGTCGAGGACCGACTCCCGAGTGAACAGTTCGCGGAACTCCGGGGTCTCGAAGGTCCATCCCTCGGCCGAGGACCCGTTCGCCATGATCTCGAGCAACGCCCGCAGCGGCGGGACCGCCATCTCGATCGTCCCGTCGTCGATGTAGGCCTGCGCGACGCGGCGGTGGGTCTGGACGATGACGTCGACGGAGTCGGCGAAGATCGCCGGGTCCTGCAGCTCCGGACGCAGCATCTCCTCGGGGAACACGACGTGCGGGTGCAGGAAGATCCGCCCGAAGTACGTGCGCGCGAAGGTCTTCGTCATCCGGTATCCGAGGCGCCCGGCGAGGATCGTGCGCCCCTCGTACTCGTAGTCCTCGAGCTTCTCCAGACACCCGGCCTCGACGAGTCGACGGGCGTCGCGCTCCTCCGCCGTCATGCGGCTGAACACCTCGGGCACGAGCAGCGAGATGTCGTGGTCGACCCGCATGTGCGGTCCGACGTATCCCGCTGCGGACAGCCACCCGTCGTAGGTGCCGAGGGCGAACGACAGCAGCGCCGCGTTGAGGTCGATGACGGCGGGCAGGGGGTTGAACGGGCCCTTGGTCATCGCGCCCTCGGAGCCCGCGCCCGTCGTCGACGGCGACTTGCCGGTCATCGAGGAGATGAACTCGGCGAGCAGCTCGGGCAGCTCCATGTAGTGCAGGGGGTTGTAGGCGCACAGCGCCGGCACGCCCTTCTCCGGGGGGTTGTTGCGGCGCCCCGCGGCGACGACGTCGACCGGCAGCGGCATGTCCTCCGTCGTCGACCGCTTCTCCCACAGGTGGGAGGCGAGGTCGGCGACGGCGGTGGCGTCGGCGTTCATCCGGTCGGGCCGTTGCTGCAGGTAGCGCGGGTTCTTGCTCGGCGTTCCGTTGACGAGGCGGGGGTGGGCCGAGCTCACGATGTACTCGGGCCCGGAGGCGCCGTCGGCCCCGTCCGCGCCCGTGGCCCCATCGGTGGCGTCGGCGAATCGCTCGAGCATCGAGCCCATCGGCTCGGTGAAGTGGCTGAAGTGCACCGCGTCGTCGCGGAGCCGCACGACGTCGTCGTGGGTGAGCGGCTCGAAGTTCGAGAGGAACGTGTCGGTGCGGGTGAGGTCGCGTTCGGTCTGCTTGTCGTACCCGCGGTGGATCGCCTCGTCGGGGCGTTGGAACAGCAACTCCTCGCAGTTCTGCACGAGCTTGTACGACCGGTCGGGGTCGCGTCCGAGCAGCGACCCGGAGACCACCGTGGAGGCCGTGATGTCGTCCTCCGTCTGCACCTTGACGGCCGGGTGGAAGTCGTGCCGCAGCCCGAACACCCGCCAGGAACCGTCCTGTTCGAAGCCGACGCGCAGCATGCTCACGGTGATCTTGTTGCCGTCGACCCGCAGGTTGTTGCCCTGACGCCCGTTGATGATGCCGACGCTGAAGTGGCTGCGCCAGTCCTCGCCCCACTCGGGGCGGTGGTACCGCTTGACGACGTAGACGAGTTCGCGCACGTGGGCGGGGATCGAGCCGAGCCACTCGTTGTACTCGGTCGTGTAGTCCTCCGACGGGGTGAGGAGCTTGATGACCGAACCGATCGAGCGCGACTCGTCGAGGACGGGGCGGTGGTCCGGCTCGTGGTCGGGGTCGGCGAACCGCTGGGAGTAGTCGCCCTCGACGATGCGGGCGACCTCGTCGAGGTCACTCTCGATGTCGGGGGCGTAGGCGTTGCCGTTGAGGATCGCGTCGGTGATCGCCTTGCTGATCTCGGACTTCCCGCCGCCGGAGACCGTCGCGGGCTTGTGGCACGACGTCACGGACGGGGCCGTGCCGACGAGCGTCCACCGGGTGCGGTCGGACCTCGACTGCACGAGCTCCACGCGGTACCCGTTGGGGCTGACGTACACCCGGTCGGCGCGCAGCCGGATCGAGCCGGAGGACCCGTTCGGGTTCGTCCACGTCGCCGTGAGGTCGCGCAGGGAGTACCGCGTGTGGGCAGGCACGAGGACGACGTTCGGCAGGACCGTGTCGAGGGCGTGCCCCTCGGCCTGGCGGCGGAAGCGGTCGGGGTCGCGGGCGAGGACCTGCGCGAGGGTGTACTCCTCGCCGCAGGACTTCTCGAGGTACTGCGGCCCGAGGTCGTAGGCCGGGTACACGAGGGCGCCGCCCGCGTGCTCCTCCTCGGCGTTGCCGAACAGGTTGGCGGAGTACGAGATCTGCGACTTGACCTCCTTCTTGCAGTACCCGAAGTAGTTGTCCGCGATGACCGTGACGATGACGCCGCGCGCGTCGCGTGCGCACACCTTGAAGGCCTGACCACCGTTGTAGCGCTCGTCCTCGGTGTCCCAGCACATGCCGTCGCGGCGCTGGCGCTCGGTCGCCTCACTCGTGTGCGGCAGGCCGAGGTCCTTCTTCGTCACCGCGGTCAGGTGCGGCGCGAGGACGACGAGACCGGTGTGTCCGGTCCACGTCGCAGGGGCGAGGGAGGAGTCGTTCTCGGGCAGGTGCGGGTCGCCGGCGTTGCCGAAGATGCCCTCGACGAAGTCGAGGTTCGCGACGAGCCCGCCGGGGACGATGAACCGCGTCTCCATCCGCTTCTCCGGCACCCACCCGGGCACCTCCGGCGCGACGAGGGGACGCAGCAGCAGCGACACGAAGCAGCCGATGCCCTCTTCCTGGTTGCCCGTGTAGGGCAGGAGCATGTCGGCCTCCGGTGGCGCGAACGCGCGGTCGAGCAGGCGCGCGAACACCGCCTTCGGCACGGCGATCTTGTCGTCCGGGATCGGCAGGCCGCCCTCGGCGATGTGGAACACGCCCGCGGTCGTCCGTCGGTCGTTGGCGGGGTTGTGCAGGACGCCGTTCGCGAGCCGGTAGGAGCTGAGCAGCGGTGAGGTGAACGTGTCCCCGTCGTGGGGGAGGGAGAGCTCTCGCGCGAGACCGGCCTCGTCGAGGATGAGCGTGCGTCGGGGTAGCCCCGGGGTGACGCCGGTGTCGGCGAGGAAGTCGTCGAGCCACGTCTGCACCCGCTCGTCGGCCGCACACAGGCGTTCGGAGAGACGGCGGTTGAGTTCGCGTTCGCGCGCGAGGACCGGACGGACGAGGCGGCCGGTGTCGGTCTCGTCGAAGTCCGGGGTCGGGTGCCCCGCCTGCGCGAGGCGCAGGCCGATGGCGACCCTCCTGGACTCGGCGGCGTTCAGACCCGGCAGGAGCGTGTCGGTGTGAGTCGACGACGGGGTCGCCGTCTGCGGGTTCCCGGTGGGGTGGGCATTGGTGTCGGCGGCGGTCGGGAGCATGGGGTCACCCTTCTGCGTGAGGCGAGCGGGTGCGTCGCCCCCGCTGCTGACGCTTCTGTGGTCGGTCCCACCGAGACGGCGTACCGGCCACGGACGAACGCGCCGCGACCGCACCGTTCCTCCCGCCCCGGCCTGGGCTTGGTCGTCATGCTATCGGCCGGGTCCTCCGGCGGTGAAGGGCCCTTGCCGCCCGTCCGCTCGACCCGGGACCCCCGTGCGCACGTGGCAGACCGGGACCGGGGTGGGCCGTCGAAGGCCCACCCCGGTCCCGGTCTGCCACCTGGTGATCTGCCGCGCGGTCCCCGCCGCGCTCCCCGGCCGAACAGCTGAGGCGCCGTCCCCACGGCGCCCACGCGGCCGTCCCCACGGCCGGTGTCCATCTCACCGTCACACCTGCGCCGTCCCCCGACGGCGAACTCGTCCCCGAGGCCGTCCCCACGGCCTGACGCCTTCCTCCCGGGCCGTCCCCACGGCCTGTCGTGTCCTCTCCCCGGCCGTCCCCTCGGCCCGTTGCAGCCGTCCCCACGGCCTGTGTCCCCCGGCGGTCGTCCCCACGACCGGCCGCCGGATCCCCACGGTCATCGCTCACCGACCGTCCCCACGGTCGCGGCCCCGACGACCGTCCCCACGGTCGTCGTGCCTGTCTCCTGCCCCCGACGTCCTCCCCAGGATGTCGTCGGCACACCGACTGTATCGACCGTCCAGGTCGCTTATCAAGACGTCTGACCTGGTCAGGTGTCCTGAGAGGGCATCCGTTGCATCCAAGGAGGTCGGCGACGTTGCCGCGCAGTCCCTTTCGAACGGCGAGAAATCGTCGGCAGGACGGTCCGCAGGGTGATCCCGGCCGGGCACGGTCCGAGGGAGGGGGCCGCCGGGCGGTGATCCCGCGCCGGAGGGCGGGTCGGGCCGGTCGGTGAACGTCCGGTGAACCCCCCGCCGTCTCACCCCGCCGCCGCGCGTGCGTGCGTAGCGTGACTCGGACTCGACCCTGCCGCGCCGCGAGAGGGCGGGGTTCGAACGGACACGCGCCGAGGGGTACGGGGGTACCGAAGATGTCGAGACGTCGTCGCATCGCCAAGGGCTGCGGGATCGGATGCGGTGGGCTGATCGCGCTCGTCGTCGTCACCGCGGCCGTGCTCGCGATCTGGAAGCCGTGGGCGCCGGAGATCGTCGTCACCGATCCGTCGGCGGGCGGGACGCGGATCACCGATCAGGGCCTGACGGGCAACTACTACCCGGCCGCCGGGGGGAAGCGAGCGCCGGGTGTGCTCGTGCTCGGGGGCTCCGAGGGTGGGATCGGCGTCGCCGCCGACGCCATCGCCCGGCAGCTCTCGCGGGAGGGCTTCTCGGCGCTCGCGCTCTCGTACTGGGGGGCACCCGGCCAGCCGAAGCGGATGGAGGAGCTCCCCCTCGAAACCTTTGACACCGCCCTGTCGTGGCTGCGGAGTCAGTCGACGGTGAACCCCGACGGGACCGCGGTGGTCGGTGCCTCCAAGGGCGGCGAGGCGGCGGTGCTCCTCGCTTCACGACACCCCGACGTGTCGGCGACCGTGGGGTACGTGCCCACGCACGTCGTCTGGGGCGGCTTCGACCAGGCCGAACCGTGGCGCATGGTCACCGGGATGGGGTCCACGTGGAGCGCCGGCGGTGCACCCGTCCCCTACGTCCCCTACAGCGACGGGTTCCGTGGTGGTGACCTCGTGGAGCTGTACCGCATGTCCCTCCGGGAGAACCTCGCCTCGCACCAGGATGCGATCATCCCGGTCGAACGCGCCTCCGGGCCGATGCTGCTCGTCTGCGGTGAGAAGGACACGATGTGGGCCTCCTGCGAGATGTCACGGGAGATCGAGAAGCGCGCCCGGGCGAAGGGCGGCCCCGAGGTCACGGTCCTCGCCTACCCCGAGGGCGGGCACATGATCGCCGGACCGCCCATCCCGTCGGGGGTTCCGCCGTGGGAGCAGCTCGGTGCATTCGGCGGCACACCCGACTCGAACGCCGCCGCCATGGCCGACGGCTGGCCCAAGGTCGTCGCCTTCCTCCGGCAGAACCTCACCCCTTGATCGACGTGCTCGGCTCTTGATCGACGGGTTCAACGGTCGATCGACGTGCTCGGCGTTCGCGCTCATCGTGCGGGGCGTCCGACACGGTGTGGCGACACGCTCGGGTGCCGCGGAGGCGGTGAAGATGGGGGCCACTCACCCCGGTGCCGGTGACGAAGGAGCAGTGTCATGGAAGGCAGCGACCCCCGCCCCGACAGCGACGAGAACGCCGGGGAACACGGTGACGCGCCCGTCGCGGAGAACGCGGACGCCGGCGCCGCCACGGTCGAGGTCGGCGGGGTGGAGCAGCGCCTGGAGGAGGAGTTGCACGCCGAGTTCGAGAACACCGTCAGCGAAGGGGAGGAGCGGCTCCACCGCACCACTCGGGCTCTCGTCATCACCGGGCTCTTCGGTGGTGTCGATGTCGGCCTCGGCATCATGGCCATGCTCGCGGTCAAGCACGCCACCGGCAACGAATTGCTCGCGGGGATCGCCTTCGGCGTGGGCCTGCTCGCCCTGCGCCTCGCTCATTCGGAGCTGTTCACCGAGGACTTCATGTTGCCGGTCAACGCTGTCCTGGCCGCGCACGGCACCGTCGTGCAGCTCTTCCGGCTGTGGTCGGTCACCCTGGTCACCAACCTCGTCGGCGGATGGCTGTTCATGTGGCTCGTCGTCGCAGCCTTCCCCGATTACCGGGCGGACCTGCGTACCACCGCCGCGTCCTACGTCACGGCCGGGTTCACCATGGAGACGGCCGCCCTGGCGCTCCTCGCCGGCAGCACCATCACCCTGATGACCCGCATGAGTCAGAGCGCGACCTCCGACGTCATGCTCGCCGTCATCTCGATGATCGGAGGGCTGCTCGTCGTCGGCCTGGGGATGCACCACGGGGCGCTGCAGTCGATCCTCGTCTTCGGGGCGATGCAGGCCGGAGCCGAGATCAGTGTCGGTTCGTGGCTCGGCTGGTTCTGGTGGGTGACTCTGCTCAACATGGTCGGCGGGATGATCCTCATGACGGGACCCCGCATCGTGCGCACCTGGGAGCTGGTCCGCCGGGAACGCCGCCGGCAGGGTGCGCAGCGTCATTGAGCAGCGAGGTCTCCACATCGGAGACGCCGCGCCGGATCACTTCCCGAGTTCGGCGGCCTTGGCGTCCCAGTCGTCCCAGATCTCCTGCTTGTGCTGTTCCATCTCGGCGAGGGCGACGGCGCGACCCTTCTCGCTGAGGTGGTCGACGTAGAGGATGCCGTCGAGGTGGTCGGTCTCGTGGAGGAAACAGCGGGCGAGCAGGCCGGTGCCCTCGAGGCGCAAGGGGTTGCCGCGCTGGTCGACACCCCGGACGACGGCGTAGTCGGCGCGGGCGAGGTCGTACCCGCCGCCGGGGACCGACAGGCACCCCTCCCACCCGGTCTGACGACCGGCGACGTCGTCGGGGAGCTTCTCGATCACCGGGTTGCACACGTGCCCGACGTGGCGCACGTCGTACTTGTCCGTGCAGTCGTAGACGAAGAGCCGCAGGTCGACGCCGATCTGCGTCGCCGCGAGGCCGGCGCCGCTCGCGACGGCGTTCGTCGCGAACATGTCGTTGACGAGGTCGCGGAGCTCCTTGGTGCCGAACGCGGTGACCTCCCGCGTGGGGCGGTGGAGGACCTCCTCGCCGATCACCGTGATGCGGCGCCGCTTGCCGCGCTTGACCTCGGGGAGGATCTCCGGCAGCCGGTCGACGGGCACCCCGTCGAGACGCGGACGCCGATCCACCACCGGTCGGTCCGCCTTGGGGCGACGCACGAACGAACCGAGACCACCGAAAGCCGACATGGGCGACATCATCGCGCAGGCCGCGCCCGGTGGGGAAACACGGGGGGTTCCACGTCCGCGCGGGGCTTTCGGCGACCCCGCGAGGCGAGACCGTCCGAGCGCGACCGGGTGGCCGTCGATCCGTGGGGCGGGCGGAACGCGCCGACGCCGCCCCGATCCGGGGGCGGCGTCGGCAGGTGGGACCTCGCTCGCGCCTTGGCTCAGACGGTGAGGAGGACCTTGCCGATGTGGCTGGACTCGTCGAGGACACGGTGGGCCTCACGGACCTCGGCCAGCGGCAGGGTGCGGTCGATGATCGGACGCACCTCGCCGCGCTCGACGAGCGGCCACACGTGCTCACGGACGGCAGCGACGATCGCGCTCTTCTCCTCGAGCGGTCGTGCCCGCAGGGACGTGGCGTGGACGGCGCCGCGCTTGGCCAGCAACAGGCCGATGGGCAACTCGCCCTTGACCCCGCCCTGCATCCCGATGATGACGAGGCGTCCGCCGGTGGCGAGCGCGGCGACGTTGCGGGGGAGGTACTTCGCGCCGATGACGTCGAGGATGACGTCGGCCCCGTGGCCGTCGGTCGCGGCCTTCAGCGCCTCGACGAAGTCCTCCTCCTTGTAGTCGATGAGGATGTCGGCGCCGAGGTCGCGGCAGGCGTCGAGCTTGCCGGGCGACCCGGCGGTGACGGCGACCCGCGCGCCGAGTGCCCGAGCGATCTGGATCGCCATCGTGCCGATACCGCTGCCGCCCCCGTGCACGAGCAGCGTCTCGCCCTCGGCCAGGCCCGCGGTCATGACGACGTTCGACCACACGGTGCAGGCCACCTCGGGCAGTGCGGCCGCCTCGACGAGGGAGAGGCCGCTCGGCACGGGCAGCAGCTGGCCGGCGGGCACGGCGACCTTCGCGGCGTACCCGCCGCCGACGAGCAGGGCACAGACCTCGTCGCCGACCGACCAGCCCTCGACCCCCTCGCCGAGGGCGCTGATCCTCCCGCTCACCTCGAGGCCGGGGTAGGGGGAGGAGCCGGGCGGGGGGTCGTAGTGACCCTGCCTCTGGAGCAGGTCGGCGCGGTTGACGCCGGCGGCGACGACATCGACGAGGACCTCGCCCGCGGCGGGGGTGGGATCCTCGACCTCGGCGAGCACGAGCGCGTCGAGGTCTCCTGGCGTGGGGATGGTGACGGCCAACATGTCGCCAGCCTAGGCGCCGCCCCTCGCGTCGGGCTCCACCCGGCCCCCGGTGCCCACCTGCTCGGCACGCGAGAGGTCGGACGGGGTGTCGATGTCGAGTGTCGAATGCTCGGGGACCTCGATCCGGTCGAGTCGCAACGGGTCGACGGTGCGGTGGACGCCGCACCCGGTCGGGTCGCCGGGGACGACCCCACGGAGGGCGGTCGTGCGGTAGGCGGCGAGGAGGGGTTGACCGCGTCCGTCAGCCTGGGTCGCGAGGACGCCGTCGACGTCGGCCCGTGCGCCCTCGAGCGCCTCGGCGACGTGCCTCGCGGCCGTCGCCGCCAACGGTTGGTCGCCGGCGAGGACGACGACGAGCGGGGAGTCGACGTACGTGAGTCCGGCGGCGATTCCCGCGACGGGGCCACCGCCGCCCGGTGTCTCCCGCGTCCAGGTGACGGCTCGACACGTGGGACGGGCCTCGCCGACGCAGACGAGATCCCAGTGCGCGGGGAGCCCGGAGAGCAGGGTGTCGAGAACGGTGCGGTCCCCGAGGCTGAGAGCGGTCTTGTCACCGCCACCCATGCGCGCCGACGTGCCACCGCACAGGACGACCGCCGTGACGCGCGCGGGCACGGGCCGCTCCTCAGGCCCAGAGCGGGCCGTGGGCCGCGACGAGCAGGGCTCGGCGTCTCAGGTTGTGGGTGAGGGCCGCGGCGACCCCCCACAGCACGCAGACCGGCACGACGAGCAGGAACGCGACGACCATCCACGGCGGAAAGAACAGGGCGATCGGCACACCGATGACGAGGACGGCCACCGCGGTGACGATCGCCCCGACCACACTGCTGTAGGCGAGGCCGATGGGGCCGAGGAGCATCGGCAGCAGGGCGGCGAGGAACACCGACTTCCGTGCCGGGACGCGGACGAGACGCGGCGCGCGCGGAGGTCGGCCGTGCGAGGTGGGCGTCTGGAACGTCGGGGAGGTGCGCACGCGATCCTGCGGCGCGGCCGGCGTCGGTGCACCCAGCGGCGGGATCGGGGCCTGGTAGCTCGCCATCCTCACCACCCGCGCACGGAGGCGAGGAGCCGCTGGCGCTCGTTGTAGCGGTGGCCCGACCACACGCCCCAGATCATGCACAGCGGCCACACGACGGGGAGGCCCTGCCCGAGGGTGACGATCGCGACGAGGGTGACGATCACGGCCATGACGAGGGACCCGAAGATCGTCGTGTAGATCATCCCGAGGGGGCCGAGGAAGAACGTCAGCAGCGCCGAGAGCAGCAGCGACTTGCGCTTCGGCGGGCGGCCGAGCGTCGTGACGGACTGGACACGGTGCTGGTCGAGGGGCGACACGTCAGGCCTCCTGTCGGCGGCCCACGAGGCGTGGGCATTCACCCCTCACAACGTCAGGCCGCACCCGGACGTTCCCTTCCCCGAGGACGCAGTCGTGATCGCAGCCAAGGATGTGGCCGGGTGGTCGTCGGGGCGACCACGAGACCGCTTCCTCGGCTGCGACCTCGGCCGGGCCGGGCTCAATCGTCGGATTTGTCGATGACGGTGAAGGTGCCGACGCCGTGGGCGATGGCCGCGTCGTCGGAGACCCGGGTGATGTCGCCCTCGACGAGGACGAGCGTGCCGCCGCGCTTGCGCACCTCGGCGCTGGAGCGGAGTTCGTCGCCCTCCTTCGCGCCGGCGAGGAAGGTGACCGTCATCGTCACGGTCACCGTGCCCTGGCCCTCCTCCAGCCCGGCGCGCACGGCGTCTCCCATCGTCGCGTCGAGCATCGTCGAGATGACGCCGCCGTGCAGGCCGCCGTTGACGTTGACGAGCTCCTCGCCGACGGTGAGCGCGCGGCCGGCGTCGTCACCGGGGCGGGCGGTGTCGGTCGCGGGGGCGTCGGTGATGCCGATTCGTTCGGGAAAGGTCGTCATGACCGTTCCCTACCCGCATCGCGTCGTCGGCACGCCTCCCCGGTGGGAGCATCGGAGAATGCGGTCTTTCGCGGCGATCATGCCCCCGGAGGGCGTGCGGGAGGACCTCGACGAGTTCTGCGAGTCGCGACGTCTGGCCCTGCCCGACCTGCGGTGGAGCGACCCCTCGCAGTGGCATCTCACCCTCGCGTTCCTCCCCGACGTGGCCGACGCCGACCTCGACGACCTCACGGAACGACTCGGTGAGGCGGCGGCGCGGCGGCGTCCGATCGAGATGCGGCTCGCGGGCGGCGGGGTGTTCCCCGACGCCACGCGCGCGAAGGTGGTGTGGGCCGGAGTGCGCTCTGCCGAGGAGGGCCGCACGGAACTCGACCGACTGGCCGTGGGGTGTCGCCACGCGGCCGTCGCGGCGGGGACGACCGTCGAGGGTCGGACCTTCACGCCGCACGTCACCCTCGCGCGCCTCGGGCGTCCTCGTGACGCGAGCGGGCTCCTCGAGGTGTTCGACACCTACGCCGGCCCGCCGTGGCGTGCGACGGCGGTGCAGCTCGTCGCCTCGTTCCTCGGGGAGGGGTCGCGACGGCGCCCGCGGTACGAGACTCTCGCCGAGTTCCCCTTGGGCTCTTCGTGATCGCGATCGCCGGGTCGGTCGCGACCCCGAGTCGTCGTCGCCGCGGCCGACGCGCCGCGGGGGTGTCGGGGGCGTCACCACGCCCGGACGTACCCTGGAGGTCGAGCCCGGTGGGGGCAGGGAGAACGAGTGGAAGCGTCGGGGAGTCATGATGTCTGGGTCGAATCGTCCTGAGGTGAGCCGTCGCACGGTGCTCGGTGCCGCACTCGGGGGTGTCGCCGTGTTCACCGCCGCCTGCGGTGCGCCCTCGATCCCGGCCGACCCCGCGACCAAGGCCGATCCCACGGGCCAGGGGGGCACCTCCGGCGCCCCGACGACCCCCGAGGGGACGGCCACGTCCGGCGCCGCGACGAACGCGGCGCCCGCGGACATCATCGCCCGCGCCACCGTGCCCGTGCTCTGCTACCACCAGGTGCGGCCGTGGACGGGCGACGACAGCAGCTACACCAAGCAGGCCCTCGTCATCCCACCGGAGAAGCACCGCGAGCACCTCGACGCGATCAAGAACGCGGGCTACACGACGATCACGCCCGACCAGTACCTCGCGCACATGACCCAGGGGGCGCAGCTTCCCGCAAAGCCCGTCATCCTCAGCTACGACGACGGCAAGGACAACCAGCCCGAGGTCGCGTTCGCCGACCTCAGCGCCCGCGGCATGACGGGGACGTGGTTCATCATGACCGTCGTCATCGGCAACGACGGCTGGACCACCAAGGACCAGATCAAGCAGGTCGCCGACGCCGGGCACGTCATCGGCAGCCACACCTGGGACCACCACGACGTGCGCAAGTACGGACCCAAGGACTGGGCGACGCAGTTCGAGGAGCCGCGCGCGCTGTTGCAGAAGATCTCGGGGCAGCCCGTCGACACGTTCGCCTACCCCTACGGCGCATGGAACGAGGCCGCCCTGCCGCACCTCGCGAAGGCGGGATACTCCACGGCGTTCCAGCTCGAGGAGAAGCCGTTGGACCGCACGCATCCGCTGCTCACCCTGCGGCGCGCGCTCGCGGTCTCCACGTGGACCGGTGACGAGGTCGTCGGCAAGCTGCAGACGCTCGCCAAGGCCTGACCGCTCCGCGGGGCCAACGGCGGGAGCCCACCTCCGCCGACCGTGCCCCTCAGCCGGTCGGCCGGTCGTAGCGTGGAGTCATGGCCTTCTACGTCGTCAACTACCACTACCGCAACGACCCTCGGCTGGAGGAGGTCCGTCCGCGGCACCGCGAATTCCTCGCCACCCTCGTCGAGCGCGGCGTGCTTCGCGCCTCCGGACCCCTCGTCGGCGTGGCCTCCCCCGCCGCGGTGCTCATCTGCGAGGCCGACGACGCGGCTGCGGTCGAGAACGCACTCGCCGACGACCCGTTCCGCGCCGAGGACCTGCTCGACCGCGCGGACATCACCGAATGGAACCCCGTCCTCGGCGTGTTCGCCTCCTGATCACCGGTCGCCCCTTCGGTCCCAGGGCCTCCACACCGACGGCGCCGCCACCCCTCGCCGGGGTGGCGGCGCCGTCGGTGTCCGCAGTCGCTGCGGTCGGTGCATGTCGTGCACGCGCCGGCACGTCGGTCAGGCCGCTCGGCTGGCCGACGCCGCCGTGGCACGCGCCCCTCGCCGACGCGGGCCCGCGCCGGCGTGATCCGAGCCGCCGGGTCGGTCACTCGGCTCCGGAAGCGGAGTCCGTCGCCCGGGAGGAGTCGGGGTCGGTGTAGTCCTTGGGGCCCTCGTGAGGGGCGTGCTGGGTGTCGGCCGCGGCCGGCGTCGCGTCCTCGGTGCCGGGGACGCCGTCGGCGCCGCCCTCGGGGGTCATCTGCGAGACCTCGGAGACCTGGCCCTTGTCCTTGCCCATGACGTGTCCTTTCCTCGCGCTGATCGGTCGGTTCCACTGTGGCACGCCGGGGGAGCGTCGTCGCGTCGGCGTGCGCCACCGGGAGCGCGGGACGGATCTCCGGGCGGTCGCGGCGAACCATCTGCGAGCGGTAGCGCGAAACACGGTCGGGGCCGCCGGTGCCGGGCCGGTAGCCTGGTGGACGTGCTGACCATGCAAGACGCCCTCCGCCTCCTGTCCGACTACTGGACCTCCCGGGGCTGCCTCACGTGGCAGCCGTTCAACACGGAGGTCGGTGCGGGCACGATGAACCCCGCGACCGTGCTCCGCGTGCTCGGCCCGGAGCCGTGGGACGTCGCCTACGTCGAGCCCAGCGTGCGCCCCGACGACTCGCGCTACGGCGAGAACCCGAACCGCCTGCAGACGCACACGCAGTTCCAGGTGATCCTCAAGCCCGAGCCGGGTGACCCGCAGGAGCTCTACCTCGGCAGCCTCGAGGCCCTCGGCATCGATCTCGACGCCCACGACGTGCGGTTCGTCGAGGACAACTGGCAGCAGCCGGCGATCGGCGCGTGGGGCCTGGGCTGGGAGGTCTGGCTCGACGGCATGGAGATCACGCAGTTCACGTACTTCCAGCAGGTGGGCGGCCAGGACCTCGACCCGATCCCGGTCGAGCTCACATACGGCATGGAACGCATCCTCATGGCCCAGCAGGGCGTGACGCACTTCAAGGACATCGCGTACTCCCGTAAGCCCGACGGCACGATCGTCACGTATGGCGAGGCGTTCGGCCAGCAGGAGTACGAGATGAGCCGCTACTACCTCGACGACGCCGACGTGGAGGCCAACCAGCGCCTGTACGAGACCTACGTCGCCGAGGCGACCCGCATGGTCGAGGCGCGCCTGCCGGTGCCGGCGCACCAGTACATCCTCAAGAGCAGCCACGCGTTCAACGTCCTCGATGCGCGCGGCGCGATCAGCACGACCGAACGCGCGCAGGCGTTCGGGACGATGCGCCGCCTCATGCGCGACACTGCGACCCTGTGGGTCGAGCGGCGCGAGGAGCTCGGGTTCCCGCTGCTCAAGCAGGAGTCCGATGCCGCCGCCGGGGCCACGGGTGACGCCGACCGCGCGTCGGCCGGGGTCGCGGAGGCCGCCGTGCAGATCGCCGCCGACGCGGCGCCCCGCACCTTCGCCCTCGAGATCGGCGTCGAGGAGCTGCCGCCCCACGTCCTGCCGCAGACCGTCGCGGCCGTGCGCGAGGCGCTGACCAGCGGCCTGGGCGCGACTCGGCTCGAGCACGGCGCGATCACCGTCGATGGCACGCCGCGGCGCGTCGTCGCGGTCGTCGAGGGCGTCGCGGCCCGCGAGCCCGATGCCACCCAGCTCCGCAAGGGCCCCAAGTGGTCGGCGGCGTTCGACGCCGACGGCAACCCCACGAAGCCCCTCGAGGGATTCATGCGCGGCCAGGGAGTCACCGCCGAGCAGGTCGTCAAGGCCGAGGTCGGTGGGAACGAGCACGCCTGCGTCGAGATCGAGGTGCCCGGCCGCGACGCCGTCACCGTGCTCTCGGGCCTCGTCGAGTCGTGTGTGAGTGGGCTGCGCGCCGAGAAGAACATGCGCTGGAACGACCCGGAGCTCTCCTTCTCACGGGCGCTCCGGTGGCTGGTCGCGCTGTGGGGTGACGTCGTGGTCCCGGCCCAGGTCTCGCAGGTCCGTGCCGGCCGCACGACTTACCTGCAGCGCCTCACCGCGAGCACGACCGGGCCCGACGGGATCTCCGGTCGTCGGGCCGACGGGGCCCCCCTCGGGCACGTCGAGGTCACCTCCGCCGACGAGCTCCTCACCGCGATCGAGCACGGCGCGATCGAGTGGCGCACGGCCGCGCGTCGTGAGGACGTCGTGCGGCAGGCCGTCGCGCTCGCGCAGGCCGAGGGCGGGCGCATTGACATCGAGGGCAACGCCGCGCTCGTCGACGAGATCACCAACCTCGTCGAGCAGCCCCACGGGATCCTCGGCCGGTTCGACGAGCGCTACCTGGAGCTGCCCGACCGCATCCTCACGTCGGTCATGGCCAAGCACCAGCGCTACCTGCCGGTGCGGGACGCCGAGGGCAACCTCATGAACGCCTTCGTCACCATGGCCAACGGCCTGTGCGACGACGACGTCGTGCGCGCGGGCAACGAGTCCGTCATCCGCGCCCGCTACGAGGACGCCCTGTTCTTCTGGAACGCCGACCTGCAGGCGAACTCCGTCGACGACTTCGTGCCCGGTCTCGACACGCTGACGTTCGAGAACCGCCTCGGGTCGGTCGGGCAGCGCGCCCGCCGCATCGCCGCGGTGGCGACCCGCCTCGCCGAGGGCGTCGACCTCGACGCCGCGCAACGTGAGACCCTCGCCCGCGCCGGTCAGCTCGCCAAGTTCGACCTCGCGACGCAGCTCGTCGTCGAGATGAGCAGCCTCGCCGGGTTCGTCGCGCGCGAGTACGCGATCCGCAAGGGTGAGCCGCAGGCCGTCGCCGACGCCCTCGCCGAGATGGAGCAGCCGCACACCGCGGTCGACGCCGTGCCCGCGTCGGTGCCCGGCGCACTCCTCGCCCTCGGGGACCGGTTCGACCTGCTCATGGCCATGTTCGCGCTCGGCGCCAAGCCCACCGGCTCCTCGGACCCCTACGGTCTGCGTCGTGCGGCCCTCGGGGCCGTCCGCATCCTGCGGGAGGCGCACGTCGACGGTCCGCTCGCCGCGTTGAGCGGGGTCACGGTCACCGCCGGTCTCGACGCCGCGGCCGAGAGGCTGCGGGAACAGGGCCTCACGGTCGCCGACGAGGCCGTCGCCGCCGCCGCCGAGTTCACCGTCGGTCGCCTCGCGCAGCTCCTGCGCGACGAGGGCGTGGGTGCCGACCTCGTCGCCGTGGTCCTCCCCGCCGCCGAACGGCCGGGCTCCCTCACCCGGGCCCTCACCGACGTCACGACGCTGCGCGAGGGCGGCGACGTCGCGTCGCTCACGGCCCTCGTCGAAGGACTCGTCCGAATCGAGCGGATCGTGCCGGGCGGGACGGAGCCCTCCTACGACGCGGCCCTGCTCACCGAACCCGCCGAGGTCGGGTTGCGCGAGTCGCTCGAACGGCTGGGCGCCGACCACGAGGACCTTCCCGGTTACCTCGCCGCGGCCGACGACGCCGGCCTCGTGCCCGCGATCGCCCGGTTCTTCGATGAGATCCTCGTCATGGCCAAGGAGGAGGACGTCAAGGCCGCCCGCCTCGGGCTCCTCGCCGCCGTCCGGGCCTCCGCTCCGAACGGGGTGGACTACAAGGCGTTGGACACACTCCTCACGTGACAGTCGGCTGAGGACGGAGCGAGGACCCCTGGGAGCAGAGCGGCCCGGGGGCCTCGCGTGACGACGCCGTCCATCGGTGAGGGTCGCCGGCGACCCGCCGGGTAGCGTTCGCCCATGCCGTCGTGGGAACGCCGCGTCGCTCGGGCACTACGCCCCTACGTCTCGGGCTGGGTCGCGTACGACTACCGCCTGCCCTCGACCGCGCTGCACCACGGGATGCCGTCGGCCTCCCTCACGGTCGTGGTCGCCTTCGACGAGGGCCTCGACTGCGGGTGGCTCGACGGCTCGGGCCGCGGCCGTTTCGACGTGTTGGTGGCCGGGCTGCACACGAGGCCGTCGCTCATCCACACCCACGGTCTGCAGAGGGGCATCCAGATCGACCTCACCCCGCTGGGGGCGCGGATGCTGGTGGGCGTGCCGTCCGGCGCACTCGCGCGGAGGATCGTCGAGGGCACCGACGTGGGCTGGCCCCGGTCGCTGCACCACGCGATGCAGGACGCGTCGTGGCCACGGCGATCCGAGATCCTCGAGCGGTTCCTCCTCGCCCGCCTCGCGCATGCCGATCCCTGGGCGCTCCGCTCCGAACTCGACGAGGCCTGGCGCGTCCTCATCGCTGCCGGAGGTCGCACCCGCGTCGCGGATCTCGCCGCCCACGTCGGCTGGTCACGGCGGCACCTGCTCGCACGGTTCCGGGAGGAGTTCGGCCTCACCCCGAAGGAGGTCGCCCGCGTCGCCCGGTTCGAGCACGCCCGCACCCTGATCCGGGCCGGCCACCCCCTGGCGGAGACCGCCTACGACGCGGGGTTCGCCGACCAGTCCCACCTGCACCGGGAGTTCACGTCGCTCGCGGCCCTCACCCCGACCCAGATCCTGGGGGAGTTCCCATTCGTCCACGACGCCCACACGTCGTCGTCGTGAGGCTGGGGACATGAACCCACAGCTCCATCACTGCCTGCGCTACGACGACGTCGAGGTCGCCCTCGACTTCCTCCACGCGCTCGGATTCACCGACCGCCTCATCGTCCGCGACGAGAACGACCCCTCGGTCGTCGTGCACGGAGAACTCCGGTGGCGCGACAACGGTGGCCTCATGATCGGCTCCACCCGGGACGACGGGAAGGGGGAACACCTCGACACGTCGCATTCCGTGGCCAACCTCGTCGTCACCAGCGACGAGGAGGTCGACGCCACTCTCGCCAGGGCGGTCGCCGCAGGCGGCCGCGTCGCGATGGAACCCGCGAACCCGCCCTACGGCGGTCGCTGCGCCGGCGTCCTCGACCCCGAGGGCAACTTCTGGAACATCGACTCCTACCCCGGGGCCTGAGCCGCACCGGCCCGCCCGGTCCGCGCCGACGCCGAGGCACCCCCCGAGCACCTCGGCGTCGCCCACCGGACCAGCCCCCCTCCACCCCCTGACCCAGCTCCTCTCGCCCCGCTTCCCCATCCCGCCGGCGTCGGTGCTCCGACCTCGTCCGATCTGATGACGTCATCCGGCCTCGGGCGTGCTGCCCGGTCCGATTCGGGGGGCGGGTCTCGTCGCCGTCGGTGGGTCGAGGGCGCATCATGGGACAGCGCGTCGGAGCAGGTGAGAGGGGTGGGAGATGAGTTTCGCTCTCCTCGCCCTCGTCTGCGTCGTCGCTCTCGCCGGCCCGGCGCTCGCGTTGTCGCGCTGGTTCCATCTGCCCGTCGTCATCGGGGAGCTGCTCGTCGGCATCGTGCTCGGCGCGACGGGCCTCCAGGCGCTCGACCCCACGGCCGACACGTTCCGGTTCCTCGCCGAGGTCGGGTTCGTGCTGGTGATGTTCACGGCGGGAACCCATGTGCCGGTGCGGGATCCGGTGCTCCGGCACGGCGCCGGCCGGGCCGCGGGCCAGGCCGGCCTCGTCGCCGTCGTCGCCCTCGCGGCCGGTCTCGGGATCGCGGCCGTGTTCGGCACCGGGCACGGCCTGCTCTACGCCGTCCTCCTCGCGTCGTCCTCGGCCGCCGTGGTGCTCCCCGCCCTGGCGGACACCCCGCTCGCGGCACCACCGCTCACGACGATGGTCTCTCAGATCGCCTTCGCCGACACGGCCTGCATCGTGCTGCTGCCACTGGCCGTCGACCCCTCACGCGCGGGCCGGGCCGGCCTCGGCGCGCTGGCGGTACTCGGCGCGGCGGTCCTCGCGTGGTGGGTGCTCGACCGGTTCGAACTCAGCGGCTGGCGGCGCCGGGTGCATCGCGTCTCCGAGGACCGCGGCCTCGCGATCGAGCTGCGCAGCGTCCTCGCGATCGTGTTCGGCCTCGCGGCCCTCGCGGGACTGTTCTCCCTCTCGGGGATGCTCGCGGGGTTCGCCGCGGGCCTCGCGGTCTCGGCCGTAGGGCAACCGCGACGGGTCGGCAAGCAGGTCTTTGCGCTCACCGAGGGGTTGTTCTCGCCGATCTTCTTCGTCTGGCTCGGGGCCTCGCTCGACCTCCGCGAACTCGTCGTCCACCCCCAGGCGATCGCGTTGGGGGTCGCGCTCGGCGTCGTCGCGCTCCTCGTCCATTGCGTGCCGGTGCTGCTGGGCCAGCCGCTCCCGATCGCCGCGCTCACCGCCGCACAACTCGGGGTGCCCGTCGCCGCCGCGGCGCTCGGCTCCCAGCGAGGTCTCCTCCACCCCGGTGAGCCCGCGGCGCTGCTTCTCGGCGCCCTCGTCACCATCGCCGCCGCCGCCGTCCTCGCCCCGCGGGTCGCCGCGAGGGCCGCCCCGCAGCCCGAGAACGCGGCCCGAGAACGACGCCCGAACGAGTGCGGCAGGTCGACCCCGCGGTGGTCGGTGTGTCGCGGCGTCCCAGACCCGCAACATCGGGGCTGACCAGCGACGATCCACCCCTCGGCGCAGGAGGGTCGGGACCTTTGGCGCAGGTGGGGCGAGGTTCGCAGATCTACCCCTGCCAAAGGCCGCAATCCGGCCGTTTCCCCTGAACAGGAGGCTGTCATGTCGACCGTCGACACACCTTCCACCCCCACGACGACCGAGGGTGCCCACCGCCCGGTGTACCAGGAAGAGATCGTCCATCGGCCCGGGGTCCGCCGGCTGTTGGCGGTCGCCCGCATCGTCATCGGGTTCACGTTCCTGTGGGCGTTCCTCGACAAACTCCTCGGTCTGGGCTTCGCGACGCCGTCCGAGCGTGCGTGGATCCACGGCGGCAGCCCGACCCGAGGGTTCCTCGGCCATGTCACCGGCCCGTTCTCCGGCCTGTTCTCCTCGCTCGCCGGCCAGACCTGGGTCGACTGGCTGTTCATGCTCGGGCTGCTCGGCATCGGTCTCGCCGCGGTGCTGGGCGCCGGGCTGAAGATCGCCGCGTGGTCCGGCACCCTGATGCTGCTCCTCATGTACCTCGCCCAGTTCCCCCTGGGCCAGCCCGCCGACATGAGCGTCAACAACCCGATCGTCGACTCCCACTGGCACGAGGCGCTGCTCCTGCTCATCAGCGCCTACACCCTCGCCGGTGACACCTGGGGTCTCGGCCGGTGGTGGGGCCGCCGCGTGGGTAACGGCCCCCTGCGCTGACCCCCGGTCGCCCCACACGACGCGCC
>NZ_DAMBGD010000024.1:60105-61482 GCF_032060985.1 Mobilicoccus sp.
CGCGCCGTTCCCGTGTCGGTACACGGGAGCCGACCGAGACCGACGGATACGAGTTCGCTGGTGAAGAGGTCAATTCCGCGGCAGCGGCGCCGATGGGGGTCGTGCAAGCTCCCCGCCGACCCGCCCCGACCTGGTCGTCCCATACCCGAGGATGTCGATGAATACCGCACTCGCCCCCGCCCCCGCACCCACCACTGCCGCTCACCCGAGTGGCGGCGGGCGCTCCTGGTCGACGACCGCGCGGATCCTCCTCGCCGTCGCCGTCGCGATGCTGGCGACGCTGATCGTCGGGGCCGTCGGCACGGCCGGTGTCCGCTCCCTCGCCGCCGACAACGCGCACATGTACGAGGAGCACCTCGACTCCATCATCAAGGCCGACGCTCTCAAGTACGACAACACGAACATGCGTCTCGTCTCGGCGACGCAGCTCATCGCCAGCGACGAGGCCAGCCGCAAACAGGCCACCGACCAGCGCACCGTGATCATCGAGCGGCTGGTCGCCAACTCGAAGGCGTTCACCGAGCGGCCCACCCTCAGCGACGGGGCTCGCGCGGCGGCGGTCGAGGCCGACAAGAGCATCCACACCTACGTCGAGGCCCTCGGGCAGGGCGACGCACTGTTCATGGCCGGAAAGCTCAAGGAGGTCAACGCGCTCCGCGCCCAGACGCTCGTGCCCGCCGGTGAGCAGGTGACGAAGAGCCTCGACGAGGTCTCCTCGATCGTGCACTCCGAGGCGGCGCAGGCCAATGAGGAGGGTCGGCGGACCGCGCGCAACGCCACGATCGCGATCGTCGTCGTCGCGGCCCTCGGCGTCCTGCTGTCCCTGGTCGTCGCGCGCTACGTCGGCGGCCGGATCGCCCACCGCGTCCGCCGGATCCAGGACGTCGCCGAGGCCGCGGCGCGCGGGGACCTCACCCGGCGCACGGAGGTCGGCTCCTCCGACGAGACCGGTCAGGCCGCCGCCGCGCTCGACTCCGCCTTGGACCACATGCGGGCCCTCATCGTCCAGGTCTCCGAGTCCTCGAACCAGGTCGCCGACACCGTCGCCGGGCTGCGCCGCCGCGCCGGCGAGGTGTCGAGCAGCTCGATGACGTCCTCGACCCAGGCCGGGTCGATCTCGGGCGCAGCCGGGCACGTCTCACAGAACGTCCAGACCGTCGCCGCGGGCACCGAGGAGATGACCGCGAGCATCCGCGAGATCTCCAAGAGCGCGAACGATGCCGCCGAGGTCGCGGCCCTCGCGGTCGACGTCGCCGACAGGACGAACGAGACCGTGGGCAAGCTCGGCACCTCCAGCGTCGAGATCGGCAACGTCATCAAGACGATCACCTCGATCGCCGAGCAGACCAACCTGCTCGCGCTCAACGCGACGATCGA
>NZ_DAMBGD010000025.1:0-36386 GCF_032060985.1 Mobilicoccus sp.
CGAGAGGGAAACGCCCGGTCCCATTCCGAACCCGGAAGCTAAGCCTTTCAGCGCCCATGGTACTGCACTGGTGACGGTGTGGGAGAGTAGGACGCCGCCGGACAATTCTTGTGAGGGAGCCCTTCGACCGACAGGTCGAGGGGCTCCTTTCGCATACCCGGACGGGACGGGTCGCCTAGGCTTGGGGGCGCCCGCCTACATCCACCGTGGGGCCCTGACGTGGCCCGAGGAGCAACCCCGTGTCCGGTAATGATGACCTGTTGAATCTCGCGGACGGCGACGTCCTCACCAGCCTCCAGGGCGGGGTGTTGACGATGACGATGAATCGTCCCGACACCCTGAACGCCCTCCCGGCCGCCATGGCCGAGACGATGGAGGCCGTCGTGCGTGAGGCGACGAGGCACGCGGGTGTCCGGGTGCTCGTCCTGCGCGGTGCCGGCAAGGGGTTCTGCTCGGGCGCCGACCTGGATCCCGACGCTCCTCCGTCCCCCGCGACCCTCGATCAGGGGGCCGCGCTCGTGATCGCGATGCGGCGATTCCCCCGTCCCATCGTCAGCGTCGTCCACGGACCGTGTGCCGGCATCGGCGTGTCCATCGCCCTGGCGGCCGACCTCGTCATCGCCTCGGAGAAGGCGTTCTTCCTCCTCGCGTTCACGAACATCGGTCTCATGCCCGACGGTGGGGCGACGGCCCTCGTCGCCGCGTCGATCGGTCGTGCGAGGGCCATGCGCATGGCGCTGCTCGGCGAGCGGGTACCGGCCCCAGTGGCCATGGACTGGGGGCTGATCACGCACCTGTCCCCGGTCGAGGATCTGGAGACGGACGTCGACGCCCTCGTCGCCACCCTCGCCTCGGGGCCGACGGTCGCCTACGGCGTGACGAAGGAGGCGATCAACGAGGCGACGGTGGGCCACCTCCACGAGGCACTGCATCGTGAACGCTACGGGCAGACCTCCCTCATGACGACGAGTGACTTCGTCGAGGGTGTGACGGCGTTCCGCGAACGTCGATCGGCGAGCTTCACCGGAGAGTGAGTGGGTGGCGCCGCGCCGCTGTCAGCCCGCGGCGCGGAGCAGCCGCCAGGGAATGCCGATCTCCTCGAGCAGCTCCCGTACGAGGGGGAGGCTGACCCCGACGACGTTGTGGTGGTCGCCCTCGATCCCCGTCACGTACGGGCCACCGAGGCCGTCGATGGTGAACGCCCCCGCCGCCGCCAGCGGTTCGCCGGTCGCGACGTAGGCCTCGATCTCGTCGTCGTCGAGGTCGGCGAAGTGGACCGTCGTCGAGCACACCGCGCCCAGAGTGGCCCCGCTCCCGTCCTCGCGCAGGTCGATGAGCCAGTGGCCCGAGTGCAGGACACCGCTGCGGCCGCGCATGAGCCGCCAACGCGCAACGGCCTCGGCCGCATCGGCGGGCTTGCCGTGGGTCTCGGCGCCGAGCTCGAGCACGGAGTCGCACCCGAGGACCACGCCGTCCCATTCCTCCTCCTCGAGGCGGACCGCGACGTCCTCGCACTTGGCCCGCGCGAGCAGGAGCGCGACGTCCTCGGAGCCGAGTGCGCCGAGGCGTCCGGTGGCGTCCGCGACGGCGGCGTCCTCATCGACCGCCGAGACGACGACGCGGGGATCCACCCCGGCGTGTCGGAGCGTGGTGAGGCGGGCCGGGGACGCGGAGGCAAGGCAGAACGGGATCGTCACCCGCTCACCCTAGCCAGCACCGCCGCCCCCCTCGGAGCCGATGTCGTCATCCGATCAGGGGAGGGCGGCTCAGGGTCAGGGCTGCTGCGGGAGGAGGGCCCGGCGGAGGGTGTCGAGGCCGACGGAGCCGAGGTCGAGGGCGCGGCGGTGGAAGCTCTTGAGCGAGAAGTCCCGGCCCTCGGCGCGGGCGACCTCGTCTCGGATCTGGAGCCACAACCGTTCCCCGACCTTGTAGGACGGCGCCTGCCCCGGCCAGCCGAGGTAGCGGGAGAGCTCGAAGCGCAACGTGTTCTCCTCGAGGCTGACGTGGGAACGCAGGTAGGTCCAGGCCTTCGCCGCATCCCACGTCCCGCCACCGACCTCTGCCGGCGCCGGGAGCTCGCAGTGGACGCCGAGGTCGACGACGACGCGCGCCGCGCGGAGCATCTGGGCGTCGAGCATGCCGAGGCGGGAGGCGTCGTCGGAGAGGTGACCGAGGTCGTCCATGAGGCGCTCCGCGTACAGGGCCCAGCCCTCTCCGTGGCCGGACACCCAGCACAGATGACGACGCCAGCGGTTGAGGAGCTCGGCGCGGGCGGCGGTCTGCCCGATCTGCAGGTGATGACCGGGGACGCCCTCGTGGTAGACGGTCGTGAGTTCGCGCCACGTGCCGAACGTCGTCACGCCCTTGGGCACCGACCACCACATCCGGCCCGGCCGGGTGAAGTCCTCGCTCGGGCCCGTGTAGTAGATGCCGCCGGTCGTGGACGGCGCGATGCGACACTCGATGCGGCGGATCGACTCGGGGATGTCGAAATGGACGTCGGCGAGGGAGGACACGGCCTCGTCGGCCTTCTCCTGCATCCAGCCCCGGAGGGCGTCCGTTCCCTCGACGACATACCTCGGGTCGGCGTCGAGCGCGTCGTACACCTCCGGCAGGGAGGCCCCCGGGCGCAGACGACGCGCGAGTGCCCGCATCTCCTCGCCGATGTCGGCCACCTCGGACAGGCCCCAGGCGTACGTCTCGTCGATGTCGACGTCGGTGCCGAGGAATTCCCGCGAGTACAGCGGGTAGAGCTCACGCCCGCAGCCGTCCCGGGTGCCGGCCAGGGGGAGGATCTCTTCGAGGAGTCGGCGACGGGCCTGTGAGTAGCCGTCGGCGGCCGTCTCGGCGCCCAGGGCGACCGCGCGGGCGGCAGCAGGGGCCGTGGAGTCCGCGGCCTGCCGGGACAGTCGGGCGAACGCGCCGGCGGGGGAGACGAGGTCGTCGATCTGGTCGACGCAGCCCTCGATCTGGCGACGCGCGGCCACGTGTCCGTGGGCGGCGGCCTGCAGCAGCGACGCGTGCCACTGTGCGAGCGCCGTGGGAACGGCCGTGAGGTAGGCCTCGATCGCCGCCCAGTCGTCCTCGCTCGCGGTCGGCATGAGATCGAGGGTGTCGCGGATCTCCTGCAGCGGGGAGGCGATGACGTCGAGCGAGGCGGCGTCGAGATGCGCCTCATGCTTGGCCTCCTCCACCGACAACCGTTCCCGCATGGCGTCGAGGGTCACCACGTCGACGTCGTCGACCGGTGTGCTCCGCTCGATGGCGGCGAGCGTCCGCCGGCGGAGTTCCGACCGGGCCGCAAGCCCGTCGGGGGACAGGTCGTCGATGGGCTCGGCCCCCACGCGGACGCCCATCGCGATCGCGGTCAGCGGGCTGAGCTGCAGGTGGTCGTTCGTGTAGGACTCGGCCAGACGGTCGACATCGGTGAAGTCGCGGGTCACGATTCGACTGTAGGGGCCCGTCTCGCGCGCCGCAGGCCTTTCCGCGAATCTCTCCCGGAAGGGCGGCCACGTGCGGCAGGGCGGTGCCCACCGGGCGCGGGTCGTCTCCGGTCGGCGGGGCGCGCGGCCGATGGTCTCACCACCGGGGTCGACGACGACATGGGCGAAGGTCGCTCTCGGCCCGGCGGCCGCGGTGCGGTCATCCTCAGCGCCCGCACCGGAGCCACCGCCGACCGTCGATGCCGAGACGGCAGAGGCGCCCTCGCGGGGCAGGACGGTCACGTCCGACCCGGCCGGTGCTCCCCTCACCCGGTGGGGCCGACGGCGAGGCCGCCGCCCCGGCGGGGAGACGGCGGCCTCGGCGACCTGCCTCGGGCGCCGGGACTCAGAAGCGGCCCCAGCCCATGCCGGAGAGACCGCCGCTGAGGCGACGGGCGGGCCGCGACCAGCCGCGCCGCGCGCCCGCGTCGGTGTCCTCTCCCGGACCGCTGAGGGCGGAGAGCAGCACGGTCAGCACCGCGGTCTCCTCCGGCGTGGGGTTGCCGCGGGTGACCGTGATGACGGGCGCGTGATCCGGCTCTGCCGGTGTGCTCTCGACCGCTGCGTCGCTCATCGTGGCTCCTGTCGTCGTGTCGGTGGGGTGTCCGAGTGCACGGTGTCGTGTAGGACGCGCCTCAGAGCGGGATGTTGCCGTGCTTCTTCTCGGGCATCTTGGCGTGCTTGGTGCGCAGCGCACGCAGCGCGCGGATGACCTGGGTGCGCGTCTCCGACGGCGGGATGACGGCGTCGATGTATCCGCGCTCGGCGGCGATGTAGGGGTTGGCGAGAGTGGTCTCGTACTCCTCGATGAACCGCGCCCGGGCCGCGTCGACGTCGCCGCCCTCGTCGATGACCTTCTGGATCTGCTTGCGGTAGAGGATGTTGACCGCGCCCTGGGCGCCCATGACGGCGATCTGCGCCGTGGGCCAGGCGAGGTTGATGTCGGCGCCGAGGTGCTTGGAGCCCATGACGTCGTAGGCGCCGCCGTAGGCCTTGCGGGTGATCACGGTGACGAGCGGCACCGTGGCCTCGGCGTAGGCGTAGATGAGCTTGGCGCCGCGGCGGATGATGCCGTTCCACTCCTGGTCGGTGCCGGGGAGGAAGCCCGGGACGTCGACGAACGTGAGCACCGGGATGTGGAACGCGTCGCAGGTGCGCACGAACCGGGCGGCCTTCTCGGAGGCGTCGATGTCGAGGGTGCCCGCGAACTGCATGGGCTGGTTGGCGACGATGCCGACGCTGCGGCCCTCGACCCGGCCGAAGCCACAGATGATGTTGGGCGCGAACAGGGCGTGGACCTCGGTGAACGCGCCGTCGTCGACGACCGTCTCGATGATCGTGTGCATGTCGTAGGGCGTGTTGGGGGAGTCGGGCACGAAGGTGTCGAGCGCCTCGTCCTCCTCCGTCGTCTCCGGCAGCTCCTCGAACTCGAAGACCGAGGCCTCCTCGAGGTTGTTCTGCGGCAGGTAGGAGAGCAGTTCGCGCACGTACTCGATCGCGTCGTCCTCGTCCTCGCCCATGTAATGCGCGACGCCGGACTTGGTGTTGTGGCTGCGCGCGCCGCCGAGGTCCTCGAACGCGACGTCCTCGCCGGTGACGGTCTTGATGACGTCGGGGCCGGTGATGAACATGTGGGAGGTCTGGTCGACCATGACGATGAAGTCGGTGATCGCGGGGGAGTACACGGCGCCGCCCGCGCACGGACCCATGATGAGCGAGATCTGGGGGATCACACCGGAGGCCATGACGTTGCGCTTGAAGATCTCTCCGTAGAGACCGAGGGAGGCCACGCCCTCCTGGATGCGGGCGCCACCGGAGTCGTTGATGCCGACGACCGGGCACCCGATCTTGAGCGCGAGGTCCATGACCTTGATGATCTTCTCGCCGAAGACCTCGCCGAGCGAGCCGCCGAACACGGTAAAGTCCTGGGCGAACACGCAGACCGGACGACCCTCGACGGTGCCGTACCCGGTGACGACGCCGTCGCCGTACGGCCGGTTCTTCTCCTGGCCGAAATTGGTGGAGCGGTGGCGGGCGAGCCCGTCGAGTTCGACGAAGCTGTCGTCGTCGAGCAGCTGCTCGATGCGCTCGCGGGCCGTCTTCTTGCCCTTGGCGTGCTGCTTCTCCACGGCCCTGGCCGAGCCGGCGTGCACCGCGTCGTCGTTACGCCTCCGGAAGTCGGCGAGACGTCCCGCGGTGGTGCGCATGTCGGGCTGGGAGGCGGCCGAACCGGCGTCGGTGGTCGCGGTGCTCTCGGGGTTCACAGCGTCGCTCATGGCGGCAGCCTAGCCTTGTCGCCATGCCCGCAAGCCTTGAGCGTTCTGTGCTCGTCGACACTCTCGCGCCGCCGTCCGGGCCCTGGCGCAGGGTCGACGTCCTGCCCCTCGTCGACTCCACGAATGCGCGCTCCCTCGACGACCCGATGCCCTGGCGGCTCGTCACCGCGGAGGCCCAGGACGCGGGTCGCGGCCGCCATCAGAGGGTCTGGGTGTCGCCGCCGGGGACGTCCGTCGCGATGTCCCTCACCGTGCCGTTGCCGGCGTCCGTGGACGACTGGGGATGGGTGCCGCTCGTCACCGGTCTGGCGGTCCGTGACGCCCTCGGGCGACTCGCCACCGAGGGGGGCGTGGATCTGGAGGTCGTGCTCAAGTGGCCGAACGACGTGCTCGTGGGGTCGCCCTCGGCGCCGCACGCCTCGCTGCCGTCGACATCGACATCGACATCGGTGACCACTCCCGGAGACCCGACCGGCCACCGCAAGGTCTGCGGGATCCTCTGCGAGAGCGGGGCCGGGGTCGTCGTCGCGGGCATCGGCGTCAACGTCACCGTGCCGCAGGCCGACCTGCCCGTCCCGACGGCGACGTCCCTGGACCTCGTGGGACTGCGGGTGACGCGCGAGGCCGTCGTCGTCGCCGTCGCGGAGGCGTTCGCCGCGCGGTACGCCGCCTTCACCCACGGCGGGGCGGTCCCCGCGGAGGTGCAGCGCGCCTACCGCGAGGCGTGTTCGACGCTCGGGGCCCACGTGCGGATCCACCTCCCCGGGGAGCCCGGCACCGCCCGCGACGTCGAGGGGAGGGCGGTGGATCTCGACCCCTCCGGATGCCTCGTCGTCGACGTCGCCGGACGGAAACGGACATTCGCGGCAGGTGATGTGGTTCACGTCAGGCCCGCGGAGCAGGCATGATCGACCCATGACCGACGAACAGGGCGACCCCGGGGCACAGGACGTCACGGATCACCTGCTCGGCCGACCCCGCACCCTCGCGCGCCGTGAGGTGAGTGCGGCGGCGGGGGTGCCGTTGCTCGAGGCCCGCCGGTTCTGGCACGCGCTCGGGTTCCCGGGGGTCGGCGACGACGAGACGTCGTTCACCGACGCCGACGTCGAGGCCCTCCGCCACATGGTCGAACTCGTCCGCAGCGGCCGTCTGCACGAACCGCTGGCGCTCTCGATGACCCGGGCGATCGCCCGCACGACCGACCGACTCGCCGCCTGGCAGAGCAGCCTTCTCCTCGATGCCGTCCTCAATGCTCGCGGCGCCCCCGACGTCCCCGTCGACGACCTCACGGCGATCCTCGAATCCCATTCCGGCTCGGGGCTCGCCGGGCGCAGCGCCGATGACGCGCACGCCGCGCACGTCGCCGGGGCATGGCTGATGGACCTCGTCGACGACCTCGAACCGCTCATGGTGTACGCGTGGCGGCGACACCTGTCGGCCGCCCTCAACCGGCTGTTCGCCGAGGGGCAGAGTGAGGACGGAGGCAACCACAGCACCGTGGGATTCGCCGACATGGTCGGGTTCACCACGCTCGTCACCCGGCTCTCCGATCAGCAGCTCGGCCGCCTCGTCGCACGTTTCGAGGCCCTGGCCGCCGACGTCGTCACGGCCCACGGCGGGCGCATCGTCAAGACGATCGGTGATGAGGTCTTCTACATCGTCGAACGGGTCGACGCCGGTGTCGACATCGCGATCGACCTGCTCGAGGCCCTCCGGGAGGATCCCGCGACGCCCCGCATGCGCGTGGGTCTGGCGGCGGGGGAGGTCCTCTCCCACCTCGGTGACGTGTTCGGCACGCCGGTCAATCGGGCCAGCCGGATCACCGAGGTCGCCCAGCCCGACACGATCCTCGTCGACGAGTTCATCGCCGCCGAGCTCGAGGGACGCCCCGAGTACGCGCTGCGCCGCCTCGCGCCCCGCCCGTTGCGGGGGCTCGGGGTCACCGAGACGTGGATCCTCGAACGGGGCGCCGGGGTCATGGTGCCCTCGCGCCCGCTGCGGACCGTGCACCGGCCACCGATGTCGGACCCGAGTCTGTGGGCCTCCGAGGAGGGGGCCGGCGCGGAGTCGCCCAACGTCGCCGGGCCCACCGAGCCCCCGATCACGGCCGACCCGGGCGGTTCCATGGACCCGCCCGGGCCTCCCGAGAGGGTCGAGGACGCCGTGCACGAGCTCCCCGTCGACCTCACCCACCCGTCCGGGCCCCCCTCGCCTGCCGACGAGATGGACGCGCACGCGGATCCGACGGCGACCCGGCGCCCTTCCCAGACCACCCGCGGAACCGATGTCCGCGGAACTGATGTCCGCGCAAGTGATGTCCGCGCAACCGATGTCAGCGGCACCGACACGAAGGAGAAGGGCGAGCGATGAGTGAGCAGATGGTCCGGATCGAGCGGCACGGCGAGAAGGGGGCGGTGGCCGAGCTCGTGCTCGACCGCCCCTCGGCGATGAACGCGATCTCCACCGACATGGCGACCGCGCTCGCGGAGGCCTGCGCGCAGCTCGCGACGGATCGCGGGACGCAGGTCGTCGTCGTGACGAGCTCGCACGAAAAGGCCTTCTGCGTCGGCGCGGACCTCAAGGAGCGCAACAGCCTGAGCGACGCCGACCTCGTCCGTCAGCGCCCGGTGGCCCGTGCCGCGTACACCGGTGTCCTGGACCTGCCCGTGCCGACGATCGCCGCCGTCGACGGGTTCGCCCTCGGCGGCGGGTGCGAGATCGCCCTGTCCTGCGACGTCATCGTCGCGGGGGAGAAGGCGACACTGGGCCTGCCCGAGGTCTCCGTCGGCGTCATCCCCGGCGGTGGGGGAACGCAGCTGGTCACCCGACGGATCGGCTGGTCGAAGGCCTCCCGCATGATCTTCACGTGCACGCGGTTCACCGGTGTCGAGGCGCACGAGTACGGACTCGTCGACGAGGTCGTCCCCGCCGGCGGCGCGCGCGACGCGGCGTTGGAGATGGCGGCGATCATCGCCGGCCACTCGCCGGTCGGCCTCCGCAACGCGAAGAAGGCGATGCGTCTGGGCTTCGACGTCGACCTGCGCACGGGCCTCGAGGTCGAGGACGCGTGTTGGCGCGCAACCGCGTTCTCCGGTGACCGCGCCGAGGGCGTCGCCGCCTTCAACGAGAAGCGCACGCCCTCCTGGCCCGGGGTCTGAGGCGTTCTGCCGTTCGTCGCGCAGAATCCGACACGGATCGAATTCGGTTGTCGCGGAGGGCCGGTCGGTCGTCCGACCGTTAGCATGCCCTCATGGTTCGCGTTTTGTTGGCCGAGGACGACACCGCCATCAGTGATCCGTTGGGGCGCGCGCTGCGGCGCGAGGGCTACGACGTGACGATCTGTGACGACGGCCTCGCGGCCCTCGAGGAGGCCAAGAGCACCCCCGATCTCGTGGTGCTCGACATCGGGCTCCCCGGGTTGGACGGCCTCGAGGTCTGTCGGCGGCTGCGCTCCGAGGGGCGCACCGCCCCCGTCCTCATGCTCACGGCGCGGGCCGACGAGGTGGACACGGTGGTCGGCCTCGACGCCGGGGCCGACGACTACGTCACCAAGCCGTTCCGCCTCGCCGAGCTCCTCGCCCGCGTGCGGGCCCTGTTGCGACGCAGCGCGCCGACGCCCCAGTCCTCGGACAACGGCGGTCTGCGCATCGACACCCAGGCGCGGCGCGTCTTCGTCGACGGCACCGAACTCCAGCTCACGGCCAAGGAGTTCGACCTGCTCAGGGTCCTCGTGCGAGAACAGGGCAAGGTCGTCGGCCGGGAGCAGCTCATGCGCGAGGTGTGGGAGACACAGTGGTTCGGGTCGACGAAGACCCTCGACATGCACGTCTCGGTGCTGCGTCGCAAGCTCGGGGACGACGCCTCACGTCCCCGGTTCATCACGACCGTGCGGGGAGTGGGCTTCCGCTTCGAACGCCCCGGCGACGCGGCCTGAGGCAGGCCAGCCGTGGAGGGCGCGCTCCTGCGGTCGACGCTGCTGACCGTCGCCTTCGCCGTCGCGATGCTCGGCATCCCCATGCTCGTCATGGGGTTCGTCGTCCTCAGCATCACCGGTGAGCTCTTCCCCGGTCCGGGCGGCCTGCCGCACGCGGCTGCGCCCCGGGGGCCGGTCCCCGGCCTGCCGCTCGCGCCGGTCCCCGCCGGCAGTTGGACCGAGCTGCTCGTCGCCTACGTCCTCTTCTTCGCGCTGGTGGCGGTCGTCGGCGCCGTGCTCATCGCCCGCCACCAGGCACGTCGCTTCAGCGTCCCGCTCGCCGAGCTGGCCGACCAGGCCGAGCGCCTGGGCGCCGGCGGCGCCCGCTACGACCCCGTCTCCTCGGGCCTGCCGGAGATCGACCGGGTGGCCGCCGCCCTCGCGGGTACGGCGACGCAATGGCAGCGCACCCTCTCCACCGAACGCGAGTTCGCCTCCGACGCCAGCCACCAACTGCGCACTCCCCTCACCGCGGTGCTCATGCGCCTGGAGGAGATCGCCGTCACCGACGACATCGGCGTCGCCCGCGAGGAGGCCAACGCCGCGATCGAACAGGTGGAACGCCTCAACGTCACCGTCGACGAACTCCTCACCCGGGCCCGGCACGGGTCGGCGGGGGCGCCGCGTCCGACGTCCATCGACGCGGTCCTCGCCGCCCTCCAGCGCGAATGGGCGCCGCAGTTCGAGCACCGGTCGAGGAGCATCCGTGTCGTCGGCGACCGGGGCCTCATGGTGGTCGCCACGCCCATCGCGCTGTCCCAGATCGTCGCGACGCTCCTCGAGAACGCGCTCGTCCACGGCCAGGAGGTCGTCGAGGTCGACGTGCGGCGGGCGGGGCCGTCGGTCGTCATGGAGGTGCGCAACCGTGGGCGCGTGCCCAAGGAGATCGCGGGGCGCGTGTTCGAGCGGTCGGTGAGCACGTCGAGCACGGGGCTCGGTCTCGGGCTCGCGCGCGATCTCGCGGAGAAGTACGGGGGGCGCCTCGACCTCATCAGCGCCCGCGACCCGGTCGTCTTCGCGCTGTTCATGTCGGCCGCCGACCCGCCCGCCGACGGACCGGGCGCCGCCGAGCACCCGCGCGCCGTCCGCCGCTGACGCACCCGACCGGAACACCCGAGATGGCAGACGGGATGGCAGCTCAGCTACCGCGGGAGCGAGAGTCCCGCTGCCATCCCATCTGCCATCTCGGGGTTCGGGGTGGGAGGTCTTCGGAGGGCGGGCGGGGAACTCGTCGTGCGGCCGGCCGCGCACGGGCGCCGCGGGCCCACTAAGGTCGCGACAAAGAACCAGCAGGCCCGTCGAAGGGGGGCCGCACCGCCCCGGGCCGTGCTGACGCCACCCCTCAGGAGGACGTCCATGTCCCGGCCCACCGATTCGCCCTGGTTCAGCACGCCCCTGTCACGCCCGGACGCCCGGTGGCGTCTCGTCGCGTTCCCCTACGGGGGTGGCGGGCCTCAGGCCTACCGGGGGTGGGCGGAGGCGCTGCCCGACGACGTCGAGCTCCTCGTGCTGCACCTCCCCGGCCGTGGGGCACGGCTCGCCGATCCCCTCATCGACGACATGGGCGTGCTCGTCGACGAGATCGTCGGCGCGCTCGCGGGATGCGGCGACAAACCCTTCGCGTTCTTCGGTCACAGCGTCGGGGCGCTCGTCGCCTACGAGACCGCCCGGGTGTTGTCCGAGCGGCACCTGCCGCTGCCGGTGCACGTCGTCGCCTCCGCTCACCACGCCCCGTCGGTGACCGCGGCGGCAGCCTCCGCCGCCGACGTCCCCGCGGCGAGCGGCTCAGCCGTCACCGCGCCCGAGCGGATGCACGACCTGCCGGAGGACGAGTTCGTCGACGTCGTCCGTCGTCTGGGACTCGTGCCGGACGAGGCGCTCGCCGACCCCGAGCTCCTCGGCCTCGTCCTCCCGCCGCTGCGGGCGGATTTCGCCCTGTCGGAGACCTACCACCTGCCCGACGGGCGGGCGGGGCGTCTGCCCGTGCCGGTCACCGCCTGCGGCGCCACCGACGACGATCTCCTCACCACCGAGGACCTCGCGGCGTGGGCGGAGACGACGAGCGAGGCCTTCAGCACCCGCATCTTCGAGGGCGACCACTTCTACACCGTCCCCCACCTGCAGGAGGTCGCCACGCTCGTCGTCGAGGCGGTCGAGGAGGACCTGCGCCGACGCCCGCCGTCGGTCGTCGAGGGCCCCGTCGTCGACTACCCCCGCGACGCGACGCTGCACGAACTGTTCCGCGCGCAGGCCGCCCGCACCCCCGATGAGGTCGCCCTCGTCGACGGTGAATCCTCGTGGACGTTCGCTCAGCTCGACGCCCGCTCGGACCTCCTCGCCCGGCAGCTGCAGGCCAAGGGCGTCGTCGTCGACGCGTTCACGGGCATCCACCTGCCGACGAGCGCCGACTTCGTCCTCGTCTACCTCGCCGCCCTCAAGGCCGGCGGCGCGTACCAGCCCGTCGACCCGAGCCTGCCGCCCGCGCTCCTCGCCGACGTGCTGCACGCGACGTCACCCGCGGCGATCGTCACGTCCCCGGTCGGGGCGGGCGACCTCCCGGCGGAGTGGCACGAGCGAGGCGCCGTCATCGTCCTCGACGAGGCGTGGGAGGCACGCGCGGAGGCCGAGGGGGTCGCGGTCCTCGACGATCCCTCGAGCGGGCGGGAACTGCCCGGACCGGAGTCGCTCGCGTACTGCGTGACCTCGTCGGGCACCACCGGCGAGCCCAAGGTCATCATCTGCCCGCACCGCGGCGCGGTGAACTCCTACACGTGGCGGTTCCGGCACCTGCCCTACGGCGAGGACGAACGCGAGGCCTGCAACGTCTTCTTCGTCTGGGAGGTGCTGCGCCCGATGCTGCAGGGCCGCCCGGCCCACGTCATCCCCGACGAGGTGATCTTCGACCCGCCGCGTCTCGTCGACCAGCTCTCCCGCGAACGCATCACCCGCGTGCTGTTCACCCCGTCCCTGCTCGACCAGGTGCTCGCGACCCCGGGCCTCGACCTCGCCGAGGCGCTGCCCGAGCTGCGCATCGTCTACCTCAACGGGGAGGTCGTCCCCACCGCCCTCGTGCAGCGGTTCCGGCGCGCCCTGCCGCATGTGCGCCTCGTCAACGACTACTCGATCTCCGAGACCCACGACGTCTGCACGACCGACCTCACCGACCTCGACCCGGCGATCGCGCCCCGGTACGCGCCCGTCGGCGTGCCGATGGACAACGTCCGGTTCTGCGTGCTCGACGCCGAACAGCGGCCGGTCCCACAGGGGCTCGAGGGCGAGATCTACGTCGGCGGGGACTCCCTGGCCCGCGGATACCTCGGCCGACCCGACCTCACCGCCGAGCGGTTCGTCCCCGACCCGCTGCGCGACGACGGCTCCCTGCTGTTCCGCACGGGGGACGCCGGCCGTATCCGCGACGACGGCGGGCTCGAGATCCACGGTCGCCTCGCCTTCATGGTCAAGCTGCGCGGCTACAGCGTCGTGCCGGCCGCCGTCGAGAGCGTTCTGCGGGGGCACGACGACGTGGCCGCCGCCGCGATCACGACCCTCGACGACGAGGAGACCGGCTCGCCCGAGCACCTCGTCGCGTACGTCGTGCCGAGCTCCGGGCACGTGCTCACCGACGCCGCCGCGTACGAGGACCTCGTGCGCCGACTGCGTGAGCACCTCAAGGCGCGGGTCGCGCACTACGCGGTGCCGTCCTTCCTCGTCCTGCTCGACGCGCTGCCCCTCGCCGGAACCGGCAAGCTCAACCGTCGAGCCCTGCCCGACCCGCGCTCGCGCAGGCGGGCGTCCGGAGCCACCGCGGGGCAGGTGGCCGGCTCGGGTGCCGCCGCGGCGACCGGGGGCGGGGTCGAGGTCGAGGCGCGCGCCGGGGCCATCGGGGCCGAGGGGGCGGGGGCCGTGCGGCGGGCCGTCGTGGACGTCCTCGCCGAGGTGCTCGGCGTGCCGGACGTCGGCGCCGACGACAACTTCTTCGACCTCGGCGGGCACTCCCTCGCCGCAGCGCAGGTGTGCGCGCGGCTACGGTCCGACCACGGACTCGAGGTGTCGGTCGTCGACGTCTTCGAGCACCCCACGGCGCGGCTGCTGGCCACGAGCCTGGGGGACGTCGGTGACAGCCCGTGGGAGGCCGAGGCGACCGGCTCGACGCAGGCGGCGGCGGCGACGACCCGAGGGCCGGGCGGACCCATCGCCGTCGTCGGCATGGCCTGCCGGTTCCCCGGGGCGCCGGACGTCGACACGTTCTGGGACAACCTCACCGGGGGTGTGCGCGCGATCCGGGAGTTGACGACGGAGGAGCTCCTCGAGAGCGGGGTGCCCGCCGACCTGCTCGCGGACCCGTCGTATCGACGGGTGGGCGCCCTCGTCGAGGGGGCGGGGGACTTCGAGCCGGGCTTCTGGGGCGTGAGCCGCAAGGAAGCACTGCTCATGGACCCCCAACAGCGGTTGTTCCTCGAATGCTGTTGGCAGGCGCTCGAACACGCGGGTCAGGCGCCGCGGTCCGACGGGGAGCGCACCGGGGTCTTCGGCGGGGTCTTCCTGCCGACCTACCTCCTGCATCACCTGCGCGGGGGAGGGCTGCTCGACCCCCGCGACCCGATGGAGGCGCACCTCACCGAGATCGGTAACGACAAGGACTACGTCACCACGCGTGTCTCCCACCTGCTCGACCTCGGTGGGCCGAGCGTCGCCGTGCAGACGTCGTGCTCGACCTCGCTCGTCGCGGTCGCGGAGGCGTGTGCCGCGCTCCAGGCCGGTCGGTGCGACACCGCCCTCGCCGGGGCCTCCAGCCTCACCTTCCCCCAAGGCGGGTACGTCTACGCGGAAGGGCACGTGAGCAGCGAGGACGGCCACTGCCGACCGTTCGACGCCCACGCCTCCGGCACGATCCTCGGCGACGGCGTCGGGGTCGTCGTCCTCAAACGCCTCGCCGACGCGGAGGCCGCGGGAGACCCGATCCTCGCGGTCGTCACCGGGCACGCGACGAACAACGACGGCGCGCTCAAGGCCGGGTACTCCGCCCCCAGCGTCCAGGGGCAGGCCCGCGTCGTCGCCGCGGCGCAGGACATGGCCGGGGTCGACGCCGACACGATCACGTACGTCGAGTGCCACGGCACGGGCACCCTCGTCGGCGACCCCATCGAGGTGCGCGGTCTCACCCAGGTCTTCCGCCGCCACACCGACCGGACGGGCTACTGCGCGATCGGGTCGGTCAAGGGCGGCATCGGCCACAGCAACATCGCCGCGGGCATGGCCGGGTTCATCAAGACCGTCCTCGCCCTTCGACACGGCGTCATCCCGCCGGTCGTCGACCACGAGACGCCCAACCCCGCACTGGAACTCGAGACCAGCCCGTTCTACGTCGCGACCGAACTCCAGGAGTGGGAGCGCCCGAGCGACGCCCCTCGGCGGGCCGGGGTCTCGTGCTTCGGCATCGGCGGCACCAACGCCCACCTCGTCCTCGAGGAGTATGCCCCCGCACTACCGGGCGACGACGATGTCGACGGGGCGGGGCGGGGCCGGGCGGCCGCGGGTGGTGCGGGGGTCTCGAACGTCCGTGATGACGCGGACGGCGCCGCCTCATCGGACGTGCCGACCGCGGGACCCCAGCTCGTCGCGCTGTCGGCGCGGACGCCCGCCTCCGTGCAGGGCGCCGCGCGCGCGCTCGCCGACGCGCTCGACCGCGACGGCGACCTCGCCGCCGCCGACGTCGCGTGGACCCTCGCGACGGGGCGGGAACGGTTCGCTCACCGCGCCGCCGTGTCCGGTGCGTCGGTCGCCGACCTCGTCTCGGCACTGAGGGGATTGCGTGCGCCGTCCGAGGCGACCGTCGTCGTCGACCCCGACGAGACGCCCGAGGTCGTCTTCGCCTTCCCCGGCCAGGGGTCGCAGTACCCGGGCATGGGGCGCGGCCTCGACGCGGAGGTCCCGGCGTTCCGCGCGGCGTACGACGAGTGCGCCGCGATCCTCGCCGAGGACCACGACCTCGACCTGCGTGCCGTCGCCCTCGACGCCGAGGACGGGCCGGACGCGCCGCCCGCGCCCGCGACCCACCTCCAGCCGGCATTGTTCGCGCTCGAATACGCCCTGGCCCGCACGCTCCTCGCGTGGGGAATCCGGCCGACGGCGCTCGTCGGTCACAGCCTCGGCGAATACGTCGCGGCGACGATCGCCGGGGTGCTCGACCTGCGCGATGCCCTCGCGCTCGTCCAGACCCGCGCGGCCGCGATGGAGGCCGCCGGTGAGGGCGCGATGCTCGCGGTCAAGGGCGAGGAGGCCCGCGTCGCACCGTTCGTCGCGGACGAGTCCACCGTCGAGGTGGCCGTCGTCAACTCGCCGCGGGACGTCGTCGTCTCCGGAGAACCCGAGGCCGTCGCCCGCGTCGCCGCCCGGCTCGAGGAGGCCGGGATCGCGACCCAGCGGGTACGGACCACGCGGGCGTTCCACTCACCGATGATGGAGGCCGCCGCCGCGGCCGTCGCCGAGCGCGCCGCCTCCGTGCGACTGCACCCGCCGCGAATCCCGCTCGTGTCCAACCTCACCGGCACCTGGCTCACCGACGAACAGGCCCTCGACCCCGGTTACTGGGGTCGACACCTGCGTGGCCAGGTGCGGTTCGCCGACGACGTCGCGACCCTCCTGCAGCGGTCGCCCGTCGCCGTGCTCGAGGTCGGTCCGGGACGCACGGTGAGCGGTGTCGTCACGGCGATGGCCGCCGACCACGCCGCGTCCTCGGGCACGACCCCGCCGGCGGCCGTCCAGCTCGGCCGCCACCCGATGCAGACGACCCTCGGCGACGCGCAGGTGCTCCTCGACGGGATCGGCCGCCTGTGGGCGACCGGCGTCGAGCCGGACTGGGCCGCGATGGTCACCTCGCAGGCCGGGCGGGCTCCCCGACGGATCTCGTTGCCGGGGTACGTCTTCGACCGGCAACGGATCATGCCCGAGCCTGCCGACGGCGGCCTGGGCGCGGTGAGTGCGGCGGCGTCCACCGCCGACGTCCGACTCCCCGAGCAGGAGTGGACCTGGTTGCCCTCGTGGCGACGCACCCTCGCACCCCAGCCTGCCGCGTCAGGCCCCCGGCGCGATCGCCACGCCCCGGGCCCCGACCCCGATTCCGGGCACGCGGCGCACCGGTGGCTGCTGCTCGCCGGCGACCCCGACACGTCCCCCCGGGCGGAGGCGCTCGCCGCGGCCGTCGCCGAGGGGCTGCGGGAGAACGGCGAACTCGTCGTCGCGACACGGGGATCCGGTGACGGTTCCCTCGCGTCGGATGCCGACGCCGTCACTGTGTCCGCCGATGCCGACAGCCTCACGAGGTTGCTCACGACCCTCACCGAGCAGGGCCGGGCGCCGGAGCGGATCGTCTCGTTGTGGCCGGCGTCGACCGACGTGGAGGATCCCGGCCTGCCCGAGGGCTTCCGCGACGCCGCCCACCTCGCGACGGCGCTCACCCGTGTCGGTGGCACGGAGCCGGTCCATGTCTGGACCGTCACGGAGCGGGCCGTGCAGGTCGACGACGAGGACGTCGACCCCGTGCGCGCCACGGTGCTCGGCCCGGCCCTCGTCGTCGCACAGGAGAACCCGCACGTGACGAGCCGGGTGCTCGACGTCGACCCCGCGCGGCTCGCCGATCCTCGCGCCGCCGCGGTGACGATCCTCGGCGAGTGCCTCGCGGGGACGCCGGACGACGCGTCGATCGTCGCGTGGCGCGGTCGCCGCCGGTGGGTGCCGACGTACGAACCCGCCGCCGTCCCCACGGCGCCGTCGCGTCTGTGCGCCGACGGCGTGTACCTCGTCACCGGTGGACTCGGCCGCATCGGTCGGGTGCTCACCGACCACCTGCGGGGCCTCGGAGCACGTGTCGTCGTGACGACGCGCGGGGAGGTGCCCGAGGACGTCGCCGACGGCGTCACCGTGCTCCGGTGCGACCCGGCGCGCGAGGGCGATCTGGGCGACGCGTTCGCCGAGACGCTCGCGCGCCACGGGCGACTCGACGGCGTGTTCCACGCGGCGGGCCTGGCCGACCTCACGTACCTCGGCGATCTCGACGACGACCTCCTGCGCGCCGAGCTTGCCCCCAAGGTGCTCGGGCTGCAGCGTCTGGACGCGGCCGTCGCCGGGTTGGCCGCGCAGGGGAGGGCGCCGGAGTTCGTCGTCCTGTTCTCCTCGATCGCCGGCACGCTCGGCGGCCTCGCGATGGCGGCCTACATGGCGGCGAACCGCTGCCTCGACACCTTCACCCAGGCCGACCCGCGACGCCACGGCGTGGACTGGGTCTGCATCGCCTTCGACGACTGGGACTTCGAGTACGGCAAGGAGCAGACCGCGGCGTACGCGGCCACCGGCGCCGACCGGTTCGCGATGAGCACGCAGGAGGGCCTCGCGCTCCTCGATCGCCTCGTCGCGATGCCCGAGCCGACGCCCCTGCTCGTCTCGACCCGGCCGCTGGAGCCGCGCCTGGAGCGGTGGGTGCGGCAGTCGGTCGAGGCCGATGAAGCAGGCACGGGCGCGGGGGTCGGCGCGGGTGCCGGGGCCGGAGAGAGCGGGGGCTCCGGGGACGACACGATCACCCGCCTGCTCGCGATCTACGAGCAGGTGCTCGGGGTGAGCGGCATCGGCCCGGACGACGACTTCTTCGCCCTCGGCGGCGACAGTCTGCTCGCCGCCCAGACCCTCGCGCGCCTGCGCACGGGCCTCGGGATCACCGGCGGGGTGCAGCTCCAGGACGTCTTCACCCACCCGACGCCCGCTCGTCTCGCCGCCCACCTCGACGGGCTCGGGGACGGGGGGGACCCCGATGAGACGCCCGACCCGGTGGACGCCGAACTCCCCGCTACCGAGGAGGCCGCCCTGGCCGACGCCTGAGGTGGGTGCGGGTGTCCTGCCGGCGCGGGCGTCCCGGCGCGGCACGAGGGTTGTCGGTGCGGCCGACTATCGTGAGGGCCGGCGTCGGTGGCGTCACGTCGGTGGCATGAGATCGAGAAGGGACCGAACGTGGAGCAGGTCGTGCGGCATCCGGGGGGCTTCCCGGTCGTCGGGATCATCGGTGGTGGGCAGTTGGCGCGCATGTGTCAGCCGCCGGCCGTCGGGTTGTCGCTGACGCTCGCGGTGTTGTCCGAGGGACCGCAGGCCGCGGCGGCGCTCGTCGTCCCGAACGCACCGGTGGGCGCCCACGACGACGTCGAGACCGTGCGGGAGTTCGCGCGGCAGTGTGACGTCGTCACCTTCGACCATGAGCACGTGCCGCCGGAGGTCCTCGCCGCGCTCGAGGAGGACGGGGTGCCGCTGCACCCGCGTCCGTCGGCGTTGCGGTACGCGCAGGACAAGCTCGCGATGCGCGAGCGGCTCGGTGACCTCGTCGACTGCCCTCGGTGGCGCGCCGTCGGGTCCGTCGACGACCTCGCCGCGTTCGGAGAGGAGATCGGCTTCCCCCTCGTCCTCAAGACGCCGCGCGGTGGATACGACGGCAAGGGCGTGCGGATGGTCTCCACCGCGGACGACGTCGCCGACTGCGCCGACTGGTTCGAGCGGGCGGGGTCCGACCCCCTGCTCGCCGAGGAGGCCGTCGACTTCACGCGCGAGATCGCCGTGCTCATCGCCCGAAGCCCGTCGGGGCAGGCCGCGGCCTGGCCGGTCGTGGAGACCGTCCAGACCGACGGCATCTGCACCGAGGTCATCGCCCCCGCGCCCGACCTCGACGACGACCTCGCCACCGCCGTCACCGCGGCGGGACTGCGCATCGCGGGGGAACTCGACGTCACCGGCGTCATGGCGGTCGAGCTGTTCGAGGTCGTCCGCGACGGGCGGCCCGGCTACGTGGTCAACGAACTCGCGATGCGCCCGCACAACTCGGGGCACTGGAGCATCGACGGGTCGATCACGAGCCAGTTCGAACAGCACCTGCGCGCCGTCCTCGACCTGCCGCTCGGCGACACCCGTGCGCGGTCGAGGTGGACCGTCATGGGCAACGTCCTCGGCGGCGCGGAGCCGGAGCACGCCGAGCTCTACGGCACGTACAAGCACCTCCTCGCCCGCGACCCCGGCCTCAAGATGCACCTCTACGGCAAGGAGGTGCGTCCGGGCCGCAAGATCGGTCACGTCACGGTGTGCGGCGACGACCTCGCGGACCTCCGTGAACGCGCCGCCCACGCCGCCGGGTACCTCGAGGGCACGATCACCGAGTGACCGACTCCGGGCCACCAGCCCACCCCGGCGGCGTCGTCGGGGCACGACCCCACCTGAGGAGCGACGAGATGAGCGAAGAAGCCCGGCCACTGGTCGGCATCGTCATGGGCAGCGACAGCGACTGGCCGGTGATGGAGGCCGCGGCGCAGGCACTGGAGGAGCTGGGCCTCGCCTACGAGGCCGACGTCGTCTCGGCGCACCGCATGCCCACCGAGATGATCGCCTACGGTCAGCAGGCTGCCGACCGGGGCCTGCGGGTCATCGTCGCCGGCGCGGGGGGCGCGGCCCACCTGCCGGGCATGCTCGCCGCGGTGACGCCGCTGCCGGTCATCGGCGTACCGGTGCCGCTCGCCTACCTCGACGGCATGGACTCCCTGCTCTCGATCGTCCAGATGCCCGCGGGTGTGCCCGTCGCCACCGTGTCGATCGGCAACGCCCGCAACGCCGGCCTCCTCGCGGCCCGCATCATCGGCGCCGGCACGACGCCGGAGGACACCGCCGTCCGTGACCGCATGGTCGAGTTCCAGACCTCCCTCGAAGCCACCGCCAAGGCGAAGGGCGAGGCGCTGCGGCGGCGACGGGGCTGATCCGCGTCCGCGGCGCCGACCACGGTGCGGCGGTCCGCAGCGAAGGGCGCCGACGTCCTCCGACGCGCCGCGTCACGCCGGCGACCGACTCGTCACCGGAGCGCCCGCCGCTCGCCCCTCGGGCTTCACGACGCCGACGCGGTCTGCCGGCCGTCGAGATGGGGGCTGGGAGGCGTGGTCAGGGCCGGCATGATCACCCGACGACGGCGGCCCGACCAGGAGCGTGTGCAGGAGGCCCGGTCTGGCGGACGGAACTCGGTACGGCGCCGGTGGACGCCGCAGGCGACGGTCCGCCGCTCAGGAGAGGTTCGTCTGCCGCGGGGCGCAGACGTTCTCCAACCGCTCCCCGGAGCGTCCGGGGAACTGGCTCTTGCACCAGGCGAGGGCCTGGTCACGGGAGGAGAAGTCGCCGTCGTAGAACGTGACCCACATGTCTGAACGGATCGGCTTCTTGTGGAGGAGGTCGGCCGAGCGCACGAGCCGGATGGACGAGTCCCCGAACGTTCCGCGCAGGTTCTCGTGCTCGACGAGGATGTCGTCGGTCCAGAACCGGTGTTCGCCCGACCGTGTCTCCTGATACTTGTCGTACACGCCTGGATACTTGCTCGCGAGCTGCGCGACCCAATGTCCGTCGAAGCTGGGTCCGTCCAGGGACGCTTGACGGTAGCCGGCGAGCTTGGTCTCGGCGGCGGCCCCCGCGTCGTGCGAGGGTGTCGCGCTGGGGGCGGGGGCGTCCTGCGACTGCGCGGGGGCGGGGGGGAGTGCTGCCGGCGGAGGGGCAACGGTCGGGGCTCCTGGGGCACCCCCACCGGGGGTTGGCAGGGGGGGTGGGGCCGAGAACGTCTGGGGCGGGGGCGCTGTGGCGGCAACAGAGGGCGCGGGTGACGTGGCGGAATGCGGTGCCGTGGATGTCGCCGTCACGGGCGCCGACGCCGAGGTCGCGGTGGCCGGGGCATCGGATCGTGCGAACCACCAGCCGATCCCCGCGCCGAGAAGCGTCACCGCGACCCCCGCGGCGACGAGGGCCCCGCGTCCCCGAGAGGAGGAACCGGCCGGCTGTTCCCAATAGGCGGGTGGCGGCTGGGCCTCCATCGGCGGGCCGTAGGCGACGGGTGTCTCCATCGGCAGGTAGGCATACCGGTTCGGATCGGGGTCGGTGGCGCGGTGCCCCCAGACCGTCGGGGTCTCGGGCCCGGACCAGACCTGCTCCGCCCCGCACGCGCCGCAGTAGCGCTCCGAACCCGGCTCCCCGCATTGCGGACACACGGTCATCTCTCGACCCCTGTCTCGAGGCGCCCTGGAGGCGCCGATTCGTCGAACGCTCTCCTCGTCGGCACTCCGGTGTTCGGGGTGAGATCTTACTACTCGGTCGTTCGTCTTCGATCTCATCGCTCATGTGCATTCCTCCCACTTGGCTTCACACACAACGGCATCGAGACCCCACCGGTACGCAAGAATCGGTGGGCCGGGCCGTCCCGGCGGCGCCCCACGTCCGAAGGATCCGCCCGCGCCGGGGTCGGCTGTGCGTCACCGAGGCCCCGAGGCCCGGTTCAGGTGTGGGAGCGCCGGTCGATAGGAGGGGCGATGAACGCCGCCGCAGACTTCCGCCCGAGGCTCGTGATCCGCCCGTCCGCGCGTGGGCGGGCGGGCGGTCTCGTCGGTCTCGTCGCGACCGCGCTCCTCCTGACGTCATGTGGGACGACGACGGGCCCGCAGGCCGGCACGTCTCCCCTGTCGGTGGGCACGTCGACGCCCGGGGCGGGGGCGGCCGCCGCGACCGGGCCCGATCTCCCCGCCGACTTCGCCTATCGTCTGCCGGGCGTCTCAGAACGGGTCAGCCTCGCGGTCGTCGCCGGTGGCGATGTGGGTGGGTCCTCTCTCACCATCGGTGACACGCGCCCGCAGCCGGCGCTCCGCTCGATGACCCTCCCGCTCGCCCTCGCCGCCCGTGTCCCCGAGCAGGGCGATCTCGCCGCCACGGCGCGGACCGCGATCGCGACGGAGTCGGCCGAGGCCGTCTCGGTCCTGTGGCAACGCGCGGCGGCGACGAGCGGCGGCGCCTCGCCTGCGGCGGCCGTGCAGAACGTCGTCAACGAGGGCGCCCTCACGAGGACCACCGTCGACGCCACCTCCGCGGCCGGCCTTCCTGCCACGCCGTGGGGTGCCGAGGCGGCCGCACGGCTCCTCGCCTCCACCGCCTGTCGTCCCGACGCCGTGGTGGCGCGCCAGGGCCTCGCGCAGGCGACATCCCCCGGCGAGCGCTGGGCCCTCGACACACAGCGGCGTCAGCGCTCGGCGAGTCCATCGGCGACCTCGCCCGGGGAGGAAGCCTCCTCGCCCACGACCGGGGCCGCGGGTGCGACGGCGGGTGCGGCGACGCCCGCGGCGGTCGTCGGCACGCCCGCCGACGGTGGGGTGGAACAGGCCGTCCAGGACTCGATAGCGACCCTGGGTCAGGAGACAATCGTCCGGCGCTCGGCCCTCGTGCGTGGCGGACGGGGAGTCGCGGGGGTCGTCCTCGTCGTCCGCGCGACCTCCCCCGACGCGGCCCGTCAGGACGTCGATCGCATCGAGGGGTGGCTCGCCGATCACGTCGCCGACCTGCCGATGGGGCGGTGCGCCGGCGGGGTGGACCTCCCGCTCTATCCCGCCGAACCCCCCGCCGGTGCGAGCGACCCCGGTGTGGCCTCTCCCGCGGCGCCTCTGCCGCCGAACGCGACGATCACGCGCGGGCCGAGCCAGGCGCGCCCCGGGACGGCGCCACCAGGTGCGGGGACCACCGCGTGCCCGACCCCGCCCGCCGAACCGGTCCGCCACGCGCCCGGAGCGGGACGCACCGTGGCCCTCACGTTCGACGACGGCCCCGGAGGGGTGACCCCGGAGGTCCGCGCCATCCTGCGCCGATACGGGGTGCGGGCCACGTTCTTCCACGTCGGGCAGAGGATCGCGGGCGATCGGGGCGAGGAGCAGGCCCTCATCGCCGACGGCCACCTCGTCGCCAACCACACGTGGGACCACCTCTACCCGCGCGATGTCCCCTGGACGCCGGCGCATCTCGACGATCAGATGCGCCGCACCTCCGAGCTCATCGCCGCCGACGGTGGGAGGCCCGTGTGTTTCTTCCGTCCGCCGGGCGGGGTCATGCACAACGTGATGGGCGCGGCGACTCGTCGGGGACTCACCGTCGTCCTCTGGTCGCGAGACACCGCGGACTGGACACAGCCGCCGACCACGACCCGCGCGGCCACCGCGGCCATCGTGGAACGTGCGACGCGTTCCCCCGGTGAGCACCCCATCGTCCTCATGCACACCGCCAAAGCGAGCAATGAGCCCGAGGCGGAGGTCCATTCCCACCGTGGGAACACGGTCGCGGCCCTCCCGCGGATCATCGAGTGGTATCGCGACCACGGCTACCGGTTCGTCGACCTCACGGGCGGATCGGGTCTGCGCGGGTGATGACCCGTTCGTGCCGTTCGTCCGAATCCCGGGGGTCACGGCACAGCGACCCTTTACTCAATCTTGGAGATTCGGTGATCACATGGCCCTTCGGACGTCCGATGTGGAGTGTGCAGGGCACCGGTACGTCACAGACGTGAGGTGGAGCCCGGCGGTGTGAACGCGATCGATTCTGTGGCAGGGGCCGATCGCCCGATGGAGCCGATGTCTCTGGGGGACGTCCACCTTGGCAGGGGTGTGAGTTGCTCCCGCACACCGCCGGGCTCGTCCCCGCGGCGCTCGTGTTCGACGCGGACCCGCGGGGGAGGCACGCGCGGATCACGGGTGGGGACCCGTCTGCGGACCGTGCCCCCAGGAGCGCGGCGCGCCCGAATCGAGGACGGGTGCGCCGCGCCGTGGGCGCCGGAGGTTCAGCCACGATCGCTCCGGACGCAGCCGTGGCGATGTCTCACGTCGCCGCGGCGGTCGACGCCGCAACCACCGGGGCACGGGCATGTCGAGCCGGGCGTGCGGTCCAGGGGCCGAGGCGGAGTCACGCATCGTTGCAGCTCACCTCGCCTGTCGCGGGGGATCGACTCGCCTGCCCCATCGCCCGCTCACCGTTGTGAGCCGAGCGTCCGACCAGTCACGATCCCGTAACGCCGCCGGATTCGGTGTCTGTGAGCGGGCACGGGCCGGCTCTCCCGAGTCGCCGCTTCCCGCATCCCCACAGCGCCGAGGCGCCGCATCCCCCATGCGACGCCTCGGTGCAGGTCAGAACCTGGCGATGCCCTTGACGTTCCACCCGGCGCCGCGCCACACGGCCGGGCCCTCCTTGACCACCACGTGCCGGTCGGTGATGGCGGTCCAGCGACCGTTCTTCCACTGCGCCACGATGCGGCGACCGGAGAACGTCGCGGTGTCGCCCCAGGAGTCGCGCGCGTAGTCGATGCTCGTGAGCTGCGGGGTGCCCTTCACGGTGCGGAGGGTGTATCCCCTTGCGAACGCGGCGGCACCGTCGGTGGTCCACGTGGTCGAGCCCGACGGGTCCTTCTCCGCGACGAGGCGCCCGGAACGCCAGGTGTAGACGCGGTGGAAGGCGGTGTGCGCGCCGGTGCCCGTGAGGATGACGAGCTCCGCGCCGCGCTGGCCGTCCAGGGCCACCGCACCGAGGAACGGGGTCTGGCCCGACCAGAGCCACGAGGTCGAGATCTTCACCGACGACACCGCACCGCGGGCGGTGACGACGCGCAGGGTGTGCCAGGCGCCGCGGCTCTGCCGGGTGAGGCTCACGGTGTCCGCGCGTCCGTCGCCGTCGACGTCGGCGCGGGAGACCACCTTGCACCCGCTCGAGACGCACGGCTTGGGAGCGCTGGTGGTGAGGGCGGCTGCGCCGGCGGGTGCGGCGCCGAGCGGGAGGGCGAGGGTGGCGACGACGGCGCCGGTGACGAGCTGAGCGTGACGGATTGAACGAGACATGTTGGCCCCTGAGCGATGTGGATTCCCCGTGCGCACCTGAGTGGGTGTGCATCGAGAACTGTTCCACCGCTGGGAAGTACCGGCCAGGGCCGCCACGCCTTCTTGACCCGACCGTGCGCCCATCGCAAGCGGTTCGTGATCTCGGGTCCGTGGCGACCGCGAACGCCTCGGCCACGCCCGTCGTCGGTGTCGTCGCGGGGGTCGGTCGCGCAGCCCGAACGGGCTGAGCGACGTGCGGGCAGGGCACCAGGATCGCGGCAGAATGCCGGGTTCACGGGTCGACGGCGGGGCGGACAGCGGAAGGGCGGGGTCCGGATCGACACGATCCGAACCCCGCCCTCGGTGACCGACTCACGGCCCCCGGCGAACAGACCCCCTGAAGCTGCCCGCGTCCTCAATCCCCCCGGGGCGACGCCGGGTCCGATGTCCCCGCCCGGTGTCGCCGTCTCACTGTCATCATCGCCACACGGGGACACGGTGTTACAGGCGACTTGGACGATCGATGTGCTTTTTTTCGGAGCTCGACGTCCGCCCTGTTCAGCGCGCCGCCGGGCGCGAGGATCGAGGCGGAGGCGTCGGGGTCAGCCGCGCCAGGTGATGCCGTGCCACCCGGCGTAGCGCTGCGCCACGGGGTCCGACAGAGTGCGCGTCCGGTGCGTGGACACCTTGCGCCAGGTGCCGCGCTCCCACCGGTAGGTCGTGCGCGTGCCGCGGAAGGTCGCGGTCTCCCGCTTGGGGTCGAACGTGCCCTTGAGGACCGTGGCCGTGACCTGCCGGCGGCCCTTGACGGTGCGGATGTCGTAGCCCTGGATGAGGGAGAAGTGGTTGGCGACGGTCCACCCGGTCTCACCCACGGGAGCGCCCGGCGCGGTCTCGGGCACGATGCGCCCGCTCCGCCACGTGTAGAGATGTGGCCAGGGGAAGTCGCCGACGTTGCCGCTGCGCTCGACCGCCATCTCGACGCCGCGTGCGCCGTCGACGGACGCGGTGCCGATCCACACGTCGGCCGGCTGGAGGGAGCCGTCCCCGTAGTTGGGGACGAGCACGTCGCGGATGGCCCGCTTGCCCGACGCCGTGACGACGGTGAGACGGAACCTGTACTCGTCGGGTGTGACGGCACGGCGGACGAGCGTGATGGTGTCGCGACGTCCGTCGCCGTCGACGTCGGCGCGCGAGGTGAGCGCCGCGGGTGCGGCGACCGGCGCGGTGTCCGGTGCCGTGGGCGGCGCCGCGAAGGCGGACTGGGCCGACGAGGAGAGCAACGCGGCGGCCGCGAGGCCGACGACGGATCGACGCATGATGATTCCCCCTGTGAACGATGGTCCCCGAGGACGGGCGTTCATACCCGCCGTCTCCGAGCCTAGGACGGGACGTGGGCGCGGTGACGTCGGCGCGCGTGTCGCATCCGAACCGTGTTCACAGTGTGTGGAACTCGTGATCTGCCCCTCCGGTCACCTCCGCTGTGCTCGGGTTCTCCCCGGCCGAGCGCGGTGACCGGCCGGGAGCCGGGGGTGGCGGGACGCAGGGGTCGTCAGTCCGAACCGAAGAGGTCGCGGGTGTAGACCTTGTCCGCGACGTCGGCGAGGTCGTCGCTCCGCCGGTTCGCGATGATGACGTCGCTGCGGCGTTTGAAGTCCTCGAGATCGCGCACGACCTCGGAACGGTAGAAGTCGTCCTCCTCGAGCGTGGGCTCGTAGACGAGGACGGTGATGCCCTTGGCCTTGATGCGCTTCATGATGCCCTGGATGGAGGAGGACCTGAAGTTGTCGCTGCCGGTCTTCATCGTGAGCCGGTACACGCCGACGACCTGCGGATTCTTGTCGATGATGTCGAAGGCGATGAAGTCCTTGCGCGTGGTGTTCGACTCGACGATCGCCTTGATGAGCGTCTGCGGCACCTGGTCGTAGTTCGCGAGGAGCTGCTTGGTGTCCTTGGGCAGGCAATAACCGCCGTAGCCGAAGCTCGGGTTGTTGTAGTGGCTGCCGATGCGCGGGTCGAGGCCGACGCCGTCGATGATCTGGCGGGTGTCGAGGCCGTGGCGGCTCGCGTACGTGTCGAGCTCGTTGAAGTAGGCGACGCGCATCGCGAGGTAGGTGTTGGCGAACAGCTTGATCGCCTCGGCCTCGGTGGTGCCGGTGATGAGGACGGGGGTGTCCGCATCCAGGCTGCCGACGCGCAGCAGCGCGGCGAACTCCTCGGCCTTCTCCCGCGTCGACGGGTCGGCGCCGACGACGATGCGGGACGGGTGGAGGTTGTCGTAGAGCGCGCGGCCCTCGCGGAGGAACTCGGGGGAGAAGAGGATCGTGAGGTCCGGGTGCTGCGCTCGCGCGTCCGCCGTGTAGCCGACGGGGATCGTCGACTTGACGACGACCGTCGGTGCGGGAGAACACTTCTCGGCGAGGGAGAGGACGGAGTCGACGCTGCTCGTGTCGAAGAAGTTGAGCTCCTCGTCGTAGTTCGTCGGCGTGGCGACGATGAGGAAATCCGCTCCGGTGTAGGCCGACTCGGCGTCCGTCGTCGCGGTGAGGCGGAGCTCCCTGCTCGCGAGGTACTCCGAGATGTCGGGGTCGACGATGGGCGACTGCTTCGCGTCGATCATCTCGACCCGCTCGGCGTCGAGATCCACGGCCACCACGTCGTGAAGTTGCGCGAGGATGACGGCATTGGCGAGTCCGACGTACCCGAGTCCTGCGACGGCGATCTTCATGCGGCCCAGCCTAAGTGGAGAGCCACACCCCCGTGGCGCACACCTCGGTCGGCTGCCCTCACCACGGCCCGGTCATGCGCCGACGCGGGCTCCCACGCATGCCCGCCGTCACCCCCCTCCCGGACGTCGAACGGCCCGGCCGACATGCCGTCGACCGGGCCGTACACCGCGCCCGCCGTGGAGCGGGTGAGGAGGATCAGAAGACCTTGTAGGCCGCCTTCGAAATCGTGAACCCGTGACGCGTCGTGGAGTTCGTGCACGTCACACCCTTCGTCGTCGACGTGCAGGCGATCTGCGTTCCCTTCACGGTCCAGCCGTAGGGCAGCACCGCCTGCTGCTCGCCGTACACGTTGAGGGGCTTGAGGCCCGTCTTGAGGAACCAGTTCTGGCGGGGTGAGGCCGTGCCGGCGATGGTGTCTCCCGCGCACAGGATCGAGGCGTCCCGGTACAGACCGAAAGACTGGCCGTAGTCCGTGGGGCACCAGCTCGGCGTCTGCGGGAGACGGTAGGCGATCTCGGTGATGTCGCAACGCACGTCGCTGGGGCCGGCGAGACACCTGATGTTGCCGCTGGGGGTGACGAACGCGAATCCGGTGGGGGAGCTGACGGCTCGGCCCTTGCTCGTCTTCTTCGCGGGCACCTTCTTGGCCGGTGCCTTCTTCGCGGGCACCTTCTTGGCCGGTGCCTTCTTCGCGGGCGCCTTCTTGGTGGGCGTGGAGCTGCTGCCGCCCTTCTCGCAGGCGATGCCGTCGCGGTCGCGGTCGAGAGACTTGCTCAGGGAGTTGTAGAGCCTCGTGTCGACCTTGAAGTTGCGGACGGGGTGCGCCTTGCGTCCGCCGTTGGCCTTGTCGACGGCCCCCTTCTTGCCGACGCCGTGCGGGTAGTCCCGGTTGAGCTGCGCGCAGTTGCGGTAGCGGGCGGTGGGTGCCGCGTCAGCAGCCGGGGCGGTGGCGGCGACGAGGGGGGCGGCCGCTGCGGCCGCCGCGACGAGAAGGGGGAGGGCACGAGACATGGGCGTTCCTCGAAGAGTGCTGGGGCGCAACAGGACCGGCGGCGCACGGTGCCCCGGGTGACGGGGTCACTCCCCTAATCGAGCAGGTCATGCGTCCGTTACAGGTGCTTCGACATATTCGTGCCTCGAGGTCCTGCCCGGAACGTGGCAGAGGGGCCGTTCGGTGCCCGGTGACGGGTCGTGAGCAGCGGTGATGTGCCCCCCGGGGGCGCGACGCGTCGGTGGTCGGGTTTCTCCCGTCGTGCGACGCGAACGCGCAGCGTCAGCGCAGCGAGGTGACGACGGCGTTCGTAAGGCCTTGGGCGACCTTGTGGCGGAACGGCGCTCGGGCGAGGAGTGCGGCGTCGGCGGGGTGGCGCATGTTGCCCATCTCGAGCATGACGGCGGGTGGGCGGGAGAGGTTGAGTCCGGCGATGTCGCTGCGGACGTCGATGCCGCGGCGGTCGCCGAGGTAGGTGGAGCGCGGCATCCCGGCGCGACGCATCCCGGCCGCGACGTGGGTGGCGAGAGCGTTCGACTGGGAGACGGCCTCGGGGCCGCCCTTCATGCGGGCCGCGGTGATGACGTGGAAGCCGCGGGCGCGGCGGGACGTGTTGCCGTCGGCGTGGAGCGAGACGACGAGGTCGGCGCCGGCGCGGTTGCCGATCTCGGCGCGTTCGTCGACGCAGGGGCCGACGCCGCGGTCGTTCGGGCGGGTGAGGACGACGGTCGCGCCCTTCGCGCGGAGCTGTGCGGCGAGGTCGGTGGCGACGGCCCACACGAGGGCGTGTTCGCTCTGCCGGGCGTTGGCGGTGCCGGAGGTGTTGCACGCCTTGCGGCGCCCGTTGCCCGCCGGCACGAGACGGGTGTTGATGCGGCGCGAGTGCACGCCGTTGTGGCCGGGGTCGACGACGACGATCCGCCCCGAGAGCGCGCCGGACTTGGTGGGGCGCAGGCGAACTCCGCCCCGACTCGGCGTCGCGTACGCCGGCGCGGGCCGACGCGCCGCGGTGAGGGCGGCACCGGCGGGCGCCGTCGTCGGCGCTGCGCTCGCCGTCGGGGTGGCCGCGCCACCGACGCCGGCGGCCGTCATGACGAGTGTGGCGGCGGACAGGGCGAACAGGGGACGTCGGGTCATGCGTCCATCATCCACGCGTGGTCCTCACCCCGGCGTATCCGCACGCATCCGAACGACCGTGCCGGCGGTGAGTCGGCGGTCCCCAGCCATCGCGGCCGCGGCCCGAAAACGGGTGTCCGCGTCGACGATGCCGCAGGGAGTGAACGTCGCCCGCGGGACGGCGGGAGCACGGTCACGGGGGCAGGCGTATCGCTCACCGCAGGGGCGGGAGGGTGAGTCCTTCGTCGCGGAGGCGGTGGATGAGGGTGGGGAGCGCCTCGGCGGTCTGGGTGCTCGTCATGTGCATGAGGATGACGCTGCCGGGGCGGGCGGGTTCGGTGTAGGAGTCGCCGTGGAGGACGCGGTCGACGATCTTGTCGACGCCCGGGCGGCTCCAGTCGCGGGTGTCGACGTTCCAGTAGCAGACCCGCTGCCCGACGCGGGCGGCCTCGTCGGTGACCCGCTGCGTGAACGCCCCCGCCCCGAACCCCGGCCGTAGCAGCGTCGCGTCGGTGCTCGGGCCGCGGGTGATCTGGCGGCGGAGTGTCGCCGCGTCGAGGGCGTTGAGCGACTCGTGCGTGTCGGTGTGGTTCTCGACGAGGTGCCCGGCGGCGCGGATCTCCTCGACCATCCTTGGGGTGGCCCGCGCCCACTGACCCATGCCGAAGAACCGCGCCTGCACGTTCTCGCGGCGCAGCGTCGTGAGCATCGACCGCATCGTGCGCTCGGAGAGGAACCCGTCGTCGAAGGTCAGCCACACGTCGCGGGTCGTGTTGCCGCACGTGAGGATCCGGTCACGGGTGGCCGCGTCGACGGCGCCGCCGTTCGGGCCGGCCGCGTCGATCGTCGTCGTGCCGAGCGCGTGCCGCCCGCCGAGACGCGCGTGGGCGGTGATCGTGTGCGTGCCGCGCTTCGTCGGCAGCGTGATCCAGCAGCGCTGCGACGTGCCGCCCGCGTGCCGCCACGTCTCGCCGACGCACTCGCCCCGGCGGCCCGCGACGGCGACGTCTAATCCCTTCGCGCCCGGCGCGGTGAGGATGACCGACACCGGCGAGCCCGGCGCGTCGTACTGCGGAACGGCGATGCGCACCTTCGTTTTAGGGTCGCGGGGGCCGAGGGGGATGTCCGCGGCGGTGGGGCTCGAGCTCGTCGGCTGTGACGCCGTGGGCGCCGGAGTCGGCGTCGCGGCGGGGGAGGTCGTCGTGTCCGAGCGGATGGTCTGCGTGTTCTCGGCGGGAGTCGTGCTGCTCGGTGCCGAGGCTGTCGGCTGCGACGTCGTCGTGGGGAGGGGCCACCGCATCCGGCCGTGACGCTCGCGATCACGGCGGCGAACAGGGCGACACGACGGGCGGGCATGAGGATCCTCTCGGAGACGAACCTCCACTATGACGGGGACGCCTGCGCCGTCGTCACACCCGGCCGTTCGCGGGGTGTCTCGGCGGCGGAGTGCTCTTCCACATCGCCTGCAGGTCCCATGTCGCGTCACCGCCCCAGACGTACTCGTCGAAGTTCGTGGCGTGGCGCGGTGATCGAGCAGGACGCGGAGTCGCGCTCTGGTTGGATGAGAACCGCTCCGCTGAAGGGGCGGGGCACGGTCCGGTGAGAGCGAGTGGCCATGAGCGACGACGGCGTCGATCGAGCACGACGGCACGAGGTGGAGGAGGGGCGGCTGGTCGGTGCCGCCTCGGGGTTCGACGAGCGGGCGAGATCGGGGCCGGAGCTCGAGTTCTACGGCGGTGAGTGGGTTTCGTTCCTGCCGGTCGTGATCTTCCTCGGGATGATCGTGGTCACGACGTTGTGGTGGTCGTCGATCTCCGACGGGGCGTTGTGGGTTCCAGCGTTCGTCGCGATCCTCGTGCCGTTCTTCCTCGCGCGCGACAAGTCACGGTTCGCCGACGTCGTCGTGCGGGGCATGGCGAGTCGGGAGGCGATCATCCCGGTCGTCGCGTGGATCTTCGCGGGGGTGTTCTCTCGGGTGCTGCGTGACACGGGTCTCGCGGACGCGCTCGCACGTGTGGCGACGTCGATGCACGTGGGGCCGACGATCTTCCTCGTCGTCACGTTCGTCGTCTCAGCGTTGTTCGCGACGGCGTCGGGGACGGGGTTCGGCACCATCGCGACGGGCATGGCGGTGCTGTACCCGGCGGGCGTGCTGCTTGGTGTGCATCCCGGTCTGCTCGCGGGGTCGGTGATCTCGGGTGCCGCGTTCGGTGACAACCTCGCGCCGGTGTCGGACACGACGATCGTCTCGGCGACGACGCAGGGTGTCGACGTTCCGGGCGTGGTGCGGTCGCGGTTCAAGTACGCGATGGCGGCGTCGGCTCTCACGATCGCTGCGCTGCTTGTCCTGCCGCTGTGGTTCCACGGCGCCGCGCAGGGTGTCGCCGAGGGGCAGCAGAACCTCGTGCCGTTGGTGTCGCTGCTTCCCGTGGCCGTGACGATCTGGGTCGCGCTCCGCAGCGGGGACATCGTCATCGCGACGAGTTGGGGGATCGTGCTCACCGCGATGACGGCCATCGCGGTGGGGCTCATGGACGTCGTGCAGATCGACGTGCCCGACGCGGCGAGGCCGGCGCTCCTCACGGTGCCGGGGGAGGGGCTCGACCGGGAGGTCGGGGGTGTGATCTACACGGGGATCGACTCGATGCTGCAGGTGGCGGTGCTCGCGCTGCTGCTGTTCGGGTCGATCGCGGTGATGCGGGCGGGCCGTGGTGATGTGCGGCTGCTCAACGCGCTCGAGAGCGTGGCGCGCGGTCCGCGCAGCGCGGAGTTCACGATCGCCGCGATGATCACGGCCCTGTCGGCGGTGATGGGGTTGAACGCGCCGGCGATCCTCGCGACGGGCGCGTCGTTCGCCAAGCCGTTGGGGCAGCGGTTCGGGATCAGCCCGTACCGCATCGCGAACCTCATGGACGCGATCTCGTGCACGCTCGTGTACTCGCTGCCGTGGACGCCGGCGGTGATCTTCACGATCAGCTTCGCGCGGGACACGTCGGCGCCGTTGGCGGCGACGGACGCGACCCCGTTCGTCGTGTACGCCTACGCGATGATGGCGGTCATGATCGCGTCGATCCTGCTCGGCGTCGGGCGGGGCGACAACATCGCCCACGCCGTCGCGGCGATGGAGGAGCGGGGTGAGCCGGTGCCGGAGGTGTACCGGCGGATCCTCGCGGGGGCGTCCCGGCGCGACGCCGTCACCGCGGTGCACGGGGATCGGGGCTGAGCGAAGCCGGACGCGGGGCAGCTGACCGGCGACCGCGGCGACCGAGAGAGTGTCGCCGGTTGCCAGGGTCGCCAGCGCCAGGGGGTCTGACCCGGCGAGGGGATGGTAAGAGCGGGGATCTATCGGTCGTGGTGTCGGTGTCGAGTGGCCGGGTCGCGGTGAGCCTTCCAGGGGACTCCCCGCGCGTGAGTGTGCGAGGTGAGCAACGCGGCGGTGACGACCGGCCGATGGCACCCGAGGGGCCGTGTGACGCGGGCGAGTTCGTCCTTCAGGTCGGCGAGGGGTTTGGCGACTCCCATGAGCTTGCGGCCTTTGTCCGGAAGCTCGACGCTGAGTCTGAGGGAGAGTTCTGTGCAGGCCAGCGCGCGTGTGCAGAACTCGCGGTGTGGGTCGAGGCCCCATCTGGCCACAGCATGAATGGTTGCGAGCGTGTGGAAGGCCTTGACTCCGACCTCTTGGGGCAGATCCGGGGGCGCTGTACGCGCGTCGCGGGTGTAGTCCTTGACCTCGACGAGCCACAGGTGGCGCCCGTCGTGGGCGACGAAGTCGCATCCCTTAGCGTGATAAGGAAAGCGGTTCAGCGCCTTGTGCTCGGGCCATTCGTCGAATTTCTCGACCTCCCATCCGCCGTCGAAGGCGAAGATCACGTCTTTCTCCTGCAGGGTCGGCCCCATGGGTCAGGCCGTCAGGTAGCGCAGGCTCTGCTCTGATTCGGCGCGCAGTGCGGCGATGGAGCTGAGTTCGGCGGGGTCGGTGGTGGATTCGGCCGTAACTCGGACGCCGTCGTCCGAGACGTCGCGGTAGAGGCCGATGTAGCGGACATCCTCGGGGCGGAGTGTCGATTCCCCTGCCCCGATGAGCATCTCGAGCTCTCGCAGGAGGAACACGCTGTGGGTCGCGACGAAGACCTGCGTTCCGCGGGCGGCGAGCGTGAGGATGGCCTGGGCGACGGCACGCTGGGTGGTGGGGTTCAGATTGGCCTCCGGCTCGTCCCAGAACAGGTATCCGCTCTGGAGGAGGACACCGGAGGAGACGAGGCGGATCACCATGGCGAGCTTGCGATACCCCTCGGAGACGAGGTGGGCCTCGAACCGGTCACCGCCGCCGCGCGTGTTCGGGAGGGTGACGTAGAACCGGCCGCCCTCCTCCGTGACGCGGCCTTCCATGACCTCCAGCAGGGGAGCGAGAAGGGCGTTCGCCTGGTCGCCCCGTTGGCCGCGGAGGGCCTGGCGGCTGAGGAGGACGGCCGTGTCACGCCAGGTCTCCTCGAGTTCGATCTCCCGGGAGTCGTAGAGGGCGGCCAGCCCGGGGTAGATCGACAGCAGTTCGCGGGCGGGGAAGTACACGGGGACGTCGTCGAGAGGTGTGGTGGGAAAGGAAGCCACCTTGACCTCGTGGCGGGAATTGGTGGCGAAGGAGAACTCCAGTGGGTCGCCGATCCCTCGATACTTGACCTTCACTTCGGCCCGGTTGCGGCCGGGGGCGCGCCGTGCGAGTCGGCCCAGTTGGTCTGGGCGGAACACGCCGGAGAGCTTGGCTGCGAGTGCCACCTGGAGCGCGGCCTTGGTCATCGTGGGGTTGCCGGACTCCGAGATCGTCCGGGTGCACGCGTACAGCAGTTTGAGCAGTTGAGTCTTACCCGTGCCGTTGTCGCCGGTGACGATGTTCAAGGCTGGGCTCACCTCGATGTCGACTCGGTCGAGCGGGCCGAACGACGAGGCGGTGAGGCGGGCGATCGGGTGGGTGGCCATGCCCCGACAGTAGCGATTGTCGCCGCCGTGCGTCGTGCGTCAGCGCCAGATGAGGCCGCGGAAGTCGGACATCTTGTCCGCCGTCTTGCGGGAGACGACGCCGGACTTCGCCGTCGACACCTTCTTCCAGCCCTTCGACGTCCACCGGTAGGTCGTGTTCGTGCCGGAGTAGGTGCGGCCGCTCGGGGACGCGTTGAGCTGGTGGTGCACGACGTACCGAGTGTTGCCCTTAATCGAGAACGTCCAACCGCTCACGGGGAACGGCGGGAACGTCACCGACCACGACCGGCTCGTGCGCGTCGAGTTCGGCGCGGCGAGGGGCGTGAGCTTGCCGTTGCGCCACGTGTACGTGTGGATCCACGCGAAGTCGCCGACGCCGCCGCCGAGGTCGAGCATCACCTCGTTGCCGCGGACGCCGTCGATGCCCGTCGCGCCGACCCACAGGTCGCGCGGGGTGGGGTCGTTCATGTTGTCGACGTACACGGGCAGGGACGACGACCGGCCCTTCGCCGTGCGCACCGCGAGGCGGTACCCGTTGAGGTCTCCGCGGGAGGAGACGAGGCGGAGGGTGACGGTGTCCTTGCGTCCGTCGCCGTCGATGTCGACGCGGTGGGTGAAGGTCTTCGCGGCCTGCGTCGCGGCCGGGGCAGCGGTGCGTGCCGGGGCCGCGGGGGCGGCCGTGGCGGCGGGGGCGGCGACGACCGCTCCGGCGAGAGCGACGGCGACGGCGACTGCGGTGGGAACTGCTCGGCGAGTCATGGGAATCCTCGAATCTCACGTGCCGCGGGCGCGGCAGGGCGGGTGATCGGTACGGCCGTGACGCAGGCCGTGAGCGGTGCGACGACCGGGCCGGCCACAGGCGCGGACCCCGGTGCGGGGAGGGACGGACGTGATGCCACCCACCCTTGCCCATCGCGCGCACGGATAGGGGCGAAGCATCGACACCCGCGACAGCGGAGCGAGACGACGCCGGGCGAGGCGGAGGACGGAGGGGCGTCGGTGGGGTTGGTGCACTCCGACGTGGAGGTGCCGACGGGGCGAGAGGTGGTCGCCGCCGCGACGCGCGTGGCGGCGGATGCCTCGGGCCACGCCGGGAGGGGCCGGCTCGAGGTGTGGCTCAGCCTTGATCCACCGTCGCGATTCTGTGGTCTGTTTCGGTGGTGAATCTTGCGGG
>NZ_DAMBGD010000026.1:0-27944 GCF_032060985.1 Mobilicoccus sp.
GCGCCGACACCGATCGCGGCGTGAACACCCACACCACGCTCAAAGTCGAAGAGCCAGGAAACTGCCGCATCCGGGCGTGTAGTCGCGCCCATCGGTGGGGTCGCCAAGGTCGAGGCAGGCCTGCCACGCATGACGCGCCATCGAGAGGAATCGGTGCCGACGTGCTGGCATGGCGACCGCCAGGTCGAGGAAGAAGTTCCCGGCCGCGAAGAGCACCTCTGCCGACGGCGATCGTCGAAGCAGCGTGGTCGTCAGTTCCCAGGCCTCCTGCGTCCTTCCGGACCGGTGAAGGCAAAAGATCAACCGTGATCGGAGCTCATCACCCCAGGGTGTGGTGTCGTCGACGTGCGGCAGGGCCGCGAGGTAACAGGTCGCCGCCTCGGTGGGGTCACCGGCGATCTGCCGTTCTCGGCCCAGCTGAAAACGTCGATATGGATCGTCGGGGGTCTCTACGAGCAGGGCGCGCAGAAGCCGCTCATTGCGGCCCTTCTTCCGGGCGAGCTGGGCAGAGCGGTATCCGTCATGTCGGACGAGCAGGCCGGTGACGGGGATGAGTTGCGCGAAACCCGTCGCCTGCTCGTGGATGCGGCCCTCGAACCGGCATCCCCGTGGAAGGACGCGCACGATGTCGGCCCGCGTCCTCAGCACATGCCCCTCGGACTCCGCATCGCTCACGATGGTGAAAGAGCCGGCTGTCAACGGGGTGGCCTGGGCGGCCCATTCGCGAACGGGGTCCACAGTGCGAGGCTCGATCCACTCGTCGGCGTCGATCATCGCGGTGAAGTCGGCATGGGTCGCGCCGAGAGCGGCGTTTCTCGCGGCGGCGAAGTCATCGGTCCAGGGGACGTGGCAGACCCGTGCGCCGTGGTCCAGTGCGATCGTCACGGTCGCATCCCTCGAACCGGTGTCGACCACGACGACCTCGTCGAAGAGGGCCATGGCGCTGTCGAGGGCGCGGCCCAGCGAGCGCTGTTCGTCGCGGACGATCATGGCGAGGGCGACCCGGGGGGAGGGCACGGCGGCGGTGTCCTTCTGGGTGAATGGGATGCGGCCTTCTCCTTATCGCCCATTCGCCACGCGTATTGAGCTCGTTGTCGAGGGGACTGCCCGACTGACGCGCTCAGGCAAGGATGATCGACGCCGATGGGGAGCATGCGATCGGACCCATCGCGCCCGCCCCCCGAAAGAGATGACGCCGTGAGTGACCAGACATCCTCGGTAGATCTGAACGACCTCATCCGTCAGCTGGAGAGCGTCGATGCACCAGGCCTGCACGATGACACCACTCGACGCCCCGTGCGACTGATCGTCGCGGCCGACTGGACGGACGCGGCCGTCCCGTTGACGCTTCTGCGGGCCTTTCGGGCCATCGTGACGCCCGGACTGCCGCTGCAACTGGCCTTTGCGGTTCCGCATGCTCCCACGGAGGACGATGCGGCCTGTGTGCAGACGTTGGCCGAGGGTGTCTTCGCCGGTGCGGTGTCCTCGCCCCTGGAGGGGCTGGAAGTGCTCTCCTTCGACGAGGCCGCCGATCAACCGTATGACTCGGCTGTCGTCCCTGCTGGTGATGTTGGGGAGCTCATTGTGCAGGTCGGCGGCCTGATCATGCGCATGCACGATCTCGTCCGGCGTCACGAGGCGGAGTCGTGGTCGGAGTGTATGAACCAGGGCAGCGGGCCCGCGCTCCGCGCCCGGCTCGATGCCTTTACCGCCTGAAGGTCGGATCGTGCGGCCCCTGATCACGCCGGTCATGATCGCGCGTGATGAGCAGCGGTTCCTGCCCGGGGCACTGCAGTCCTTGAGTCTCCTCGGGCCCATGGCGGCCCCCGCATGCCTGTACGACACCGGGTCGGTGGACGCGACCATGAACATCGCCCGGTCCGCCGGTGCCACCGTCCGCGTCGGGTATTGGGATGACGACTTCGCGCGGGCACGCAATGAGGCCGTCGCCATGAGTGGGACCTCGTGGGTTCTGTCCCTGGACGCCGATGAGCGTGTGGTGGTGCGTCCTGCGCTGTTGCACGCCGCTCTTCTCGCGGCGGAGAGGCAGGACCTCGACGCCCTCGTCTTCGAGCTCGACGACGTGCGGGACGGCCAGGTCGTCAACACCGCACCCATGATCCGGATCTTCCGTCCCGCCCGCGCCTGCTTCCGCAATCGCATTCACGAGATCGTCGTCCCGCGTGACGGTGGCACCCTGCGAGTTCGGGCGATCCCACGCGAGGCGCTCCACGTACGGCACGTCGGCTACGAGCCCGGCGAGGCCATGACGCGGCGACATCGGCGAAACACCCGTATCGGGGACCTGGAGGTCGAGGCCGCCCGCGGACAGGGTGCTGATGCACGGCTGCTTGTCGAGGCGCTCGTCAACCGGGGGCGCTCACGGAGCCTCGGTGGAGACTGGGCGGCCGGTACTCCCGACTGGCTGGAGGCGCGCTCATACGCCGCCGACACGACCTTTCGGCTGTACGCCGCGGAGTTGCTCGCCCGCGCGCACATCGAAATCGGTCGGCCGAGCGAGGCCGTGCCGTTCCTCCAGGCCATGCAGAGAGAGGGGAGTGACGCCAACCTCGTCGCATGGCTGACCGCCCAGGCCTTCACCGCGGCGGGTCGAGCTCAGCAAGCTCTTGACGCCCTTCAAGGGGTGAGTGCCCCCGTCTCGGCCCTCGGTGAACGACATGGGCTAGCCCCACTTCTTCAGGCTCGGATGCTCGCCGCCGCCGAGGTGGGAGAGACGGCACGCGCCATTGACGATGCGGTCGAACTCATGGCCGGTCACGGTGTCAAGGGTTTCGCCCGTCTGTTGACCCTGATGTGGGGGGACCGGCCTGCCGAGGAACTCACGGCACGCCTGCGAGCCGCAGACCGGGGACATCTGGATCAGGTCGTGACTGAATTCGAACGGCTCGCCGGCGAGGGCGACAAGCGCGCCGACGCCGTATGGCGTTGCGCCACAGGTGAGCAGGCGCTCTGAACCTACCGGGGGCCTCGTCGAGGCCTGGAGGATCGAAGTTTGGCTCGCTCGAAAAGCTTCAGGTCTGCGTCGACATGACGATGTTCTGGGTGTCGGGGAAAGGGTCTCCGGCATCAGCCGGGGCCCTCAGCCTCGAGCCGGCTTCTCATGGCGAGAAGCCTCGGGACCGCCACGGACGGCGGCTCGGACCCCACATCCACGAAGGAGCTTCATCATGGGTCTTCAGATCAACACCAACGTCGCGGCGCTCAACTCCTACCGCAACCTCACGGGTACGCAGGGTTCGATGCAGACCTCGCTCGAGCGCCTCTCCTCGGGTCTTCGTATCAACCGCGCGGCCGACGATGCGGCTGGTCTGTCCATCTCGGAGAACCTGCGTTCCCAGGTCAACGGCCTCAACCAGGCCACGGCCAACGCACAGGACGGCATCAGCATGGTGCAGACCGCGGAAGGCGCCATGAACGAGGTCCACTCCATGCTGCAGCGCATGCGGACCCTGACGGTGCAGGCCTCCAACGGTACCAACTCGGCCAGCAACAAGGAACAGATCCAGGCCGAGATCAAGCAGCTCGTCAGCGAGATCGGCGCCATCGCGAGCCGGACGAACTTCAACGGCGCTACCCTCCTCGGCGGTGCCACGATGACCCTGCAGGTCGGTGCAAACAAGGGCGATGCGCTCGTCTTCACGCTGGGCGACCTGGCGACGGTGGCCGGCGACCTGGCCAGTGTGGACGTCAGCGGCGGCAGCGATGACGCTTTCGATGCCATTGACAAGGCCATCGGCGACGTGTCCACGGCGCGTTCCAACCTCGGTGCCGTTCAGAACCGCCTCGACCACACGATCAAGAACCTCAGCGTGTCGGCCGAGAACCTCGCCGCTTCGGAGAGCCGTATCCGCGACACCGACATGGCCAAGGAGATGACGAACTTCACCCGTTCGCAGATCCTCCAGCAGGCCGGTACCGCGATGCTCGCTCAGGCCAACCAGAGCACGCAGGGCGTCCTGCGTCTCCTGGGCTGACCAGAAGCGTCCCAGTTAGTCGCATGACTCCGAGGGGGCGTGGGCATCTCGCCCACGCCCCCTCGGTGGTTGCGGCGGCAGGTTCCACGGAAGGAGCAGCACCATGGGAATGACGATCTCCGGCCTCGGAAGCGGAATCGACACCGCCTCGATGGTCTCTCAGCTCATGCAGGTCGAGCGGCTGTCGGGCAAGGGCCTGACTCAGAGCAAAGCAACCGCCCAATCGCTCGTCACGACGTTGACCACGTTGAACGGGCAGCTCAAATCCCTCGGGGATGCGGCCAAGGCGCTCGTGCCGGACCGTCTGCTGGGGGGCGGGTCCGCGTTCACCGCGGTTGCGGCGAAGTCCTCGAACGAGGCCGTCGCCACCGTCACGACGACAGAGGCCGCCGCGGCGGGCTCACTCACCTTCACGGTGAAGAGCATCGCGCAGGCCGGGTCCGGTACGTTCGGCTCGACCTTCGCGGCGGACCAACGGGTGAGCGAGGATCCGTTCTCCTTCACCGTGGGCTCCGGCGACAAGTCGGCCACCATCGACGTCGCTGCCGGCGCGACGCTCAAGGACGTGGCGGCGACCATCAACCAGAGCAACGCCGGGGTCAGGGCCACGGCAGTGCAGGTCGCCCCCAACTCCTACCGGCTGCAGATCACCTCCGCGGCCACCGGGGCGACCAGCGAGGTCACGGTGGCAGACGGGGCCACCGTGCCGACCGCGACATCGGTCCTCGGCGCGTTCAACCAGCTCACCGCCCCGCGAGACACCGTCCTGACGGTCGGGGAGGGGGCCGCTGCCTTCGACGTCACTTCACCCACCCGTGACGTCAAGGACGTGATCCCCGGCGTCACCATCACCCCGGTCAAGGTCGACCCGGGGGCGCCGGTGACCGTCGAGCTCACCCCGAACGTCGACGGCATGGCCGACAAACTCGAGGCCTTCGTCAAGGCGGCGAACGACGCCATGGCCACGGTGACGAAGAACAACCGGTGGGACTCGGACAAGAAGACCGGGGGCCCTCTCCTCGGTGACTCGATGACTAGAGCGTTGGTTCAAGACATCCAGAACTCGATCTCCGGCTCCTCGACCGCCACACCCGCCTCGCTCGGTATCTCCATGGAGCGCGACGGGACACTGAAGTTCGACAAGAGCAAGTTCACGGCCAGCTACAAGAGTGATCCCGACACCGTCGTGGCCGCCGCCGCCACCATCGCCTCAAAGATCGCGGACGTGAGTAAGCGTGCGACCAGTGCTGCCGATGGGACGGTGACCATGCGTATCCAGGCCGAGCAGGACTCGGTCAAGGGGTACTCGGATCAACTCGTCAAGTTCGAGCAGCGGATGACCTTGCGCGAGCAGACGCTCAAGCAGCAATTCAGTGCGATGGAGTCACTGCTCTCTAAGATGCAGGCGCAGGGGAACTGGCTCTCCGGCCAGCTCGCCGCGCTCCCCACCGGCTGACCGCCGGCTCGTCACGAAGGACGGATTTCATGACCGCTCAGGCTCACCTCCGCAATCGTTACGCCAGAGAGGCCGTCACGACGGCCTCTCCGGCCAAGCTCGTCACCATGCTGTACGACCGGCTGCTCAAGGATCTCAACGATGCGGAGGTGGGCCTGCGGGCACGGCAGGTGCAGGCGGCTCACAACGCGCTCACCCACGCCCAGGACATCCTGAGGGAGTTCCACATCACGCTCGACACCTCGGTGTGGCCTGAGGGGGAGAACCTCAAGCGCATCTACGAGTGGTGCATCGACATGCTCGTCACGGCGAACGTCGAGAAGAACGTCACCATCGTCCACGACGTGCGCGACGTGCTCGTCCCGCTCAGCGAGGCCTGGCATCAGGCTGCCGATCAGGGCGCCACCGGCGAGCGGTGACGAACGTGGGCCAGAGCGAGTGGCATCAATTCCTCACCGACATGGAGAACGAGCTCGACGCTCATGAGGAGGCTGTCCGCCACGGCGAGACCGGCATCGTCCCCGCATGGCAGGAACCGACTGACCTCGGGCCTCTCCCGCTGGCACTACATCCTCGCGTCACCCATCTCATCAGTCGCATCGGGCTGCTGAGCACCTTCGTGCAGTACGCCATGAATGCGGCGGAGAACGACCTCGCACACCTCGAGCGGCAGAGCCACCGAGGAACGGCAGCCGCCGTATCCCTCTACCTCGACAGCTCGGTGTGACGCCCCGACCCTGGACAAGGTGCCGGCTCTCAGCTCCGGACCCCCCACACCGATAGGGAGACGACCGTCCACGACGTCGAGGACGGACCACCCGGGCACCCACGACGCCCCCTGACTCACGGATGAGGAACAGACCATGGTTGCAGCGTTCAGCGGCCTGCACATCGGCACGTCGGCGATCCACGCTGCCCAGCGAGGCCTCAACGTCACCGGCCAGAACATCGCCAACTCCGCCACGGAAGGCTACTCCCGCCAGCGCGTCAACCAGGAGGCCGTCGGCGGCCCCGGGGTCCCCGCATTCTGGTCCCGCTACGACGGCACCGGCGAAGGCGTCCGCGTCACGAGCGTCACCCGCATGACCGACGCCTTCCTCGTCGCCCGCGCCAACAACAGCAACGCCGCCCTCGGCAACCTCTCCGAACAGCAGAAGACGATGGCCGCGCTCGAGCGCACCGTGAGCGAGCCCAGCGAGACCGGCCTGCACAAGAAGCTCGGCGAGATGTGGAACGCCATGGGCGCCGCCGGCAACAGCCCCAGTGTCGCCAACGCCGCACCGCGGTCCGCCGCGCTCGAACGGGCCAAGGAGGTCGCCGCCCAGCTCAACCACCTGAGCAACGCGACGACCACCCAATGGCACGACACCACCGTCGAACTCGCCGCCAACGTCACCGCCGTCAACAAGATGGCCGAGGACATCGCCAAGCTCAACACCGCGATCCGCAACAACGACATCAACCGGGTACCGAGCAACGAACTCCTCGACCAGCGCGACGTGCTCATCGCCAAGCTCGCCGACCTCACCGGCGCCACCGTCCGCGCCTCGCAGATGGACGCCGACGTCAACTTCCCCAGCCAGGCCGTCGACGTGATAATCGGCGACAAGGCCCTCGTCTACGGCACCAACGCCGCCACCATCGAGGTCCACGACCCCAACGGGGGCGAATATCCGGTCGACGGCTCAGCGCCTCAACCTCTGCAGATCCTGTTCACGAACGGTGCCGACGGAGACCCGAACGCGCCGGGTGCCGGCGAGGTGATGGATCTCTCCAGTGGCCGCATGAACGGCCAGCTCACGGCGCTCAACGACATCGTCCCCACCTACATGGCCCAGTTCGATCAGATCGCAGCGCAACTCGCCGACATCGTCAACGCACAACAGGGCCTCGGCTACACCGTCTCCGGCGACACCCGCATTGACCTTTTCGTCGCCTCCGACGGCGGCACCACGGTCACCGCCGGAAACATCCGCATCGCTGCCGGCGCCGTCGCCAACGACCTCGCCATCTCCCGCGGCAACCCCACGGGCCCCTTGACTGACTCCAACGGCGTGACCCACCCGGCCAGCCTCGACGGCGACAACGCCCTCGCGATGTCGCGCCACATCGGCCGCGACGACGGGCCCGACGCAGCTTACAACTCCCTCGTCGTCAACCTCGGGGTGCACTCCCAATCCGTCAACCGCAACGTCACGGTCCAGGAGAACGTCGTGCGTCAAGCGCTCGACGCCCGCGACAACGTCTCCGGCGTCTCCCTCAACGAGGAGATGACGAACATGATCCAGTACCAGCACTCGTTCGCCGCGGCCGCGAAGTTCATCTCCACGATCGATCAGGCGCTGGACACCCTCATCAACATGAAGCGCTGATAGGAGGACGCGACGATGTCTCTACGCATCACCCAGAACTCGATGAACCGGACGCAGCTCGCCGGTCTCAACCTGAGCCAAGGCCGCCTCCAGCAGACGCAGGAGGAACTCACCACCGGCAAGCGGCTCAACCGCCCTTCCGACGATCCCGTCGGCACCGTCCAGGCCCTGCGCTTTCGAACCGAACAGAGTCAGCTCGCCCAGTTCGGCGCCAACATCACCGACGGGCTCTCCCGGCTCCAGGCCTCCGACGACGCCCTCAGCCAGGCCAACGCGATGGTGCAGTCCATCCGCAGCTCGGTCATCCAGGCCGCCAACGGCACCCTCGGCCCCGGCGAACGCAAGGCCATCGCCGAGCAGGTGCGCGGCCTGCGCGAGGGGCTGCTCCAGCAGGCCAACAGCCAGTACGCCGGCCAGCCGTTGTTCGGCGGTACGACCCCGGAGGACAACGCCTTCGACGTCGACGGCACCTTCCAGGGCAACACCCTTCCCGTCCTGCGCCAGGTGAGCGACTCACCCGGGGACGCGGGACAGATGAACGTCGGCGTCAACGGGCAGGAGGCCTTCGGCGACGCCCTCGTCAAGGACACCGGCGCCCTCGACAAGCTCGCCGCCGCCATCGAATCCGGCGACTCGGAGGGGATCAAGGACGGGCTCGGCGATGTCGACGCCCTCCGCGAGAACATCAGCAACGTCCAGTCCTCGGTGGGTGTGCGCTCCGTGCGGCTCGCCGCGCTGGAGAAGCTCAACGGGCGCCAGGACGACGCCGCCACGATCGCCCTGTCCAAGGTCGAGGACACCGACTTCCTCAAGGCGGCGATGGACCTCTCGATCCAGTCCAACGCCTACCAGGCCGCCCTGTCGGCGTCGGCCAAGATCATCCAGCCCTCGCTCATGGACTTCATCCGCTGACCGCACGCCGGAGGAGGGGCGCCGCGCTTCGAGCCGTGCGTGCCCCTCCACCGGCGTGCATCTGGCAATGTCAGCGAAGTCGAGCGCAGGCCGGCAGCCGGGAGTCGGGTATTCGCGCAGGTCAGCAGCGTGACCAAGGCCTGTCCACACCCTCGACTCCGCTGACATTGCCACACCGCCCTCGGTGGACAACCTGCCATCGTGGGCACAGGGCGCCGCCAGCGTGTCGGCATGCCTGCTCGCAGCTCCCTCCCCGCCCTGTCCCACCTGCTCCTCGACCTCGGTGGCGTCGCGACGACCGCCGACCTGCGGGCGGCCGCGTCCCCCTCGACGCTGTGTCGAGCCGTACGGCGGGGTGACCTTGCCCGCCTCCACCACGGCTTCTATTGCTTTCCGCACATCGCCGCCCTCGACGTCGACGGCGATCCCGACGGCGCGGTTCGTTCCTGGGCCCGCTGGGACGAGGGGCCGGGCCCCGCCGAGGCCCTCGTCCTCATCCGCCGTCACGCCCGCGCCCGCGCCTACCGAGGGGCCCTCGCCCTCCGGTGCGCCGCCGCTCATCATCAGTGGCCGATCCTCGTACAACCCCGGACCATCGAGATCGCCCTCCCGCGGGGGCGCCACCGTCCAACCGGCTCGGGCGCTCGGTTCCGCCACGTCGCCCTCTCCGCCGACGAACTCCTCGAGGCCGTGACCAGCCCGATCCGGACCGTCCTCGACGCCGCGCGGCTCCTGCCCTTCGACGAAGCCCTGGCCATCGCCGATTCGGCGCTGCGCTCGGGGGCGGTAGGCCCGCACGAGCTCGTCGAGGCCGGCCACCTCGCCAGGGGCCGGCACGTGGAGCGCGTGCGACGGGTGTGTCGCCACGCCGACGGCGGGGCCGCCAACCCCTTCGAATCGGCACTGCGCGCAGTCCTGCTCGACGTGGACGGTGTGCACCTGCAGACCCAGGTGCCCATCACCGGACTGAGCCGCACCACCCGCGTCGACCTCGCCGACGTGTCCCGTCGCCTCGTCGTCGAGGGCGAGAGTCGGGAGTTCCACGGCACGGAGGAGCGGTTCTACGCCGACTGCCGTCGCTACACCGAGTTGGTCGCCGCGGGCTGGACGGTGCTGAGGTTCACCCTTCCGCAGGTTCGCAGCGACCCGGGGTGGGTCCGCGCCACGACCCTCGAGGCGATGCGCACGGCACGGTCTGGCGACTGAGGTGGCAATCTCGACGAAGTCGAGGTGCGGCTCGGGCCGCGGGCCGAGGCGTCACGACAGGTCAGCGGGTTGGGGGTGTGACCGGGTGCAGGTCGACTCCGCCGACATTGCCACATCACCGCGAGCCACCCGCCCGAAGCGCCGGCTTCGACCGCGTCACCGAGCGCCGGCGCCCCGGGTCGCCGCGATACCCCTGCCGGCAGGCATCACCCCCGCGCTGCCGCGGAGAGGTCAGCACCGCCGGTCGGGCGCCGATAGGGAGGCGGGTGCGGAGGGAACCGCGCCGACACGCCCCACGGAAGGATCCGATCGTGCGTCTTCGCCACGCTGCGGTCGCCGCGTCGACCACCGGCATGCTCCTCGCACCGATGACCGGTGCGCTCCAGCCGACCGTCTCGGCTGCGGCCTCGACCGGGTCGGAGAGTTACCCGTGCCGCGGATACGGGTTGCTTAACTACTCCAACGCGGTGTCGGACCTGGACCGCGACCTGTTCACCTGGTCGGCGTACAAGCGGACGAAGGTCGGCAACGGGCGCCACGACATCGACTGGAGTCGCGATCCGCACCGCCAGGACTCGTGGAAGACCCTCTTCCACGGTTTGCAGTGGACCGGCGCCTACGTCGACAAGTCGACCCGGGGCTTCCACAAGGACCGCGATCCCCGCGCGATCGACGGCGCGCTCGCCATCGCTCAGGACTGGATCCGCGACAATCCCTACCCCTGGCCCACGGGACCCGGCGCCGGCAACGCGACCCACACCCGCGCCGACACCCTCATGTGCATCCGACGCGGGCTGGCGGAGCTCGGCCGGCCCGCGCCCTCGTGGCTCGACGCCTCCCTCCTGCAACACGCGGCCTGGCTGAAGAAGAACACCTGGCCCGACCACAACGTGGGCACCGACCAGACCCTCGCCGTCATGGGCGTCGGTTGCACCCTCGGCCGTCGCGACCTGCGGGACTACGCCGTCACCAAGCTGAGCCGTGACATCACCCGGGTCATCGACGCCCAGGGCGCGAACAACGAACAGTCCGTGGGGTACGCCCGGTACAACTTCGCCCTGTGGGGATACGTCGACGAGGCCCTGTCCGCGTGCGGGGTCAGCACTCCTGCGGCCCGGACCATCAAGGCCCGCCGGGCCGGGCTCCAGACGTTCCTCGTCCACGCTCTCCGTCCCGACGGCACCTACCACCAGCTCGGCGACACCCAGACCGAACGGCCACAGGGTGACCTCACCCCCGAGCAACTGTGGGTCGTCACCGACGGCAAGCAGGGCAGAGCCCCCACCGAACGCGTCAAGGTCTACGGCGCGGGGTACGTGTTCGGCCGCTCCGGGTGGGGCGCCGAGGGACGCGACCGCGCCCCGTCGAAGGAGTCGAGCTACGCGCTGCGGTTCGGTCCGGTGCGCGTCGGTCATGGTCACAGCGACCACACGGCCATCACGTGGCACACCCAGGGTCGGCCGATTCTCGCCGACACCGGCACGGGGTCCTACAACCAGGACGCCTGGCGCCGGCACTACATCGGTCCCGAAGCGCACAACCAGCTCGTCGTGGCGGGGATGCGCAACGGATCGGCGACGACCCTGGCCCGCTCCCGGCTCGGCGACCGGGCCGACTTCTTCCGCTTCACCGACAAGCCCGTCTCGACTGCCACCCGGGCCCGGAGCGTCCTCGTGCTGTCGGATCCCGACATCGTCGTCGCCGTGGACACGGCGGTCTCGACCAAGCCGACGACGTTCACCCAGTACTGGCACCTGCCCTACGACGTCTCCCTCGCGGGCAAGGGCACGCGGGCCACGGCGTCGAAGGGTGGGGTGACGACGACGCTGCTGCAGCTGCCGGCCGCGGGGGTCAAGCAGGCGCCGATCGGCGTCGTGCGTGGCTCCACGAAACCGATCAACGGATGGCAGTGGACCGACGTCGGCCACCGCTTCGCCGCGCCCGTGGCGACCGTGACGCAGAAGGGCACTCGCGCCGCGATGGTCACCGCCGTCGTCGCGAGCCCGGGCTCGGCGCGGGTGTCGGTGACCCCCGTGGTCACGGGGTCGAGCACGACCTACACGTTCCGGGTCGGATCCTCCACGGCCGTGGTCACTCTCGACGGGGCGGGCACGCTCACGCGGGTGCGCTGAGGCCGCCACCCCGCCTGCCGCGGGCCGGGGCGGGTGGCCATGCGTTTCACGCCCACCGGCCCCCTCGACTACAGTGAGGGACGGCCCCCCGCGTGGTGGTACCTCACCCAAACCCCCCAGGGCAGGAATGCAGCAAGGGTAAGTGAGCTCTTCCAGGTACGCGGGGGGTCCTCTCATGCCCGCGGACGAGGTGGCGAGGGCGCGCTCGCGGCTCCTGACGGGAGATCGCACGTGAGGATGCCGTCAGGTGGCTGCGCTGACGACCACCTGGCCACCGCGCTGCCTGCGACCTCGAGTCGAGTCCCCGATGAGGGTGCACCGGCGGTCGGCGAGGGGTGGGGGTCCGAGGCGGGAGGGTCGGGGCCCGTCCTGCGCTCCGTCGTCCCGACCGCCCCGTCGATCACCCGACGCGCTCGTGACGGCCACCCCGGGGGCTCGCGGTGGGTCGTCGAGGTCGCCGTTCCCGAAGGGTTGTCGGCGACGACGGATAGCCTTCGGAACGTGACCACAGCCCTGTACCGCCGTTACCGCCCGCAGGACTTCGCCGAGGTCATCGGGCAGGAACACGTCACCGAGCCGCTCATGCAGGCCCTGCGCAGCGGACGCATCGGCCATGCCTACCTGTTCAGCGGGCCGCGGGGCTGCGGCAAGACGACGTCGGCACGCATCCTCGCGCGCTGCCTCAACTGCGAGCAGGGGCCCACGGCCACGCCGTGCGGGGAGTGTGACTCGTGCCGGGCGCTCGCGACCGGCGGCACCGGCAGCGTGGATGTCATCGAGATCGACGCGGCCTCCCACGGCGGTGTCGACGACGCCCGCGACCTGCGTGAGAAGGCCGCGTACGGGCCGGCGCAGTCGCGGTTCAAGGTCTACATCATCGACGAGGCGCACATGGTCACGCCGCAGGGCTTCAACGCCCTGCTCAAGATCGTCGAGGAGCCGCCGGAGCACGTGAAGTTCGTCTTCGCCACCACGGAGCCCGACAAGGTCATCGGCACGATCCGGTCGCGCACGCACCACTATCCGTTCCGGCTCGTGCCGCCCGCCCGGCTGCAGGACTACCTGGAGGAACTCTGCGAGCGGGAGGGTGTCGCCGTCGAGCCCGGGGTGCTGTCGTTCGTCATCCGCGCCGGTGGGGGTTCGGTGCGGGACTCGCTGTCGGTGCTCGACCAGCTCATCGCCGGGTCGAACGAGGAGGGCCTCACGTACGCGGGTGCGGCGGCGCTGCTGGGGTTCACCGAGGGGGAGCTGCTCGACGCGACCGTCGACGCCATCGCGGCCGGTGACGGGGCCGGGGTGTTCCGGCAGGTCGACCGAGTCATCGAGACGGGGCAGGATCCGCGTCGCTTCGTCGAGGACGTCCTCGAACGGTTCCGGGATCTCATCGTGCTCTCCGCCGTGAGTCAGGCCACCGATGCGGAGGCGCAGATCTCCGCGGTGCTGCGCGGCCTGCCGGAGGACCAGATCACCCGCATGCGGCAGCAGGCCGGCGCCTTCGGGCCGGGGCAGTTGTCGTACGCGGCCGACATCGTCAACGCCGGCCTCACCGAGATGACCGGCGCGACCTCGCCGCGCCTCCAGCTCGAACTGCTTTGTGCGCGACTGCTTCTCCCCACGGGCGCGGGAGAGCACGGATACGCCGCCCGACTCGACCGTCTCGAACGGCGTCTCGACGTCGGCGGAGGCATCGCGGCGCCGATCCCCGCCCAGGCGGCCGCGTCGCAGATGCCGGTGGGGGAGACGGTGTCGGGGGAGGCGTCGGCGCAGGCGCGGCCCGTCGGGGCAGCGGAGCGTCGGGGTGAGGACGGATCCCGGGGTGCCGGCGCACCCGCGGGGTGGCGTGACCAGGCGTCGCGGGGTGCCGAGTCCCGGGGCGTGACCGCGCGATCGGGCGGGGAGGGGCGCTCGCCCGTGGAGAGTCGATCGGGCGCCGTCGGACTCGAGACGCAGGACGGCGGCGACCTCAGCCGCGACCGGGGCGCAGGTCCGGACGCGCTCGACGGCGGCTCGGCGCAGGGCGGCGCGGTCGAGGGCTCGGCCGCACAACCCGACGGGCGCGGCGCGCGCGACGACGCACACGATGGTGCCCACGCCCCGGCGGGCCGCGCCGGGGACTCGGCCCGTCCTTCGGGCGCAGACTCGCCCACCGAGAACGCGGGTGCGCGATCCGAGGTCGACGGAGCAGCGGCTGTCGGCGAGGGGGCGACCGGTGCCGGACCCGGCGGGGATGAGGCGTCGCGCCGCCGACCGCCCGGGCATGCCGGCGATCAGCACGCGCCCGGCCAGAGCCCCGCGGATCGAGGCGGTCCCGGCGGCGAGGGACGTGGACACGGTGCCGACGTGGGCCGGGAACCGGGTTCGGGTCGGCCCGGCTCTCGCGACGGGTCGTCCCGACACCGATCGCTCGAGGGAGACACCGACGCCGGTCGCGGGCGCAGCTCGGAGCAGCAGGGCCGGGGTGAGGGGTCTGCTCAGCACCGAGGTCCCCACGGAGACGTGGGTCCCGAACGTGCGGGCCTGGGGCGCGGCCCCGACGACGAGGCACCCTCCGCCGCGGCGGGGGGTGGGGGCCGTTCTCTCGGGCCTCGTGGCGGTGTCGACACCGACATGATCCGGCGCAACTGGCCCGACGTGCTCCAACGGATCTTCGGCATCCGGCGGGTCACCTGGACCTTCCTCTCCGAGCACGCGCAGGTGCTCGACTACGACGGATCGCGGCTGCTCCTCGGCCTGTCGACGGCCGGCCTCGCCACCACGTTCCGCAACGGGCCCCACGCCGAGGTCGTCCGTCAGGCGCTGAGCGAGGCCCTCGGCGTCGACACCAGGGTCGAGGGGATCCCCGCCGGAGAGGGCCCCGCCGTGCTCGCGAGACGGGGCGGTGGTCCGGTGGGCCCGACAGGCGGAGGGCCTGGCGACCACGGAGGGACGGACGGGAACGGCCCCGGCGGTCGTGGCGGGCCTGGAGGATCCGGTGCGCCCACGTCAGGTGGTCCGGGTGGCTCCGGTGGGCCACGTGGTTCGGCGTCCGGTGGATCGGGGTTCGGCGGTCCGGCGTCCGGGGGTCCCGGTCGTTCCCGATCCGGGGGGCCGAGTGGCCCGACGCCCGGCGGTCCCGACGGTCCCCACGGTCCCGGCGGTCCGATGCACGGCGATCCGACGTCTGCCGGACAGGCGTCCCATGGTGCCGGTGCGCCGACGCCGCGCGCGCCCGGTGGTGCCGGTGGCAGCCGTGAGAACGGTGAGTCCGGAGCGAGTGGAGGCGTCGGTGGCGCCGGTGGTGTCGGGCAAGGCCCTGGTCCCGACCGGGGTGGGCCCGGGCGTGGTGGCTCCGACATCGACGCGCCCCACCGTGGCGGCCGCGACCTCGGTCCGGAACACGGTGGACACGAGGTCAGCGGACGCGACGTCAGCGGACGCGACGTCAGCGGACGCGACGTCAGCGGACAAGACCGCAGTGGCGTGGACGGGACGACCGGTGGGCCGGGGGCCGGCGCGGCGTGGGGACGGTCGGGATCGGCCGACACCGAGGCTCCACGGTCTCGCGAGACGATCGGCGCTCGGCCAGAGGACGCGGGCCGAGGTGGATCCCGCGCCGACGCCCCGGCTCGGAGCGGGGAGCGGGCCCGTGGTCGTCGATACGCGCCCACGGGCGGCCCGGACGCGTCGTCGTGGGCCGACGACGATCGGCCGCCGCCGAGCGACGACGACGCCCCTCCGCCGGATGACGTGCCCCCCGACGACGGCTGGCCACCCGAGGATGCCTACCCACCCGGCTCGGGTGCGGCCCCTTCCGGTCCGCCCGCAGCCCGTGAGTCGAGCGGTCGCGGTGGATCGCCCCTCGACCGTTCCGCCCGCGGTCGCCTGCGACGACCCACGACGCCGGCGACCTCCCTCGACGACGGGTCTCGGGCCGCGAGGTCGGAATCGGGCGGCGAGTCTCGACGCACGGGGAACGCCGAGGGCCGCGAGCGGTCGGCTGCCGGGGGTGAAACCAGGCGTCATGTGCACCCCGGCGCCGCTCAGGCCCGAGAGGCGATCCGGGCGGCCCGACGCAACGGCCACCACGCCGACTCGGCCCCGACCCGGCCGCGTGGCTCCGACGACGACATCAGCGTCGACGACGAGGACATCGCCGACGCCTCGGCCGTCGGCCAGCCCGTCATCGCCGACGTCCTCGGCGGCGTCGTCATCGCTGAGGAAGAGGGCTGAGGACGGCCCCCGCCGACCGCTCGCCAGGTCGAGGTGGCGGTGCCCGTGCCCGCGTCCGTGCCGGGTGCCCGGTGCCGGTTGCCGGGTGCCTGTGCCCGCCCCGCGTCCGTTCCGGGTGCCCGGTGCCGGTTGCCGGGTGCCTGTGCCCGCGTCCGTGCCGGGTGCTGGGTGCCGGGTGCCGGGTGCCGGGTGCCCGTGACCGTTCCGGGTGCCCGGTGCCTGGTGGCTGTGCCGGGTGCTGCTCGCCGGTGCCCGTGCCCGCGGTCGTGCCCGTTCCCGTGCCGGATGCCCGGTTCCGGCGCAGTTCACCCGCAGGTGGGGATGACCGGTCGTCGTCGTGTTCTCGTGCCTCGCTGTCGCGAGTCTTCTCGTGCCTCGCTGTCGCGAGTCGGCGGCGTCGTGAGTCCGGCTACCCGGGAATCGTCGGGCCGTCGTCGTCCCGTGTGAGCCCCACGGTCGGGGCGTGCCGCATCCGTCTCCCGTGTGGACGGCGAATCGGGCCCGTCGACCGTTCGTCTCCGCATCTCGACCGTCCGTCCCCGCATCGTCGGCACGGAGCGTCGGTTCCGCGTGGGGAGCGCGCGGGTCGAGGGCGTCGGCCGTCTAGAGTGATGCGCGTCTCAGGTCGATGAGGGGAGAACCGTGTACTACCGACTCGCGCGAACGGTGGCCGCGCCCCTGCTGCGGGCCGTGCTGCGGCTCGACGTGAGCGGTGTCGAGAACATCCCGCGCACCGGGCCCGTCATCATCGCGAGCAATCACATCTCGTTCTGGGACAGCATCGTCATCCCCGCCGCGTCACCGAGACAGATCGCCTACCTGGCCAAGTCCGAGTACTTCACCGGCACCGGCCCGCGCGGGGCGATGAGCCGCTTCTTCTTCGACGGCATCGCCGGCGCCATCCCCGTCGACCGCGACGACCCCCGGGCGGCGCAGAAGTCCCTCGAACTCGCCCTCGGCGTCCTGGGGCAGGGCGGCGCCTTCGGGATCTACCCCGAGGGCACCCGCTCCCGCGACCTGCGGCTCTACCGTGGCCACACCGGCGTCGGACACCTCGTTCTCGAATCCGGCGCACCGGTCGTGCCCGTCGGAGTGGCCGGCACCGAGGCGATCCAGCCCGTCGGCTCAAGGATCCCCCGACCCGCCAAGGCGTCGGTGACGTTCGGCCCGCTGCTCGACTTCACCGGCCGCCTCGACCACCTCCCGAAGGGACGGGCCCGTCGACTGGTCGCCGACGAGGTGATGGACGCCATCGCCGGTCTCTGCCGCCAGGAACGCGTCGACGAGTACAACGTTCGTCCACCGCGACCCGCAGCCTGACTTCACGGCACGACCCCCCGACGGCCGCCGCACGACGTCCTCGGCGCGCCCCCGGCCCCTATGCCCGCTCGGCCCTCGCCCAACGACCGGCCCGGACCCCGGTTCCGCCGTCCCGACCCGCCGACCCGTCGGCGAGCGGACCCCCCCGCCGAGGCCCGCGATCGCTCGGGACGAAGGGTTGTCGGAGCAGGGACGTACGCTGGAGGGGTGTACGAAGGCGCAGTGCAGGACCTCATCGACGAACTCGGGCGACTCCCCGGGGTCGGGCCCAAGAGTGCCCAGCGCATCGCGTTCCACATCCTCTCCGCCGACGAGGAGGATGTGACGCGGCTCGCGCAGGCGCTCGAGAAGGTCAAGGCGACCGTGCGGTTCTGCGAGACGTGCGGCAACGTCGCCGAGTCCGAACAGTGCCGCATCTGTGCCGATCCCCGGCGCGACCCCTCGGCGATCTGCGTCGTCGAGGAGCCCAAGGACGTCGTCGCCATCGAACGCACCCGCGAGTTCCGCGGTCGTTACCACGTGCTCGGCGGCGCCATCAGCCCCATCGAGGGCATCGGCCCCGACGACCTGCGCATCACCGATCTCCTCACCCGACTCGCCGACGGCACCGTCGACGAGGTCATCATCGCCACCGATCCCAACCTCGAGGGGGAGGCCACGGCCACCTACCTCGGCCGCATCCTCAAGACCGTCGGGGTGCGTGTGAGTCGTCTCGCGTCCGGACTTCCGGTGGGAGGCGACCTCGAGTACGCCGACGAGATCACGCTCGGTCGTGCCTTCGAAGGAAGGAGACTCCTCCATGCCTGACGTCCCCGAGTCCACGTCCCCCACCGCCGCTCGTCCCTCCGACGTGCCCGCCGCGCCCGCCCCCCGGGAGTCCTCCGTGACCCCCACCGAACAGCTCGACGCCGACCTCGTCGCGCTGGGCGAGGAGACCGCGAGCGAGGCCCGCGCGTTCCTCTCCGTCGTCCGCGAGGTCGCGGGCGGCGCCGTCCCCGACTCCGCCGTGCCCGTCCTCTGCCTCGCGCTCAGCCAGGTCCTCGTCACCGGCACCCGTCTCGGCGTCATCAACGACATCGTGCCCAGTGAGCGGTTCGAGGCCGACCTCGGCAGCGACGAGGACGTCGAGGCCCTGCGGATGCAGCTCGCGGATCTGCTCCACGGCATCGACGACTGCGCCGAGGTCATCGACCCCCTCACCACCGCCGAGGTCACGAGCTCCCGGGTGTCCGACGACCTCGCCGACGTGTGCTCCGCGCTCCTGCACGGACTGCGGCACCACGCCGACGGGCGCATCACCGAGGCACTGTGGTGGTGGCAGTTCAGCTACCTCGCCACCTGGGGCGCCCGAGCCACGAACGCCCTCCGCGTCATGCAGTCGATCCTCGGCCACATCCGGCTCGACGCCGACGAGGACATGGTCGCCGAGGCCCAGTTCGACGCCCTTCACCGCTGAGTCGGTCCACCCCTTCTCGGCGGCGCCCACCTTCCGTCATCCGGGCACGACGGTGCCCAATGGGCGAGATCGGTAGACTTCCCGCGTCAGCCGGGCCGATTCGCATCGGTCCGGGCCACGCCAGCACTGGAGACGCCCGTGACCCTGGTCGTCCAGAAGTACGGTGGTTCGTCGCTCGCCGATGCCGAGAGCATCAAGCGGGTCGCGCGCCGCATCGTCGAGACCCGCCGCGCCGGACACGACGTCTGCGTCGTCGTGTCCGCCATGGGTGACACCACCGACGAACTCATCGATCTCGCCGAACAGGTCAGCCCCCTCCCGCCGCTGCGGGAGATGGACATGCTGCTCACCGCCGGCGAACGCATCTCGATGGCGCTCGTCGCCATGTCGATCGCGACGCTCGGCCACACGGCGCAGTCGTTCACCGGCTCCCAGGCCGGCCTCATCACCGACGAGGCGCACGGCCAGGCGAAGATCATCAAGGTGACGCCGGGCCGCATCCAGGCCGCCCTCGACGAGGGCCACATCGCGATCGTCGCCGGATTCCAGGGCGTCTCGCAGACCAGCAAGAACATCACGACCCTCGGTCGCGGCGGCTCCGACACCACCGCCATCGCGCTCGCCTCGGCCCTCGAGGCCGACGTCTGCGAGATCTACACCGACGTCGACGGCGTGTTCACCGCCGACCCCCGCATCGTGCCCTCGGCGCGGCGCCTCGAGGAGATCTCCACCGAGGAGATGCTCGAGATGGCCGCGTGCGGCGCGAAGATCCTCCACCTGCGCTGCGTGGAGTACGCGCGCCGGTACGGCATCACGATCCACGTGCGGTCGTCGTTCTCGAACAAGCCCGGCACCCTCATCCTCGACCGCCCCAACGAAGGAGAAGAGAACGTGGAGGCTCCGATCATCTCCGGCGTCGCGCACGACCGCAGCGAGGCCAAGATCACCATCGTGGGTGTGCCCGACAGCCCGGGCAAGGCCGCCGAGATCTTCCGCGTCGTCGCCGACTCCGGCGTCAACCTCGACATGATCGTGCAGAACGTGTCGGCGGTGGAGAGCGGCCTCACCGACATCTCCTTCACGCTGCCCAAGAACGACGGCCAGGCCGCGGTCAAGGCCCTCGACAAGGTGCGCGAGGAGGTCGGGTTCGAGGCGATGCGGTACGACGACCAGATCGGCAAGCTCTCGCTCATCGGCGCGGGCATGCGGTCCAACCCCGGCGTGAGCGCGGCCTTCTTCGAGGCGCTCTCCAAGGCCAACATCAACATCGAGATGATCTCCACCTCTGAGATCCGCATCTCCGTCATCACGCGCGTCGACGAGCTCGACGACGCCGTGCGCGCCGTCCACAGCGCGTTCGGCCTGGACTCCGACGTTGAAGCGGTCGTCTACGGAGGCACCGGGAGGTGAGCGCCGTGGGTGAGCGTCCTCGCCCCACCCTCGCGATCGTCGGCGCGAGTGGCGCCGTCGGCGAGGTGATGCTCGACGTGCTGAGCCAACGGGCGGACGTGTGGGGGGAGATCCGCCTCCTCGCCTCCGCGCGCACGGCCGGCCGCACGATGACGGTGCGGGGCGAGGACGTCACCGTTCGGGAGCTCGGCCCCGACACCCTCGAGAACGTCGACGTCGCGGTGTTCCTCGTGCCTCCGGGCGTCGCGACGACGTACGCGCCCGTGGCGGTCGCGGCGGGCGCCGTGGTCATCGACGCCTCGCGTGCGTTCCGCGCCGAGGAGGACGTGCCGCTCGTCGTCCACGGCTACAACACCGCCCAGATCGCCAATCGGCCGCGCGGCATCGTCAGCACGCCGACGGGCGCGACCCTCGTGCTGCTCGACGCCGTCGGCGCGCTGCACTCCGGCTGGGGTCTCACCGACCTCGTCGTCACCGCGCTCGAGGCGGCCTCCGGCGCAGGTGAGGCCGGCGTCGAGCGCCTGCACCAGGAGATCGAGTCCATCGCCGGCCAGCGTGGCCTCGGCCGCCACATCGCCGACGTGCGTCGGCACATCGACGCCGAGCTGTCACCCGAGGACTCGCCGTTCCCCGCGCCGCTCGCGCTCAACGTCGTGCCGTGGTCGGGTCAGGCCGCGGGGGCGGGGTGGAGCACGGCCGAGATGAGCCTGCGGGACGAGCTCCGCAAGATCCTCGACCGACCCTCACTCCACGTCGCCGCCACGACGATCCGTGTGCCGGTCATCTCCTCCCACGCGATGTCGGTGCATGCCCGGTTCGAGAGCCCCGTCTCCCTCGACGGAGTTCGCACCGCGTTGCTGCAGGCCGCCGACGTCGTCGTCCTCGACGACGTCGACCACGACGACTGGCCCACCCCCGTCGACGTCACGGGGTCCGACCCCACGTTCGTCGGGCGCATCCGGCAGACGCCCGACTTCCCCGACGCCGTCGACTTCGTCGTCTGCGGCGACAACCTGCGCAAGGGCGGCGCGACGAACGCCGCCCAGATCGCCGAGGCCGTCGCCGCCGAACTCGGCGCCTGACCCCACTCTTCGAGGATCCTCCTCAGGATCGCCGCGTACCGGCCGACCGGGGCCGTACGGGTTGCGAGTGGCCTCGGCGTCATAGTCTCCCCCGGGGGAGAGGTGGGACGCCGGAGACACTCGCAGCCCGTCGTCATCCCGCTGCGCGTCGCCGCATCACCGGCCGCGGCGTCACGGCCGCGTCCTCGGGGCGCTGCGCAGCCGTTGACCCACCCCTGCCATCCGGTCCGCACGCCGCGTGGTGCCGCCCCGCCACCGCACGCCATCCTCCGGCCGCCCGCGCCCAGGCGACCCGGTGCCCGGGCACGAAGAAGGTCACGGGCCCGCACCCCCGGCGGTGTTGCGAAAAAACACCGTGCGGCAGTCTCGGCCGGTCCTCGAACGGGGGCGGACCGGCGCTCCGATCCCGTCGTGGACGGACGACCGGAGACCACCGCGTCGCGACCGTGTCCGACCGTCGTTCGTGGAGTAGCAGATTGGCAGAATCGGTGCGTCGCCGCAGGTCGGGGGCGTGTCCGGCGATCCCGGGCCGTGGGTGCGTGACCTCCGTCGCACCCGGGTCCGAACCACGGTGGGTCGGCGAGGGCGGGCGAAGAGCGAGGTTCACGAATCCCGGCGAGGCGTCGATAAGGAGTCCGCAGGCCAGGATCGGCCGCACTCAAGACCCCCGCCACGGATGGGACATCCATGATCACCGTCACCCGCCGAAACGGCACCGCCTTCGCGCTCAATCCTGATCTGATCGAGCGCGTCGAGGCGACCCCGGACACGGTGATCACCCTGGTGAGCGGAACGAAGTACGTCGTCGCCGAGAGCGTCGCGCAGATCGTCGACGAGGTCTGTCAGTTCCGGGCCGCCGTGCTCGTCGCGTCGGCGAACCCGGCGCCCCCGGAACCCCCGGTCCGCCTTCGGTCCGTCTCGACCTCGGAGAGCTGAGCCATGGACAAGGGAACAGCCATCGGCGTCGGTGTCACCTTCGTCGCCGTCGTCGCCACCGCGGTCATCGACGGCGTCCACCTCACGGCCCTGTTCAACCCGGCCGCGATGATGCTCATCTTCGTCGGCACGTTCGGCGCGGCGGCGGGAAGCCTCCTCATGGAGGAGTACAAGACGGCGTTCATCGGCATGAAGAAGGCGTTCACGGTCGCCAAGCCCGATGCCTCCGGTCTCGTCGACGTCATTGTCAAGATGGCCGACCGCGCCCGCCGCGAGGGCCTGCTCGCCCTCGAGGACATGGCCAAGGACATCGACGACCCTCTGCTCAAGGAGGGCATCCAGATGACCGTCGACGGCACCGACGCCGACGAGATCGCCGAACTGCTCGACGCCCGGATCGCCGCGAAGAAGGACCACGACAAGATCGCCATCGGGTTCCTCGAGGCCATGGGTGGCTACGCCCCCACCCTCGGTGTCGTCGGCGCCGTCCTCGGCCTCATCCACGCCCTCGGCAACCTCGAGGACGTGGGCGCGCTCGGCGGCATGATCGCCTCGGCGTTCGTCGCCACCATGTGGGGCGTGCTCATCGCCAACGCGGCCTGGCTGCCGATGGCTGGCAAGCTCAAGCGGATCAGCCACCTCGAGGTCGCCAACATGGAGATGATCGTCGAGGGGGTTCTCGCGGTTCAGGCCGGCACGAGCCCGCGCATGGTCGAGCAGAAGCTGCGGTCGGCGCTCCCCGGCGGCGGTCAGGCCGACGGCAAGGACGCCAAGGAAGCGAAGGCCGCCTGATGGCCCGCAAGAAGAAGCCCGAGGAGCACGAGGGGCACGCGAACCACGAACGGTGGGTGCTCAGCTACGCCGACATCCTCACCCTGCTGCTCGCCCTGTTCATCGTCATGTTCGCGATCTCCAAGGTCGACCAGAAGAAGTTCGAGGAGTTCGCGCGGGGCACGGCCGAGGGGTTCGGCAACGTCGCGGTCCCCGGCAAGACCGGCCTGCTCGACGGCAGCGACAACGCCCTCGACGGCCAGGCGCCCGCCCAGAAGCAGGACGTGCCCGCGAGCCTGTCCCAGGATCGCGACTCGGCGATCGCCCAGGCCGCCGTGGAGAAGGAGAAGTCCCGGGCCGCGGCGGCGTCGGCCGAGAAGGCCAACCTCGAACAGATCAAGAAACAGCTCGCCATCGAACTGTCGAAGAAGGGCCTCGCCGGCGCCGTGCAGATGCAGGTCGACGCACGCGGCCTCGTCGTCAACATCGTCACGGACAAGGTGTTGTTCGATACCGCGAAGGCCGACCTCAAGCCCACGGGGACGACCGTGCTCGACGCCATCGCGCCCGTGCTGCGGCCGCTGCCCAACACCATCGACGTCGAAGGCCACACCGACGACGTGCCGATCAGCGGCGCCTACCGCTCCAACTGGGCCCTGTCGACCGACCGGGCCGTCATGGTCACCGAGCGTCTCATCAAGGACGGCATCCCCCCGGCCCGCATCTCCCCGTCGGGCTTCGCCGACACCCGCCCCCTCGTCCCCAACAGCTCCGACGAGCGCCGGGCCCGCAACCGCCGCGTCGCGGTCGTCGTCCTGCCGTTCCTGCCACAGGCCGAGGCCGACGCGGGTCTCGCCGCGGCCGACCGCACGCCCGGCGGGGGCAGCGGTGGGGCGCCGGGCACCAGTGGACCTGCCGGTCCGCGCGCTCCCACGATCGCCCCCCCGGCCCCGTCGATCGCCCCCCGCGTCGCGCCCCCGAAGGCCCCCTGAGGCCGATCCCGCGCCGCGGCCCACACGCACGACCCCGACAGACCCCTGTCGCACGACCCCCTGACTCGCACGACCTCCACAGGAGCCCACCATGAGTGACGCAGCCACCGACGACGCCCCGGCACAGAAGGGCAGGAAGAAGCTCCTCATCGTCGTCGCCGCCGCCCTCGTCGTCGTGCTCGGAGCCCTCGTCGTCGTCGGATACATGTTCATCACCAAGGCCGATGCCGACACGAACGCGGCCCCCGAACCCGGCGTCGTCGTCCCTCTCGAGGACGAGATGACCCTCAACCTCGCCGACGGCAAGTTCCTCAAGGTGCAACTCGCGCTCGAACTCACCAAGGAGGCCTCGGAGGCCGCGGGGGAGAAGGCCGCGACGACGTTCGACGGGTCCAAGGCTCAGGACTCCGCGATCGCCGTGCTGTCGACCTACACCTACAAGGACCTCCTCGACGCCAAGACCAAGGAGGCCGCCCGCAAGAAGCTGTCGGACGAGGTGCGCGCACGGTACGACGGCGCGGTCATGCAGGTGTACTTCAAGCAGTTCGTCATGCAGTGACGCACCCACGCCGACCAGCTCAGATCCCGTCCGTCCGTAGCCTGCTCACCCCCCGGCGAGGCTCAGATGAGCGGCCTCGCGGCCGATGTGAGGTCTTGTGAACGCCGAACCGCAGCTCTACGACTTCCGGAGCCCGAGCCGGTTCAGCCGTGAAGAGATGCGGGCGCTGCAGATGGCCTGCGAGACGTTCGCGCGGCAGATGGCCACGGTGCTCAGCAACACCCTGCGCATCGTCGCGCACGCGAACTTCCACGACATCACGCAGACGACCTACGACGAGTACATCGAGCAGGTGCCCAACCCGTCCCTGCTCGCCGTGCTCAACTTCGCCCCGCTCGACGGCGACGGCGTGTTCCAGCTGCCCATGGACCTCGTCATGAGCGTCATCGACCGCCTCCTCGGCGGCCCGGGCGACACCAAGCAGCCGAGCCGGGCGCTCTCGGAGATCGAGACGGGGCTCATCCGCAACCTCGTGCGCCAGATGGTGTACGAACTCCGGTACGCGTTCGAGTCGCGCGGCGGGGTCAAGGGCGAGGTGCAGTCACTCGAGTCCGACCCGCAGTTCCTCCAGCTCGCCCCACCGTCGGACGCGATGCTCGTGGCCGAGTTCGAGATCAAGCTCGGCGACCAGTCCGCGACCTCCACCCTGTGCCTGCCGGTCGAGACCATCGCGCCGGTCCTCGAGATCGTCCACGCCAAGCCGGAGATCGAACTCACGGGCGCCAAGGCGGAGGCCGCGGAGAACCTCAAGGGCCGGATGGCCGACGTGCCGGTCGACGTGCGGGTGAGTTTCGCACCGATCGAGCTGCGGTCGCGGGACATCCTCGACCTCGAGGTCGGGGACGTGCTGCCGCTGCGTCATCCCACCAATCAGCCGCTGACCCTCGAGGCCGACGGGGTCGCCATCGCGACGGCCGTGCCGGGCAGCTACGGCAAGCGCCTCGCGTGCCAGATCGTCACGTCATGACCCGCCCGAACGCGCAGAAGGACAACTGATGCCCACCTCGCCAGAGCTCGACGCGGCCCTCGTCGCCGCGGCCCAGGCGCTGCCTGCGCACTTCGCGAACGCCGACGACCTCACGATCGAGGGTCTCGACGCCATCCAGGCCACGACGATGTCGCTGCCCGGTGGCGCCTTCGCGGTCGAGTCCGTCGTGCAGGGCAACGACGACATCGGCAGCGTCGTCCTCATCATCACCGGCCTCGTCGACCACAAGAACGGCGAGGTGTTCGACCGCACCGAGGCCCGCACGCTGTGGACCACGGCCCTCGAGGAGTCGTTCGCCGCGCTCAAGGGCGAGGTCGGCGACTTCGCGACCGGCCAGGCGCACATGACCGACCCGTTCGACGTGCTGGAGGCCGCGGACGAGGCGAGCGTCGCCGGTGTGTTCTCGGGCCAGACCCTCGCCGCCCTGCTTCTCGCGCAGCCGAAGGAGGCCACCGGTGAGGGCGCCGCCGCCGAACTCGCGGCGGCGATCGCCGCGGCCGAGGCCGAGGTGGCCGCGGCGGAGGGTGGCGACGGTGGCGCGGACGACGGCGAGAACGGTGCCGTGGAGGCCGCGGAGGCCGCCGACGGTGTGGCGGAGGACGCGGGCGCCGCAGGTGAGACGCCGGATGAGGGCGCCGAGGCCGCGGAGTTCACCCCCTCCGCCGACGCCGCCGGGATGACCGGCGCACCCGCCGGCCCCGCCGGCGCACCGGGGGCGATGCCGGGTGGCTTGCCGGGCGCCGGGCAGCCGGGCATGCCGGGGTACGACCCCTACGCGGGGTTCCCGCCCGGGGCCTACCCCCCGCCGGGGTATCCGCCCTACGGTTACGCGGCCCCGCCGCAGGATCCCGAGCAGGCCGCGGCCGCCGCGGCAGCCGCCGCCGCCCGTGCCCAGGCGAACATGAACCTCCCCGGGATGGCGACTCCGCCGCTCGCGCCGTTCGCGCCGTTCGGCCAGGTCGACCCGCGCCGCATCGACCTCCTGCGGGAAGTCCTCATGGGCGTCAGCGTCGAGTTGGGCCGCACCCGTCTCACCGTCAGCGAGATCCTCGGTCTCACCCCCGGGTCGGTCGTCGAACTCGACCGCGCCGCAGGTGCGCCCGTCGACGTCCTCGTCAACGGCACTCTCATCGCCCACGGCGAGGTCGTCGTCGTCGACGAGGAGTTCGCCGTCCGGATCTCCGAGGTCGTCAACCCGCATGCCGGCGGGGAGGGTCGGGCGAGCGCGTGAGCGACGGTTCGCTCGCCTGGACCCTCGTGCGGGCGGGCATCTCCCTGGTGCTCGTGCTCGGGCTCCTCGTCCTGTGCCTTCGGCTCCTCGCCAAGCGTGGGGGCTTCACCGGCCCGACCCACGCCCGTGTCGAGGTCGAGGTCCTCGGCCGACGGCAGCTCACCCGCACCGGGTCCGTCCAGGTCGTCCGCGTGGGGGAGGAGGTGCTCGTCCTCGGCGTCACCGACGCCGAGATCTCGACGCTGCATCACCTCTCACCCGAGGAGCTCGCTGCCGATGAGGGGGAGGAGACCGACACGCCCTCGCCCGCGATGACCACCCCACCGACGTTCGTCGAGGCCCTCCGGCGTCAAGGGCACCTGGGTCGGCTCGTCGCCGAGACGGCCGCCGCCGGCCGAGTCGACGCGGCGGCCGGCCGGGGACGCCGGGGGCGACACCGTGGGGGGTCACCAGGTCGAGGAGCCGCTCCTCGCCAGGACCCCTCCACCACACCGAATGACGTCGTCGGTGCGGCCAGGGCCGAGATCACCTCTGCCCCGGGTCCCCGCCGACGGCGGGCCATCGGCGCCGACCGGTTCGACGGCCCCACCGCCGACGGACACGCCGACAGCCTCACCGCCGGCCGCCACGCCGACCAGCTCGGTGCGGACGCCCGGTCATCCGACCGACGGCCGACCCACGGCACGAGAGGGGGCGCCGCATGACCCTCCGCCGACGCCTCCTGGGTTCCGCCGCCCTCCTCGCCCTCACGGCCGGCGGATGTCTCGCCGCCTCCTCCTCGGCGCAGGCCGTGACCCTCGCGCACCCGGCCACCGTCGCCGTCGCGCCCCTCGCACATGCCGCCGCCGCCCCGCTGTCGGCCGCCCCCGCCGCACCGGCCCCGGCCCCCGCCGCACCGGCCCCAGCCCCCGCCGCCC
>NZ_DAMBGD010000027.1:0-27649 GCF_032060985.1 Mobilicoccus sp.
TGGCGCAGTTGGTAGCGCGTCTCGTTCGCAATGAGAAGGTCAGGGGTTCGAATCCCCTCAGCTCCACCGGCAAGAAACCCCGTCGACGTCGGCGGGGTTTTCGCATGTCAGGGCCACGCGACCGCCGCGCCGACGCGCCCCGTCGCTCCGGTGTCGCGGTGGCGCGTGAAGCCGCCGCGGCGCGTCGATCCCCGCCTAGACTCACGGGGTGACGCCCGCGAAGCCGATGCTCATGTTCGTCCACGGACTCCTGTCGACGCCGCTCGATTTCGGCGAGCAGGTCTCCGCGATGCCGGACGATCTGCAGGGCAGCGCGCCATGGTTACGCGGTGCCCGGCCGGGCGCCACGGGGGAGCGGTTCGACCTCGTCTCCGCCGCAGCGGACCTCGCCATGTCCATCGAGTTGTCCGGTGCCCCACGCACGACCCTGTTCGGGGTCGGTGAGGGCGCCCTCGTCGGCCTCGAGGTGACGCTGAGCAGGCCCGATCTGCCCGTCGACCTCGTCGTCGCCGGGCCGGGCCTCGCGGCCGCCGCCGGCGCGAGCACGCAACGACGACTCACCTCGCTCATCCCGCGTCGGATGCTCGCGGCCCGCGGGGTCGACAAGAATCGCGCCCTGCGGGGGCTCGAGGAGATCGCCGAGGTCGACCTGTGGGGTCGCCTCCCCGAGCTGCGCGCGCGGGTGCTCCTCCTCGTGGGGGAGAGGGATCGCGCGGGCCGCGCCGCCGCCGAGGCGTTCACCCGGCAGGCCACGGAGGCCGACGTCCGCACCGTCGTCGTGCGCGGCGCCGGCGCCTCCCCGCACACCCAACGTCCCGCCGACGTCAACGCCGCCCTCTACGAGTTCATCGGGGTGCGCCCACGGGGGTGAGACCGGTCCGTCGCATCCGCCGTGCCTGCGGCGTGAGGACGACGACCCCGCGAGCCCGCTCGTGGGACCCTGGGGGAGCGCGCCCATGAGGGGCGGCGCGATGCAGGACGACCCGCACGACCAGGAGGGCCAGATGGATTCGTCGACACCGGGGGTTCCCCGACCGCCGGACTCCTGGCCCGGCGCGGCCGGGCGCCGGTCGATCGCGCCCGAGGTTCCCGCGTGGCCGGGGCAGCGCCCCCGCTCGACGCACCCCGGCGCGGGGTGGCCCGGTGCGAGCGCGGTGAGCGCTCCGGCGGCCGGGGCTCCCTCGCCCTCCGCGACCCCCAGCGCTCGCGACCTCGACGATCCCGAGCTGCGTGAGCTGCGCCTGCGCCGACCCGCCCACCGGGTGAGCCCGCGGGCCACGATGATGTGGCGGCTGTCCGAGTTGTTCATGTGGGTCGTGCCCGTCGTGGCTCTCGCCGTGTGGATGTTCTTCGACGACGGTCACCGCCTGTGGCAGGGCATCGCGGCGGCCGCCGTCCTCGTCCTCGGTCTCATCTCGGTCGTCGTCATCCCGTCGTGGCGGTACAAGGTGCACCGGTGGGAGGTCACCGACTCGGCGGTCTACACCCAGAGCGGCTGGCTTTTCCAGCAGCGCCGGATCGCGCCCATCTCGCGGATCCAGACCGTCGACAGCGAGTACGGTCCCGTGGAGCAGCTCTTCGGGCTCGGGACCCTCACCGTCACGACCGCGTCGGCGGCGGGGCCCCTGCGGATCGCAGGGCTGGAGAAGACGACCGTCGACGAGCTCGTCGCCGACCTCACGAGGATCACCGCCAAGGAGCGTGGCGACGCCACATGACCGTCCCCGGCCCCTCCCTTCCTCCCGGACCGCCGACAGGTGCCCCCACCTCGGACGTCGCCGCCGCCGTCGACCACGCCGGTGGGGACACGGGGTGGCGTCGCCTCGACCGGCGCATGCTCATCGTCCAGCCGTTGCAGGCCGTGGGGCAGTTCCTGCCCGCGATCATCGTCGTGCTCGTCGCCGGCGGCGCCCGTGACGAGACGCCGTGGTGGTGGAACCTCGCCGCCGTCGTCGCGCCGATCGTGGTCGGTGTGTGGGCCTGGTACACCACCACGTACCGCATCACGAGCGAGCAGTTGACCCTGCGGCAGGGCATCGTCGTCCGCAAGACCTTCACCGCGCGGATCGACCGCACCCGCACCGTCGACGTCACCGCCTCTCCGCTTCAGCGCATCCTCGGGCTCGCGTCGGTCAAGGTCGGCACGGGCACGGAGTCACCGTTCGTCCTCCCCGGCCTCGCGGCCGCGGACGCCCGCGCGCTGCGCACCCAGCTGCTCCACGTCGCCCGCGAGGAGCAGGCGGGCGGGCACGGCGCGGGCGAGGGCGATGTCACGGGCGTCGGCGGAGCCGCGCTCACGGACGGACCCGAGGAGGCGACGATCTCGCGGCTGTCGCCGTCGTGGATCCGGTTCGCGCCGTTCACCCTCACCGGCCTCGTCGCCGTGCTCGCCGCCGTCGGCTTCCTCTCCCAGTTCGTCAACGACCTCGGCGAGCGCGTCGTCGACTCCGAACTCGGCCACTCGGCGATCGACTACGTCCTCGGCCTCACCGCGACGGCCCTCGTGGCCGGGGGGATCGTCCTCGGGCTCGGCCTCGTCGTGTTCGCGTCCGTCGCGTCCTACATCCTGCGGTTCTGGGGGTATCACCTCACCCGGCACGCGCGAGGCACCCTCGGGGTCAGCCGCGGGCTCCTCACGACACGACTCACCACCATCGAGGAGCGGCGACTGCGCGGGGTGGAGATCGAGCGCCCGCTCCTGCTCCGTCTCGTCGGCGGTGGCCGTGCGAGCGCCCTCGTCACGGGCCTGACCGGCGACGAGACCTCCGGCTCGGCCTCGGACCTCCTCGTCCCGCCGGCACCCCTCACCGAGGTGCGGCGCGTCGCGGCCGACGTCCTCGGGGTGTCCGCGCCGCTGGAGACGGCCCTGAGGTCACACGGGGGGCGGGCACGTCGGCGTCGACACACGCGGGCCCTCACCTCCGGTCTCCTCGTCACGGTGCCGGTCGCCGCGGCGGCCTGGTGGTTCTCGCTCACCCCATGGCTGTTCGGGCTCGCCGCGCTTCCGGTCCTCCTCGCGCCGTTGCTCGCCGAGTCCCGCTACCGGCGACTCGGTCACGAGGTCGTCGCCGGCCACCTCGTCAGCCGCAGCGGGTTGTTCCCCGAGACGACGACGGTCGTGCGGACCTCGGCGATCATCGGGTGGAACATCACCGAGAGCTTCTGGCAGCGCCGCGCCGGCCTCGTCACGCTCGCGGCGACGATCGCCGCGGGCGACGACTCGGTCGACATCCTCGACCTCCCGCTCGAACTGGTCGAGGCGGTCGTGCGCTGCGCGACACCGGGCGTGGCCGAGCAGTTCATGGCGCGCGGGGATGCGGGGGGCACCGCCGCGGGGGCGACGACCACTCCTGCCCGGAGAGGGGAATCGGTGCCGGCGGGCACGTGAGACGCAGATCAGTGTGGCGGCGCGGTTCGGGTCCAGCCGGTTGCCGGCGCCCGCGACGGGTGCACGGACCCGCTCAGATCCACGAGCGGAACCACATGCGCATCGACCAGTCGTCCCGTGGGATGACCTCGCCGACGTAGATGGGCCAGAAGAACGCGAACACGGCGATGGCGAGCACGACGAACGCCGCCCAGGCGAGCAGGCCGAGGCGCTGTCGGCGTCGCGGTGCGTCGGGGCGTCCGAGGACGAGGGACAGCAGGTAGACGACGGCGAGGACGACCCACGGCACGAACGCCACGGAGTAGAAGGTGAAGATCGTGCGTCCCTGGTACATGAACCACGGCAGGTACCCGGCGACGAAGCCCGACAGGACGGCCCCGGCCCGCCAGTCCCGCGCGAACGCCCACGTGAACACCAGGACCGCGAGGGCCAGGGTCGCGGTCCACCAGATCACCGGGTTGCCGAGGTCGAGGATCGCGCGGCTGCACTCGGCGACGGCGCACCCCGGATCGCCCTGCTTGGAGCCCTGGTAGAAGAACGACGTGGGCCTCGACTGCAGCATCCAGGACCACGGATTGCTCTGGTAGGTGTGCGGGGTCGAGAGGCCGACGTGGAAGACCCACATCCGCTCGTGGTAGTCGACGAGGGAGCGCAGGGGGTCGGGGACCACGCGCATGAGCCCGGAGGCGGGGTGCGTCTGGGCCCACTGGCGGTTCCACCCGCCGGAGGTCGCGAACCACCCGGCCCACGTGGCGACGTAGGTGGCGAGTGCGCCGCCGACGAGGGTTAGTGCGGCCTGCGGGGCGTCGCGCAGCATCGCGCCGCGCCACCAGTGCCGGACACCCACGGCCCGGCGTGCGCCCATGTCCCAGAACACCGTCATGAGCCCGAACACCGCGAGGAAGTACAGCCCCGACCACTTGGTGCCGATGCAGAGGCCGAGGGAGATCGCCGCGACCCACCGCCAGGGATGGAGCCCGAGCCACGGGCCGTGGGACATCATCGGCGCATCGAATCCGCCGCCGGCGTCGAGATGCCCACCGACCTTGCGCGCGAGGATCTCTCGGGAGGTGTCGCGGTCGATGAGCAGCGCGCAGAACCCGCCGAGTGCGAAGAACATCACCGACATGTCGAGCAGCCCGGTGCGGGAGTGCACGAGGTGCTGGCCGTCGGCGGCGAGCAGGAGCCCGGCCGACAGCCCGAGCACGGTGGACCCGAAGAGGCGTCGCGCGGCGAGGGCGAGCATGAGGATCGAGAGCGTCCCGAGGACGGCGACGCCCAGGCGCCAGCTCATCGGGTCCTGGACGCCCACGAGGTGCTCCCCCGCGGCGATGACCCATTTGCCCACCGGGGGATGGACGACGAAGTCGGCCTCGGTGCCGAAGACGTCGGGCGTGCCGGAGGCCCACACGTCGTCGACGCCGGGGGTGGCGTTCGCGAGCTCCGGCAGCACCTTGGCCTCGTAGCCGTGCTGCAGCAGTGACCAGCCCTGCTTGACGTAGTACGTCTCGTCGAAGACGAGCGTGTCGGGTTGCCCGAGACGCCAGAAGCGCAGCACGCCGCCGAAGGCCGCGACGAGGAGGGCGCCGAGCCAGCCGTACAGGGTGTCCGTGGGGCGATGGCCGAGCAGCCGCGCTCGCAACCGATCGGTCTCGCTCATGGCCGTCATCGTACGGGGGCGCCTCGACGCACGAACCGACCTGCGGGCCCCCGCGCGTCAGGGTGTGTCGTCGGACGTCCGCGGGGACCCGGCGCGCGGGCTCCGGCGCGCGGGCGCCCGGTGCGTGTGCGCGGCTGGTTAGGCTCCGGGCATGACCGAGTCGCCCGACGTCCCCCTCCGTTCGCGCACGACTCGGGCGGGGCTGACGCTCGCGGGCACACCGATCGGCGACCCCCTCGACGCCTCGTTGCGGCTCGTCCAGGCGCTGCGGGAGGCGAGCCTCGTCGCGGCCGAGGACACCCGCCGGGTCAAGAAGCTGGCCGCGATGCTGGAGATCCCGCTCAAGGGGCGGGTCGTCGCCTACCACGAGCACAACGAGGCCGCCCTCACCCCCGAGCTCGTCGCCCGCATGCAGGCGGGGGAGCGGCTGCTGCTCGTCACCGATGCGGGAATGCCCTCGGTCTCCGATCCCGGCTACCGCCTCGTCACCGCATGCGTCGAGGCCGACGTGCCGGTGACGTGCCTGCCCGGCCCGAGTGCCGTGCTCGTCGCGCTCGCGCTGTCGGGATTGCCCACCGACCGGTTCTGCTTCGAGGGGTTCTGCCCCCGCAAGCAGGGGGAACGCCGCCGGCGTCTCGAGGATCTCGCGGACGAGCGTCGGACGATGGTGTTCTTCGAGGCGCCGCACCGGCTCGCGGCGACGGTGGCGACCATGGCCGACGTCTTCGGGGAGGACCGGCGGGCGGCCGTGTGTCGAGAGCTGACGAAGACCTACGAGGAGGTCCGCCGCGGCGGACTCGGGGAGTTGCGCGACTGGGCGGAGGGTGAGGTCCGCGGCGAGATCACGATCGTCGTCGAGGGCGCCGGCACCATCCGGCTCGACCCCGACGCGGCGCTCGCCGACGTCCTCGGCCGCGTCGAGGCGGGAGAGCGACTCAAGGACGCGTGCAAGGCGGTGGGGTCGGCCGCGGGCATCCCCGCCCCGCAGCTCTACGACGCCGCCGTGGCCGCTCGTCGCCGCTGACGTCCCATCATCCTCGACCCCTCCCCGGCCGCGGGGACCTGCTCTCGCGCGCACCTTCCGCCGCCCTGACGCCCGCTCCGGCCGGGAACGCACGAGGTTCGGGCGGGGGTGGGCGGTGCCGCGGGGGCGAAAGGCCCCGATCTCTCGGAAACGCCTCACACCGGCACGGCTCCCCACCTAGCCTGAGCACATCGGCCCGGGCGGTGACCCCGCAGGGGGCCCCAGGGTGGAACGGCCCTGGTCGAACGGTCGAAGGAGTGTGCCATGAAGATCGGAGTTCCCGCCGAGGTCAAGAACCGTGAGTACCGGGTGGCCATCACCCCCGCGGGCGTGCACGAGCTCGTCCAGCACGGCCACGACGTCCACGTGCAGAAGGGCGCCGGCCTGGGCTCCTCGATCCCCGACGAGGCGTACGTCGAGCAGGGCGCGAGGATCGTCGACTCGGTCGACGACGTGTGGGGCGACGCCGAGATGATCCTCAAGGTCAAGGAGCCCATCGAGCAGGAGTACCAATACCTGCGCAAGGACCTCACGCTCTTCACCTACCTCCACCTCGCGGCCGACCGTCCGCTCACCGAACGCCTCATGGAGGCCGGCACCACCTCGATCGCGTACGAGACCGTCCAGCTCACCAACGGCTCGCTGCCGCTGCTCTACCCGATGTCGGAGGTCGCGGGCTGCCTCGCCCCGCAGGTCGGCGCGCACCACCTCATGCGCGCCTACGGCGGACGCGGCGTGCTCATGGGCGGCATCGGTGGCGTGGCGAGCGCGAAGGTCGTCGTCCTCGGCGGGGGCGTCGCCGGTCAGAACGCCGCGAACATCGCGGTCGGCATGGGCGCCGACGTGACGATCCTCGACACCGACCTCGACAAGCTGCGGCAGGTCTTCTGGCGCTGGTCGGGCCGTATCCACCAGCTCGCCTCCAACAGGCTCACGGTGGCGCAGCAGGTGGCCGAGGCCGACCTCGTCATCGGCTCCGTGCTCATCCCCGGCGCCAAGGCGCCGAAGCTCGTCACCGACGACATGGTCGCCCGGATGAAGCCCGGATCGGTGCTCGTCGACATCGCGATCGACCAGGGCGGCTGCTTCGAGGGTTCGAGGCCCACGACCCACGACGACCCGGTCTTCCAGGTCCACGACTCCACGTATTACTGCGTCGCCAACATGCCGGGCGCCGTGCCGCACACCTCCACCTACGCGCTCACGAACGCGACGATGCCGTACGCGGTCAAGCTCGCCGACCTCGGCTGGCGGGCCGCACTCGAGGAGGTGCCGGCGCTCACCCCCGGCCTCAACACCAACGACGGCGCGCTCACGTTCGAGGCCGTCGCGGAGGCCTTCGACCTGCCCTACACGGCGGTCGAGGACGCCCTCGCCTGAGCGTCTCCCACCGCTGCGACGCCGTCTCCGCACACCGCATGCGGAGGCGGCGTCGTCGTGTCCCGGGGTGTCACGGTGGGGCGAAAGGGACGTTCGTCGCGGTTCGTCCGCCGGTCGCCGATCCGCCGAATCGCGAGGGACCAACGTCCGCCGACCAGCCCTGAAAGCAATTAGGATCGAGGCGGACACTACGCTGACGTCCGGTGCTCGACCGTGTAGCGGCCGCAGCGCGACCCACCTCCGCCCCGCTGTGGAGGAGGCACTACCCCCACACTCGACTCGCAGAACAGGGCAGGCTTCGCTCGTGGCTACAACGACTCTGACAAAGCAACGGAGTTCGGCTCGGTCGTCCATCGGTCTGAAGATCATGATGGCCGTCTCGGGCCTGTACTTCGTCCTCTTCGTGCTCATGCACATGTACGGCAACCTCAAGATCCTCGCGGGACATGAGCAGTTCGACACCTACGCGCACCACCTGCGCATCCTGGGCGAGCCGATGCTCCCGTACTCGGGCTTCCTGTGGATCTTCCGCATCACGCTGATCATCGCGCTCATCGCCCACGTGTACTCCGCCCTCACCCTGTGGGGTCGGGCCGGACGCGCCCGGCAGCAGCGCTACCTCGTCAAGGACGCGATGCACACGGCCGTCTCCTCGCGCACGATGCGGTGGGGCGGTGTGGCGCTCCTGCTGTTCATCGTCTTCCACCTGCTGCAGTTCACGCTTCGGTCCTTCTACGTCGGAACCGACCCGGTGAGCTCGCCCGCAGCCATGGTCGTGGCCGCCTTCCAGACCCCGTGGCTGACCCTCATCTACGTGCTCGCGATGATCGCCCTCGGCCTGCACCTGCACCACGGCGTCTGGAGCGCCTGCCAGACCCTCGGCTTCACCAACACCGCCAAGGCCCGCGGCACGGCCAAGATGACCGCGGCGGTCGTCGCCGGCCTCGTCGTCATCGGGTTCCTCATCCCGCCGCTCGCCATCCAGTTCGGCATGATCAAGTAAGGCGATCTCAGCAATGTCACACACGTATACCGAGGAAGCCCCCTCCACCACCGCCGATGTCGGCGACCTGGTCCACGGCCTGTACCGCGAGGGCGACCCGCTCCTCGACGGCAAGGCGCCGCAGGGCCCGATCCAGGGGCGCTGGAGCCAGCGCAAGTTCGACGCCAAGCTCGTCAACCCGGCCAACCGCCGCAAGCTGTCGGTCATCATCGTCGGCACCGGTCTCGCCGGTGGCGCCGCCGCCGCCACGCTCGGTGAGGCGGGTTACAACGTCAAGGCGTTCTGTTACCAGGACAGCCCGCGCCGCGCGCACTCGATCGCCGCGCAGGGTGGCATCAACGCCGCCAAGAACTACAAGGAGGACGGCGACTCGATCTACCGTCTCTTCTACGACACGGTCAAGGGCGGCGACTACCGCGCCCGGGAGTCCAACGTCTACCGCCTCGCCGAGGTGAGCACGTCGATCATCGACCAGTGCGTCGCCCAGGGTGTGCCCTTCGCACGTGAGTACGGCGGTCTGCTCGACAACCGTTCGTTCGGTGGCGTGCAGGTCTCCCGCACGTTCTACGCCCGTGGCCAGACGGGTCAACAGCTGCTCATCGGCGCCTACCAGGCGCTCGAGCGTCAGATCGCCGCCGGCACCGTCGAGATGTTCGCCCGCCACGAGATGGTCGAGCTCGTCATCGTCGACGGCCGCGCCCGCGGCATCATCGCCCGCGACATGGTCACCGGCGAGATCGAGACCCACCTCGCCGACGCCGTCGTCCTCGCCTCGGGCGGGTACGGCAACGTGTTCTTCCTGTCGACGAACGCGATGGGCTGCAACGTCACGGCGACCTGGCGTGCGCACCGCAAGGGCGCCTACTTCGCCAACCCGTGCTACACGCAGATCCACCCGACGTGCATCCCGGTCCACGGCGACCAGCAGTCCAAGCTCACGCTCATGAGCGAGTCCCTGCGCAACGACGGGCGCATCTGGGTGCCCAAGCGCAAGGAGGACTGCGACAAGGACCCGCGGCAGATCCCCGAGGAGGACCGCGACTACTACCTCGAGCGCATCTACCCGAGCTTCGGCAACCTCGTGCCTCGCGACATCGCCTCCCGCCAGGCGAAGAACATGTGCGACGAGGGCCGCGGCGTCGGTCCGGAGATCGAGGGTCAGGGCCGCCGCGGGGTGTACCTCGACTTCGCCGAGGCCATCCAGCGCCTGGGCAAGGACAAGGTCTCCGCGAGCTACGGCAACCTCTTCGACATGTACGAGCGCATCACGGGTGAGAACCCGTACGAGGTCCCGATGCGCATCTACCCGGCCGTGCACTACACGATGGGCGGACTCTGGGTCGACTACGACCTGCAGTCCACGATCCCCGGCCTGTTCGTCGCGGGTGAGGCCAACTTCTCCGACCACGGCGCCAACCGCCTCGGCGCCTCGGCCCTCATGCAGGGTCTGTCGGACGGGTACTTCGTGCTCCCCAACACGATCCGTGACTACCTCGCCGCCGGCCCGTACCCGGCCGTCGAGGAGGGGAACCCGGAGGTCGTCGAGGCCGCCGAGAGCGTGCGTCGTCGCGTGGAGCACTTCCTCACCTGCAACGGCACCCGCTCGGTCGACAGCTACCACAAGGAACTCGGCCACATCATGTGGGAGTACTGCGGCATGGAGCGCACCGAGGAGGGTCTCAAGTACGCGATCGGCCGCATCCGTGAGCTCAAGAAGGACTTCTGGAGCAACGTGCGCGTCCTCGGTGGCGCCGACGAGCTCAACCAGAGTCTCGAGCGCGCCGGCCGCGTCGCCGACTTCTTCGAGCTCGGCGAGCTCATGTGCATCGACGCCCTCCACCGCCGCGAATCGTGCGGTGGGCACTTCCGGGCCGAGAGTCAGACGGAGGACGGCGAGGCGCTGCGTCACGACGACGAGTTCGCGTACGTGGCGGCGTGGCAGTTCACGGGGGACGACCAGCCACCGGTCCTCCACAAGGAAGACCTCGTGTACGAGTTCATCGAGATGAAGCAGCGGAGCTACAAGTGAACATCACCCTCAAGATCTGGCGTCAGCGTGGACCGCTCGACGCGGGCCGCGCAGAGAGCTACAAGCTCGACAACGTGTCGGAGGACAGCTCCTTCCTCGAGATGTTGGACATCCTCAACGAGGAGCTCAACGAGCGGGGCGAGGAGCCCATCGCCTTCGACAGCGACTGTCGCGAGGGCATCTGCGGTGCGTGTGGGCTCGTCATCAACGGCAAGCCCCACGGCAACGACGGCACCGGCGGCAACACCACGACGTGCCAGCTGCACATGCGTTCGTTCAAGGACGGCGACACCATCACGATCGAGCCGTGGCGCGCCGAGGCGTTCCCGGTGATCAAGGACCTCATCGTCGACCGCAGCGCCCTCGACCGCATCATCCAGGCGGGCGGGTTCATCTCCGCGAACACCGGCTCGGCGCCCGAGGCGCACTCCGTGCCCGTGCAGAAGAGCAAGGCCGAGCGTGCCTTCGAGGCCGCGGCCTGCATCGGGTGCGGCGCCTGCGTCGCGGCCTGCCCCAACGCGGCGGCGATGCTGTTCACCGGCGCGAAGGTCACCCACCTCGCCGAGCTGCCCCAGGGTCAGCCCGAGCGGTGGAAGCGTGCGCTCGCGATGATCAACACGCACGACGCCGAGGGCTTCGGCGGATGCACGAACATCGGTGCCTGCGCGGCCGCGTGCCCCAAGGACATCCCGATGGACGTCATCTCCACCCTCAACGCCGACGTGCGCAAGGCCCCCAGCCGCGTCTGAGGCGTTCTGACGGCCCACCGAGAACGGCCCGGATCCCCCGTGAGGGGGATCCGGGCCGTTCCGGCGTCTGGTCCGGGGTGAGGCGAGCCCTCACCCCGGCACCTGGCGGTCAGCGGCGGTCGGGGCCTACGCCGTCGTGATCGGTCTCCCCGAGTTCGGCGGCGGTGGCGCGGGAGCTGCGGACGAGGGCGACGATGGAGAGTGCCAGGCCACCCCACACGAGGGTGATGGACAGGACGAGGAACGTCAGGGCGAGGGGTGTCATGAGCGAGGGTCCTCGGGGTCGTTGGGCTGGGGGTCGTGGTGGAGCCGCGGCGGCTGCGCCACGCTCGGGTCGGTGCCGGCGTGGTAGGACGCGTCAGGGTGACGCCCGTGCGGGTGCCCGTAGGTCGCCTCCTCGGGCGGCAGGACCGTGTGGACCGGCAACCCCTCGTCCTCGTCGGGCTCGGTGTGGGCGTCGACGTCGGTGCGCCACGGAATGAGGCTGAACAGGATGGCGCCCACCGCGATCGCGCCCACCATGCCCCACCCGAACGTGTCGGTGAACCAGGCGGGGTAGTCCCCGTAGCCGTTGCGCACGAGGTCGAGGGCCGTCGCGGAGAGCATGATGACGAGCGCGATCGGCGTGATCACGCCGACGAGCACCCGCCACCACGCCCCGATGGGAAGGCTCGAGATGCCGTTGAGGTGGCGCTGCAACACCCCGAGGCGACGCAGGCCGTAGGTGATGAGCAGTGTCATGACGACGGCCGAGGTGACGATGCCCACCTCGTTGACGTACTTGTCGACGACGTCGAGGAGGTTCAAGCCGCTGGTCGTGGAGAAGAACAGGACGGACAGCGCGGCGATGGCGCCGCCGATCGTCCCGACGGCCGCGGCGCGACCCAGGTCGAACTTCTCCTGGAAGGCGGCGGTGACGACCTCGAGCAGGGAGATGATCGAGGTGAGTCCGGCCAGCACGAGCGAGGTGAAGAACAGGACCCCGAAGATCTCGCCGCCGGGCATCTCGTTGATGAGGGCCGGGAAGGTCATGAACGACAGGCCGACACCGGTGATGCCCTCGAGCTTGTCGACGGTCGTCCCCTGCGCGGTGGCCATGAACCCGAGGGTGGCGAACACGCCGATGCCGGCGAGGATCTCGAAGGAGGAGTTGGCGAAGGCGGCGACGAGTCCGGTACCGCCGAGGTTGGCGCGGCGCGGCAGGTAGCTCGCGTAGGTGAGCATGATGCCGAACGCGATGGACAGCGAGAAGAAGATCTGGCTGTAGGCCGAGATCCACACACCCGGATCGGCGAGTGCGGCGAAGTCCGGGGTGAAGAACGCGTTGAGACCCTCGACGGCGCCGTCGAGGGTGAGGGCGCGGACGACGAGGCCCGTGAACAGGACGATGAGCAGGGGGATGAACAGCTTGTTCGCCTTCTCCAGGCCCTTCTGCACCCCGCCCACCATGATGAGCAGCACGACCACCCAGACGAGGACGAGCGGCACGAGCACGCCCGGGACGAAGTCGAAGGTGATCGTCGGATCGCTGACCTGAAGGTAGTCACCCACGAGGAAGGACACCGGGTCCGAACCCCACGCCTTGGTGAAGGAGAACCGCACATAGGAGGCGGCCCAGGCGATGACGACGGCGTAGTACATGCAGATGGCGAACGCGATGAGCACCTGGAACCAGCCGAGGGCCTCGGCGCGCCGGTGCAGACGCCGGAACACCGCCGGCGCCGACCCGCGATAGCGGTGACCGAGCGCGTAGTCGAGCAGCAGGATCGGGATGCCGGCGGTGAGCAGGGCGACGAGGTAGGGGATGAGGAAGGCGCCGCCACCGTTGGTGTAGGCGACGCCGGGGAAGCGCCAGATGTTGCCGAGGCCGACGGCGGAGCCGATCGCGGCCAGCAGGAAGCCCAGTTGGCCGGACCACTGCTCGCGTGGCGGTGCCGCGCCCTTCGTCACGGGTGAACTCATGGGAGGTGTCTCTCTCTCAGGCGGTGGGATCGTGGCGACGGCCTCCCGTGGGTGTCGGGAGGTCTTGCGGGAGACCGGGGTCCGTCTCCGGCGTCGAGTCAGCGGTCAAACCCTAGTGCCCGCGTCTTCCCGCCCGGGGTGTCCGACCACCTCGGACACCCGTGGCGTCGGTGAACGGCGTTCCGGGGCGGGCGGCGGCGGGAACTAGGATCGGGGCATGAAGGTCCTCTCCGCTGTCGCCTGGCCGTACGCCAACGGCCCCCGTCACATCGGCCACGTCGCCGGCTTCGGTGTCCCCTCCGACGTGTACAGCCGGTACATGCGGATGGCGGGTCACGACGTGCTCATGGTGAGCGGCACCGACGAGCACGGCACCCCGATCCTCGTCGCCGCCGACGAGCGGGGCATGACGCCGATGGAGCTCGCCGACGAGAACAACCGCATCATCGTCGAGGACCTCGTCGGCCTCGGGCTCTCCTACGACCTCTTCACGCGCACGACGACGCGCAACCACTACGCCGTCGTGCAGGAGCTGTTCCGCGCCGTGCACGCCAACGGGTACATGGTGGAGCGCACGACCTCGGGGGCGATCTCGCCGTCGACGGGGCGCACGCTGCCCGACCGCTACATCGAGGGCACGTGTCCGATCTGTGGCGCCACCGACGCCCGCGGCGATCAGTGCGACACGTGCGGCAACCAGCTCGATCCCACCGAGCTCATCGACCCGCGCTCGCGCATCAACGGCGAGACTCCGGAGTTCGTCGAGTCCCAGCACTTCTTCCTCGACCTGCCCGCCCTCGCCGAGGCGTTGTCCGCGTGGCTGGACGAGCGCGAGGCGACCGGCACGTGGCGCACCAACGTCATCCGGTTCAGTCAGGGCCTGCTCACCGACATGAAGCCGCGCGCGATGACCCGCGACATCGACTGGGGCATCCCGATCCCGATCGAGGGGTGGAGCGAGCAGCCCGCCAAGCGGCTGTACGTGTGGTTCGACGCGGTCATCGGGTACCTCTCGGCGTCGATCGAGTGGGCGCGGCGTCTCGGTGAACCCGACCGATGGCGCGAGTGGTGGACCCCGGGGGAGGCGGAGGACCAGGTCTCCTGCTACTTCCAGGGCAAGGACAACATCACCTTCCACTCCCAGATCTGGCCGGCGGAACTCCTCGGGTCGATGGGGCGCGGGGACAAGGGCGGCGAGCCCAGCGTGTTCGGTGACCTCACCCTGCCGACCGAGGTCGTCGCGAGCGAGTTCATGACGATGGAGGGCCGAGCGTTCTCCTCCTCCCGCGGCGTCGTCATCTACGTCCGCGACATGCTCGAGCGCTACCAGCCCGACGCCCTGCGCTACTTCATCAGCGCCGCCGGACCCGAGACGCAGGACTCCGACTTCACGTGGGCCGAGTTCGTCACGCGCACGAACTCCGAACTCGTCGCCGGGTGGGGCAACCTCGTCAACCGCACGGCGGCGATGATCGCGAAGAACGTCGGGGAGATCCCGCCGCTGGGCGCCACCGAGCCCCCCGACGAGGAGATCCTCGCGGCGGTGCGTGGCGGGTTCGACACGGTCGGCGGCCTCATCGAGCGACACCGGCAACGGCAGGCGATCACCGAGGCCATGCGGCTCGTCGGCGAGGTCAACACCTACGTCTCGCGCACCGAACCGTTCAAGCTCAAGGGCGAGGACCAGCGCGACCGCCTCCTCACGATCCTGCACGTCCTCGCCCAGTGCGTGAGCGACCTCAACCTCATCCTCAGCCCGTTCCTGCCGCACGCGAGCAACCGCATCGACGCCGTCCTCGGCGGCGAGGGCACCCTCACCCCGATGCCGCGCATCGAGGAGGTCACCGACCTCGACGCCGGTGACCTGCGGCTCGTCGGCGCCGAGGGCACGCTGCCGCCCGTGCGGGACTACCCGATCATCACGGGGGACTATTCGGCGTTCCCCCGCTGGGAGTCGACCCCGGTGCGGGTGGGAGCGGCGATCTCCAAGCCGTCGGGGGTGTTCACCAAGCTCGACCCCGAGGTCGTCGACACCGAACTCGCCCGGCTGCGCGGCGACGATGAGTGAGGCCCGGCCGGCGCCCGCGCGGCCCGACCCGCTGCCGCTGCCCGTCGTCGACAACCATGCCCACCTCGACATCCGTCGGGACGACGACGTCGCCTCGGCGGGGCTGGACCTTGACGCCCATGTCGAACGGCTCGTCGCCGACGCCCGCGCCGTGGGCGTGGACCGCCTCGTGCAGATCGGCTGCGACCTCGACTCGGCCCTGCTCACCGCGGACCTCGTGGACGCGCACCCGGCGATCCTGGGCGGGGTGGCCCTGCACCCCAACGAGGCTCCGGTCCACGCGGGGCGCGGCGATCTGGAGGAGGCGTACGCGACGATCGAGCGTCTCGTCGCGCACCCCCGCATCCGCGTCGTCGGCGAGACCGGGCTCGACTACTACCGCACCGGACCCGAGGGTCGCGACGCGCAGCAGGAGTCCTTCCGCCGGCACATCGAGCTCGCCAAGCGCACCGGAAAGGTCCTCCAGATCCACGACCGGGACGCCCACGACGACGTCCTGCGCATCCTCGCCGAGGAGGGGGCCCCGGAGAAGACCGTGCTCCACTGCTTCTCCGGCGACATGGCGATGGCGAGGGAGTGCGTCGAGCGCGGCTACTACCTGAGCTTCGCGGGCACGGTGACGTTCAAGAGCGCCCGCCAGTTGCGCAACGCCCTGTCGGTCGTGCCGACGGAGCGACTCCTCGTCGAGACCGACACCCCCTACCTCACGCCGGCGCCGCACCGCGGCGCGGTCAACGCGCCGATGCTCGTCGCGCACACCGTGCGGGCGATGGCCGACGTGCTGACGATGTCGGTCGCCGACCTGTGCAAGGTCGTGTCGGACACCTCGGAGGAGGTCTACGGGCCGTGGTGACCGACGCCGCGCCCGACCGGCTGCTCTCGGCCCGCGACGTTCGCGAGATCGCAGCGCTCCTCGGCCTGCGCCCCACGAAGTCCTGGGGGCAGAACTTCGTCGTCGATCCCAACACCGTGCGTCGCATCGTGCGTCTCGCCGGCGTGGGGCCGGACGACGTCGTCGTCGAGGTCGGGCCGGGGCTCGGGTCTCTCACCCTCGCCCTGCTGCCGGAGGTCGCGCATGTCGTCGTCGTCGAGGTCGACCCCGTCCTCGCCGCACGCCTGCCGCAGACCGTCGCCGCCTTCGCGCCCGCTCGCCTCGACCGCCTCGAGGTCGTCCACGCCGACGCCCTCGCCGTCGAGGCACTGCCCGGCCCCGCGCCCACGGCGCTCGTCGCGAACCTGCCGTACAACGTGTCGGTGCCGGTGATCCTCCAGTTCCTCCAGCGCTTCCCGACGATCGCCCGGGTGCTCGTCATGGTGCAACTCGAGGTCGCCGAACGGCTCTGCGCCGCACCGGGATCCAAGGTGTACGGGGTCCCGAGCGTCAAGACCGCGTGGTACGGGCAGGGACGTCTCGTCGGCACCGTCGGACGGTCGGTGTTCTGGCCCGCGCCCAACGTCGACTCCGGCCTCGTCGAGATCGTCCGCCGCGGCGACCTGCCCGCCGACGTGCGTGAGGTCGACGGCCGCGAGGTGACGCGGGAGCACGTCTTCCGCGTCGTCGACGCCGCCTTCGCCCAGCGCCGCAAGACTCTGCGTGCCGCCTTGTCGGGGCTCGCCGGCGGCGGCCCGGCGGCCGAGGCCGCGCTCGTCGCCGCCGACATCGACCCCCGCGCCCGGGGCGAACAGCTCGATGTCGAGGCCTTCACCCGTCTCGCGGCGCATCTCGTCACCGACCGCACTCCACCGGGTGGCTCGGCGTCACCGGGTTCGGCACCGCATCCGCCGGGCCCCCCGATCGGCTGAGGGTGGCGGATCGTGGGCGCTGGGCCGCTCGTCTCGAACCGGACGACTCTCCCGACGGGTAGGTCTCGGGGAGGCTCTAGGGTGTGGCCATGACGTCCGCGCCCGAGCCTGCCAGCGTCACCGTCCGGGTGCCCGCCAAGATCAATCTCGAGCTGCGGGTGGGTCCGCCGCGCGCCGACGGCTACCACGGCCTCGCGACGGTCTTCCACGCCGTCGACCTCGTCGATCACGTCACGGTCACCCCGGCCGAGCAATGGGGGATCTCCGTCGAGGGGATCGACGCCCACCTCGTCCCCGAGGACGACTCCAATCTCGCCCTCGCCGCTGCCAAGATGCTCGCCGGCGCGCACGTCGAGCAGGCGTCCCCGGTGCACGTCCACGTCTGCAAGCAGATCCCCGTCGCCGGCGGCATGGCCGGAGGCTCGGCCGACGCCGCGGGGGCGCTCCTCGCGTGCGACAGCCTGTGGGGCCTCGGACTCGGGGCGGACGGACTGCACGACTACGCCGCCCGCCTCGGCAGCGACGTCAACTTCGCGCTCGTCGGTGGCACCGCGATCGGCTCCGGTCGCGGCGAGAACGTCGTCCCCGCGCTGACCCGAGGGGAGTACGAGTGGGTCGTCGTCCAGGCCGAGGGCGGGCTGTCGACGCCGTCGGTGTTCCGCGAGATCGACCGTCTCCGAGGGGAACGCGAACTCGCGGAGCCCTCTCCCTCGCCCGAGATCTTCGCCGCCCTCCGGCAGGGTGACGTCGAGGCCCTCGCCGCCTGCCTGCACAACGACCTCGAGGAGGCGGCGTTCTCGCTGCGCCCCGAACTGGAGTCCGTGCGCGATGCCGGCCTCATGCTCGGCGCGCAGGGTGGGCTCGTCTCGGGTTCGGGCCCGACGATCGTCTTCCTCGCCACCGACCGGCACTCGGCCTGCGATCTCGCTGCGGCGCTGGTCAACTCGGGCGCGGCCACGCGGGTGCACACCGCGGTCGGCCCCGTGCCCGGAGCCCAGATCGTCGGCTGACGGCACTCACCGGAAGTTCGGTCCACCAGGGGGTCGTGGTGTCGATGTGGCAATGTCGGCGGAGTCGACGGCTCGGGGATGGGCTCCGGTGGGGATCGGTGCTGGTGGCGGGCGTGGGGGATGTGGTCGTGGGGATCGATTCCGTGGTTGTTGCCACATCGCGGCGGCGCCGGGTCGGAGTGGCCGGGCGGGGTCGTTGGCCTCGAAGGCGGGCCGGGTGGGAGGATCGGCTCCGGTCATGAACGGGGCGTGCCGAGGCGCGCCGAAGGAAGGCATCGATGGCGGCGCATCTGCTGGGGGCCGAGGGCCTGCACCTGGAGTACCCGACGAAGGTCGTGTTCGACTCGATCACGCTGGGGCTCGAGGAGGGGGACCGCATCGGCATCGTCGGCCGTAACGGCGACGGCAAGTCGAGCCTGCTCGGGATGCTCTCGGGGACGATCGAGCCGCAGGCCGGTCGGGTCACGCGGCGCGGTGGGGTCCGGTTCGGCGTGCTCGATCAGCGCGACGACCTCGACCCGGAGCAGACCGTCGGGCACGCGATCGTCGGGGATCGGGCCGACCACGAATGGGCCGGGGACGCGCGGATCCGCGACGTCATCGACGGGCTCGCCTCCGACGTGCCGTGGGGGGCCAGGATCGGCGAGCTGAGCGGTGGCCAGCGGCGACGGGTCGCGCTCGCGGCCCTGCTCGTCGAGGACTGGGACGTCATCGCCCTCGACGAGCCGACGAACCACCTCGACGTCGAGGGCATCGCCTGGCTCGCCGAGCACCTCAAGAACCGGTGGGCACGCAACGCGGGCGGGCTCATGGTCATCACCCACGACCGGTGGTTCCTCGACGAGGTCTGCACGGAGACATGGGAGGTGCACGACGGCCTCGTCGAGCCCTTCGAGGGTGGGTACGCCGCGTACGTCCTCCAGCGTGTCGAACGGGACCGCATCGCCGCGGCGACGGAGTCCAAACGCCAGAACCTCATGCGCAAGGAGCTCGCGTGGCTCCGCCGCGGCGCCCCGGCCCGGACGAGCAAGCCCAAGTTCCGCATCGAGGCGGCGAACCAGCTCATCGCGGACGTGCCCCCGGTGCGCAACCCGATCGAGCTGCAGCGGATGGCCGTCGCACGCCTGGGCAAGGACGTCGTCGACGTCGAGAACGTCTCGGTGAGCTATGGCGACAAGGAGGTGCTGCGGGACGTCACGTGGCGCATCGGCCCTGGTGAGCGCACGGGGATCCTCGGCGCCAACGGCGCCGGCAAGTCGACGCTCCTCGGTCTCGTGTGTGGCACGATCCCGCCCACGACGGGCCGGGTGAAGCGCGGCAAGACGGTGCGCATCGGGATTCTCGACCAGCAGTTCTCCCAGCTCGAGGAGATCGCGGGCGACCGGGTGCGCGAGGTCCTCGCCCGCCACCGCACGACGTTCACGATCGACGGCAAGGACCACACTCCCGCGCAACTCCTCGAACGGCTCGGGTTCGCCCGTGAGCAGCTCTCGACGCGGGTGGGTGAGTTCTCCGGTGGGCAGAAGCGGCGACTGCAGTTGCTCATGCTCCTGCTCTCCGAACCGAACGTCATCGTCCTCGACGAGCCGACCAACGACGTCGACTCCGACATGCTCGCCGCCACCGAGGACCTCCTCGACGGCTGGCCGGCCACGCTCATCGTCGTGAGCCACGACCGTTACCTGCTCGAACGGGTCACGGACCAGCAGTACGCGATCCTCGACGGCCGGCTGCGGCACGTGCCGGGCGGGGTCGAGGAGTACCTCCGTCTGCGGCACGCACAGCAGTCGCGCGCGTCGGCGGGCGGGAGCGGTGGGGATGCTGCCCGCCCCGACGGGGTCGCAGGTGGCGCGGAGGCGGGCGAGGTCTCGGCCGCGGATCGGCGTGCGGCGCAGAAGGAGATGGGGGCGCTGGAGCGCCGCATGACGAAGACCGGCGCCGCGATCGACAAGCTGCACGCGCAGATGGCCGCCCACGACCAGTCCGATTTCGAGGGGCTCCGCGCCCGGGCCGACGACCTGCGAGTGCTCGAGGACGAGATGGCCGGACTCGAGGAGCAGTGGCTGGAGCTGTCCGAACTCGTGGAGTGAGCCCCGGGCCCGATGGCGGTCGGGCGCGACGCCGCGGTCCTCAGGGGGATGTCTGCTTGGTGGGTCTGGCTCAGTGGGTGTCGAGGGGGAGGAGCAGCCGGCGCAGGGAGTCGGCGAGGGCGTCGCGCTCGGCGTCGCCGAATCCCGAGAGCATCTGCTGCTCGTGACTCATGAGGGTGTGCAGGGCGCCGTCCACCGCAGCCGCACCGGGCGGCAGCAGGTGCACCTTGACGCCGCGGCGGTCGTTGGGGTCGGGGCGGCGTTCGACCAGGCCGCGCGCGGTGAGGCGGTCGATGCGGTTGGTCGTGGTGCCGCTCGTGGAGAGGGTCTGCTGGACGAGGGCGCCGGGGGAGAGCTCGTACGGTTCGCCGGCCCGCCGCAGCGCGGAGAGGACGTCGAACTCCCACCCCTCGAGCCCGTGGGCGGAGAACGCCTCCGCGCGGGCGCGTTCGAGGTGTCGGGCCAGGCGGGTGACGCGGGAGAGGACCTGCATGGGGGCCACGTCGAGCTCGGGGAGCTCCTGACCCCAGGCGCGGACGATGCGGTCGACCTCGTCGCCGTGGGCGGAGTTCGCGGCCTGCACGTGTCGCCTCTCCCTCGCCGGTCGTTGCTCTCGGCAGTCTACGTCGCGGCACGTCGCGGGCGTGTCCACCCGGACCGACGCGGGCGGTGTCGGCGGGTCGCCGCATGTGCGGGATCCCCACCGTCGAGGCACGCCACACCCGGCCCCTCGGCGTGAGCGTAGCGGGATGTCGCTGGTCGTGGCGGGGTCGACGGGTAGACCCCCGGCGTCGGCCGCGACTGACGTCGGGGCCACTGACGTCGGGGCCACTGACGCCGGGGCACCGGCAGGGGAGCAGTGACGTCGGGGCACCGACGCCGTCGCCCCGAGTGGGTCTGGTGAGGGGTGAGGGGCGGCCCGCCGGCACGCAGCGAGGGGGCCCGGGCTGTCCCGGACCCCCTCGGCGGTTCAGGGGTGGTGTGGAGGTCGGCGTCAGTCCTGGGTGGTGACGCCCGCGTCCATCTTGTAGTCCTTGGACTCGACCATGAGGTAGGTGCAGATCACCGAGATCGAGGAGAGGACGGCGAGCATGATGCCGACGCTCATGCTGTCGCCGGCCGCGACGAACCGGGCGGCGATGAGCGGCGGGATGGCCCCGCCGAGGACACCGGCGAGGTGGTAGCCGAGGCCGGCGCCGGTGTAGCGGTAGCGGGCCTTGAACATCTCCGGGAGTGCCGCGCCGGCCGGGCCGTAGGCGACACCGAAGATGCACAGCGTCCCCATGAGGCCGAGGACGTAGAGGCCGGTGATGCCCGAGTCGAGCATCGGGAAGAGCAGCAGCGACCAGACGACCGCGAGGACGCAGGAGATCATGATGACCTTGCGGCGCCCGATCTTGTACGACCACATCGCCGAGGCGGCGATGCACAGCCCGAAGAAGATGGCCGCGAGGATGCCCATCGTGAGGACGAACGGCATCGAATAGCCGAGGTGCTTGGTGGCATAGCTCGTGAGGAACGAGGTGCCCATGTAGAAGAGGGAGAACAGCGAGGCGAGTGCGCCGCCCGCGATGAGGATCTCCTTCCACTGGTAACGGATCGCGTCGAGGAACGGCAGCTTTCGCTCGGGATCCTGACCGAGGTTGCGTTCGGCCTGCTTGAACACCGGCGTCTCGTCGACGGCGAGGCGGATCCACAGCCCCACGATGACGAGCAGCGAGGAGAGGAGGAACGGAATGCGCCACCCGATGGTCATGAAGAAGCTGCCGGCGTCGGTGCGGTCACCCTGGGTGAAGATGAGGAAGGTGAGCGAGGAGAGGAAGAACGCGAAGGCCGGGCCGAGCTGAGGCCACATCGCCATCATTCCGCGCTTGCCCGCGGGGGCGTACTCCGCGGTGAGGAGCGTGGCCCCCGCCCATTCACCGCCGACCGCGAAGCCCTGGAAGAACCGCGCTGCGACGAGCAACGTCGGGGCCCAGATGCCGATTCCGTCGGAGGCGAACCCGAATGCGCCGGTCGAATAGCCGGGGAGCAGGCCGATGCCCACGGTGGCGATACCCATGATGAGCAGCGTCCACACGAGGGTGCGCTTTCGGCCGATGCGGTCGCCGTAGTGGCCGAAGACGATGGCGCCGACAGGGCGGGCGAAGAACGCCACCGCGAACGTGGCGAACGACTGGAGCACCGCGGTGTTGGGGTCGGACTGCGCGAAGAAGATCGTCGGGAACACGAGCGCGGCGGCCGTGCCGAAGATGAAGAAGTCGTAGAACTCGATGGTGGTGCCGATGGAACTGGCGGCGGCCACTCGTTTCAGTGAGACCTTGCGAGGGGCCGGTGCGGCCTCCTTCTCCTAGTCGAACAGCTCTTTCGGGTTCTCGGCCACGAGAACGGATTCCGACACGTCTGGTGCCCTTTCGTCGGGGTGCGTGCGACGACGGTGTCGCGACCGGCGTGATCGACGTCTCCGGCTGCACCAATGGCTATGACGATCGCCGAGAAGTCCGCCCGCCGAAAGGGTGCACGCGGCGGGTGGGCCGAATGTGCGACGGCACGACCGATGCCGCCCGTGAGCGGGAAGCTGAACGGTCGCTGAGACCGACGAGCGGCCCTCAGCGGGCGCGTCGAGAGGTACGGAGCGAGGGGGAGGAATCCATGCCCGCCAGGCCGTTCCACGCGAGGTTGACGAGGTGGGAGGCGACCTCCTCCTTGTCGAACTTGGGGGAGTCGAGCCACCACTGGCCCGTGAGCGCGACCATGCCGACGAGCATCTGCGCGTACATCGGCGCTGCGGCCGGGTCGAGGTCGCGGGCCCGGAACTCGGCGGCCAGGATGTGTTCGACCTGGCTCGCGACGTCGCTGATGAGCGAGGCGAACGACCCCGTCGACTGGCCGGTGGGGGAGTCGCGCACGAGGATGCGGAATCCCTCGCTCGAGTTCTCGACGTAGTCGAGGAGGGCGAGGGCGGCCCGTTCCAGGAGGGCCCGGGCGTGGGCGCGACCGTCGAGCGCCCCGGTGATCGCGGCGAGGAGGGTCTGGATCTCGCGGTCGACGACGACGGCGTACAGCCCCTCCTTGCCTCCGAAGTGTTCGTAGACGACCGGCTTGGACACCCCGGCGCGGGCGGCGATCTCCTCGACCGTGCTCGCCTCGAATCCCTTCTCCGCGAACAGGGCCCGCCCGACCTCGATGAGTTGTTCACGGCGCTCGCGCCCCGTCATGCGGGTGCGTCCCCCGGCCGTCCGGCTCATCGCGCCGCCTCCTCCTCGCACGTGGTCGGCTCACGCTGCGAACGAGGCCATCATGCCCGGTCGCCGCGACCGGTGGAGTGACCGGCCGCGGGACGGACCTCAGTCCCGGTGCGGCAGACCCACGTCGACCCCCATGCGGTCGCGCAGCTCCGCGGGGTCGCAGCCGTAGGTCTCGCGGATGAGCGTCCGACCCTCCTCGATGACGAACACCGCGTCGGGGGTGTAGATCCGGGAGACGCAGTCGCGGCCGGTGGCGGGGAACGTGAGCTCCGGGACGATCTTGCAGCTGCCGTCCTTGGCGAAGAGCGTCATCATCACCCACGTCTGTCGGGCGCCGATGGCGAGGTCCATGGCCCCACCCACGGCCGGGATCGCGTCCGGCGCCCCCGTGGACCAGTTGGCGAGGTCGCCGTTCGTCGACACCTGGAAGGCCCCCATGACGCAGACGTCGAGGTGTCCGCCGCGCATCATCCCGAAGGAGTCGCCGTGGTGGAAGTAGGAGGCGCCGGGGAGCTCGGTCACGGGGATCTTGCCCGCGTTGATGAGGTCGTCGTCGACCTCCTCCCCCCGCGCCTCCCGCCCCATGCCGAGCATCCCGTTCTCCGTGTGGAGGGTGACGTTCTGCTCGGGACGCAGGTGGTTGGAGACGCTCGTGGGCTGGCCGACGCCGAGGTTGACGAAGGAGCCCGGTTCGATGTCGCGGGCGATGAGGCGCGCCAGGTCGTCCTTCGAGAGCGGGGTCCGTCGTGAGGGTCGCTCGCCCGTCGAGACGTCGGCGAGCGCAAGGGATTCGGACATGTCAGGCCTCCTTCGGGGTGGCCGAGTCGGGGATCTCGACGAGGGTGTCGACGAAGATGCCGGGGGTGATGACGATCTCGGGGTCGAGCCCGCCGACCTCGACGATCTCGCTCACCTGGACGACCGCGCGGCCGGCAGCCGTGCACATCACCGGCCCGAAGTTGCGGGCGGTCTTGCGGTAGACGAGGTTGCCGGCGCGGTCGGCGCGGTGTGCCTTGACGAGGGCGACGTCACGGGCGATGGGGGCCTCCAGCACGTACCCGCGACCGTCGATGACGCGGGTCGCCTTGCCCTCGGCGAGCGGCGTGCCGAAACCGGTCGGCGTGAAGAAGCCGCCGATCCCGGCACCACCGGCGCGGATGCGCTCGGCGAGGGTGCCCTGCGGGACTAGTTCCAGTTGGATCCTCCCGGCCCGGAACGCCTCGTCGAAGTGGTGGCTGTCGGACTGACGCGGAAAGCTGCAGATCATCTTCGCGACCTTGCCCGCCGCGATGAGGGACGCCAGGCCGACGTCGCCGTTGCCGGCGTTGTTGTTGACGACGACGAGGTCGGTGACGTCGCGATCGAGGAGGGCCTCGATGAGCTCGACGGGCTGGCCGGCCTTGCCGAAGCCGCCGATGAGGACGGTGTCGCCGTCCTTGATGCAGTCGACGGCCGCAGCCGCGGAGTCGGCGAACGAGCGGGGCATCAGGACTCCTTCGTGGTGGTCGGGGTGACGTTCTCGAGGACGACGGCGAGGCCCTGGCCCACGCCGATGCAGATGGCCGCGACGCCCCACCGTCCGCCCTCGTCGACGAGGCGACGGGCGAGGGTGCCGAGGATGCGGGTGCCGGACGCTCCCAGGGGATGACCGATGGCCACCGCGCCACCCCAGGCGTTGACCCGGGCGGGATCGACGTCCCAGGCGTCGAGGCAGGCGAGGGACTGGGCGGCGAACGCCTCGTTGAGTTCCACCGCGTCGACGTCGGACCAGCGGACCCCGGCTCGCCTCAGCGCCCGGTTCGCGGCCTCCACCGGGGCGTATCCGAAGAACTGCGGTTCGTTGCCCGCGGCGGCCCGTCCGGCGATCCGGGCCAGGGGAGCCCGGCCGAGCCGCTCCGCGCCGCGCTCGTTGCCGAGCCAGCAGGCACTCGCCCCGTCGGAGAGCGGGGAGGCGTTGCCGGCGGTGACGGTCCCCCCCTCCCGGCGGAACACGGGCGGGAGAGCGGCGAGGGTCTCGGGGGTGCTGTCGGGGCGGATGCCCTCGTCGCGGGTGAGGGCCTCGCCGCGTCGCGGCGCGGGGCCGGGGACGACGAGGTCGTCGTAACGGCCCTGCTCCCACGCCTGGCCGGCGAGCCGGTGGGAGTGTGCGGCGAACTCGTCCTGGCGTTCGCGGCTGATGCCGTGCCTCTCCCGGAGCTGCTCGGTGGCCTCGCCGAGGGAGACGGTCCAGGTCGGCGGCATCGCCGGGTTGACGAGCCGCCACCCCAGTGCCGTGTTGGCGGCCTGGAGGTCGCCCGTCGGGTAGGGGCGTTCGGTCTTCGGGAGCACCCAGGGGGCGCGGCTCATCGATTCGACCCCGCCGACGAGCACGAGATCGGCCTCGTCGCAGTCGATCTGGCGTGAGGCGATGATGCTCGCGTCGAGGCTGGACCCGCAGAGACGGTTGACGGTGGTGCCGGGGATCTCCACGGGCAGGGACGCGAGCAGGGTGGCCATGCGGGCCACGTTGCGGTTCTCCTCGCCCGCGCCGTTGGCGTTGCCGAGGATCACCTCGTCGATGTGGGCGGGGTCGAGGTCGGGGGCGCGGCGCACGGCCTCGCGGACGACGTGGGCGGCGAGGTCGTCGGGGCGGATCCCGGCCAGGCCGCCGCCGTACTTGCCGAACGGCGTGCGGACGGCGTCGAGGACGTAGGCGGTCATCGGGTCTCCTCGCTGGGTCGCAGGGTGGGGGGCGGGTCGCCGGAGGGGTCCTCCAGCAGAGAGATGAGCAACTCGGCGGTGGCCGCCGGATCCTCGGTGGGGGCGAGGTGGGCCACCCCGGGCAGGGTCACGCTGCGGCCTCGCCGCACATCGCGGGCGATCCGGTCGGCGAGGGCCGGGGGAGCGACCTGATCGTCGGCTCCCGCGACGGCGAGGACCGGATCGGTGATCCTGCCGAGGTCCGCACTCACGTCGTAGTCGGCGAGAGCCTCACAACAGCGCGCGTAGGACTCGGCGTCCACGCCGGGGAGCGCCTCGAGCAGGCCCCCGGCCGCCTCGGGCTGGGCGGCGACGAACCCCGGGGCGAACCAGCGTTGTTCGGAGCCGGCGACGACGGCGGCCGTGCCGTGCTCGCGGACGAGGGCCGCCCGTTCGTGCCAGGCCGACGGGGTACCGAGCGCCGCGCCGGAGCAGAGGACGGCGAGCGCCGCGAACGTCCCCGCGTGTCGCAGACCGAGTTCCAGTCCCGTCGCCCCACCGAGGGACACCCCTGCGTGCACGGCGTAGGGGGCGTCGATCGCGGCGGCGATCTCGGCGACCGCGTCGGCCAGGTCGGCGACGGTGAAGCCCCGCTGCGCCGTGGGGCTGTTCCCGTGGCCCGGGAGATCCCAGACCACGATGCGGGCGCGCTCCCCGAGGAGCGGGACGACCGGTGCCCACAGCCGTTCCCCGCCCGTGCCGAGGGAGGGACCGAGGAGCACCAACGGCCCGTCGGCCTCGCGCAGCGTGGTGGTCGTGAGCGAGGGGAACATGCCTGGCCTTTCTGACGGGGTGGCTCCGCCGCGTCGGTGCGCGGCAGGGGTGGTGCGGGTGGGGCGGCGGGGGACTCCGGGGCATGGCCGCGGGCGCGGCGGGCGCGGCGGGCGCACGCGTCGTCGGGGGGTCCCAGGGGTGCACTAACCTGGGATCCGGGGTGCGTGTGCACCTCCGATCCCCGGTTGGTCTGCTGGCAGGGCCCGCCTGACTTTGAATCAGGACAAGCGACGTAGGTTCGATTCCTACCCGGGGAGCCGGCCTACTCGGCGTGCACGTCGCTGGGGTGGGTGGCCAGCGGCGTGACCTCGATGCTCATGTAGGGGAACAGCGGCAGGCCCCAGAGGATCTCGTGGAGACGCTCGTTGTCCTTCACGTCGAAGATCGAGATGTTGGAGTACTGGCCGACGCACCGCCAGATGTGGCGCCACTCGCCACCCCGCTGCAGCTCCTGGCTGTAGGCCTTCTCGGTCGCGATCGTCTCGGCCCGGACCTGCGGGTCCATGTCGTGGGGGATGGCGACGTCCATCTTGACTGCGTAGAGCACGGCTGCTCCTTCTGTCGGTGGTCGAGCGGAGGGGGAGGGGCCGTCCGTGGGGAGGGGAGGCCCCGGACCCGGGCCGTGGGACCCGGGTCCGGGCGCAGGCCTGGTGACAGCGGTGTTCTCAGCCCTGATCCACCGTCCTGATTCTGTGGCGTTGTGGCGGTGAATTCTGTTGATC
>NZ_DAMBGD010000028.1:0-20106 GCF_032060985.1 Mobilicoccus sp.
GATCCGCGGCCATCGACCGCGTCGACCAGTGCGTATCCCCATTCGGCGGCGCCCCCTCCAGGGTCCGGCTGATCAGCGCCTCGATCTGCTCATCGGACATCTTCCGCGGCTGCCCCGGACGAGGCGCATCCTCCAAACCATCCAACCGATCCGCCAGGAACCGATCCCGCCACTTCGACACCGTCGGCGCACTCACCCCCATCGCTTTGGCCACCCCCGCCACCGACGGATCATCCGCATACGCCAACACGATCTTCGACCGCTGCACCAGGCGCGCCGACGACGTCGGCCGCCGCACCCACCCCAAGAGCACCGACCGCTCATGATCGGACAGGACAAGAGGCTTCGCGGCAGGACCCGACATACCCCAATCCTACAGAAAAAGCAACGGATTATCGACTCAGAACACTAGATCTCAGGAGCATCATTGATCCAATCGCAAGAACCACCCCGCCAAATGGGGGCGATGGAAGTCTGCTCTCAGCAGGGGCCAAGTGGGCCACTCTGGGTAAGATCTTTACTTGATTTTTACCTGGGTCAGCGCGGTGGCAACTGAGTCCAGGTGCCTCGGCGCCGAAACAGCCCCGAGCCGCCCGGCCCGGTCACGTCCGAGGTATCGGTTCCGGGGGTGACGGCGGGCGCGCTTCTCCGGGTCGGTAGCCCTTGGTGAGGGCCAGCAGGGTGGGCATGTCGAGCGTCTGACTCGTCGTAATCGCGCCACTCTCGACCCTGTCACCCCGCGTCCACGTGGCGGGTCGGGGACCTTGTGCCCCGGGGCGATGTCGAATGCCGCCTACGGTGGAGGGGTGCGCACAGGTCCTCCGCTCTGGGTGATCAAGGCCGTCATGTCCCTCACCGGTCTGATCTGGGCGGGGTTCGTGCTCGTCCACCTGTTCGGCAATCTCAAGGTGTACGGCGGGGCCGCAGGGTTCGACACGTACGCGCATTGGCTCCGCGAGGTCGGGTACCCGCTCATTCCCCACGAGGGAGTCCTCTGGAGCCTGCGGATCGTCCTCGTCGTCGCCCTCGTCGCGCACGTCGTCGCCGCGCTCATGCTGCTCGCTCGATCGCGGAGCGCCCGTGGGCCCGTGCGGGCCCGACGCACCGGGCTGCGCATGTGGAACGCGACCCTCATGCTGCCCACCGGCATCCTCATCCTCGTCTTCCTCGGCATCCACGTCCTCGACCTCACCCTCGGCGTCGAGCCCGCCGCGCCGTCCGCGTTCGCCGCACCGGGCGAGGGCGGTTCCCCGTACGCCAACCTCGTCGCGAGCCTCGCGCGCCCGTGGGCGGCGGTCGTCTACGCGGGCACGATGCTCGCCATCGCCGCGCACCTGTTCCACGGGGCGCTGCTCGCCGCCAACGACCTCGGCGCGACCGGCGCCCGCCTGCGGGTGGTGTGCGTGTGGATCGGCGCCCTCGCCGCGATCGCCGTGCTCCTCGGGAACGCGAGCATCCCGGTCGCCGTCCAGATGGGGCTGCTCACATGACCACCTCCGACCGCACCGGCCGGTTCACCCCCCACGTCGAGCACGGCCCCGACCTCGACGGCCGCATCCCGGGCGGTGACCCGGCGAGCGCGTGGGCGCGGCGCCGCGACGAGTACCGCCTCGTCGGCCCGCTCAACCGAGGCAAGTTCACCGTCGCGGTCGTCGGCACCGGCCTCGCCGGCGCGGGAGCCGCCGCCGCCCTCGCCGAACTCGGCTACCGCGTCGAGGTCTTCACCATTCACGACGCCGCGCGCCGGGCGCACAGCGTCGCCGCCCAGGGCGGTATCAACGCGGCGAGGGCCCGCGCCGTCGACGGTGACTCCCTCCACCGGTTCGTCGTCGACACCGTCAAGGGCGGTGACTTCCGTGGCCGGGAGGCCGAGGCGTTCCGGCTCGGTGAGGAGTCGGTGCGGGTCATCGACCACCTCGCCGCGATCGGGGTGCCCTTCGCGCGCGAGTACGGCGGCAGCCTCACGACCCGCAGCTTCGGCGGCGTGCAGGTCTCCCGCACGTACTACACGCGCGGGCAGACCGGTCAGCAGGTGCAGATCGCGGGAGCCCAGGCCCTCCAGCGGCAGGTCGGCGCAGGACGGGCACGGCTGCACACCCGCTCCGAGATGCTCGACCTCATCGTCGAGGACGGTCGCGCCCGCGGCGTCGTCGTGCGTGACCTCGTCACTGGGGCCGTGAGCGCCCACCCCGCCCACGCAGTCGTCCTCGCCACGGGCGGGTACGGCAGCGTCTACTTCCACTCGACGCTCGCGGTGAACAGCAACGCGAGCGCCGCATGGCGCGCGCACCGGCACGGGGCCCTGCTCGCCCACCCGAGCTTCATCCAGTTCCACCCGACGGCGTTGCCGGTGAGTTCGCCCTGGCAGGCCAAGACGATCCTCATGAGTGAGTCGCTGCGCAACGACGGACGCATCTGGGTGCCTGCCCGGCCCGGCGACGACCGCGACCCCGGCGACATCCCCGAGTCGGAACGCGACTACTACCTCGAGCGGATGTACCCCGCCTACGGCAACCTCTCCCCCCGCGACATCTCCTCGCGGGCGGCGACGGCGCGGATCCGCGACGGGCACGGGGTCGGGCCACTGAAGAACAGCGTCTACCTCGACTTCCGGGATGCCCTGGGCCGGCTCGGCCGCGACGTCATCGCCTCCCGGTACGGCAATCTCTTCGAGATGTACGCCCACGCGACCGGCGAGGACCCGTACGCCGTGCCCATGCGGATCGCGCCGGGTGCGCACTTCACGATGGGCGGGTTGTGGAGCGACTACGACCTCATGACGAGCCTGCCGGGGTTGTTCGTCGGTGGTGAGGCCGGGTGGGGCTACCACGGCGCGAACCGCCTCGGCGCGAACTCGTTGCTCTCGGCGTGCGTCGACGGGTGGTTCACGCTGCCGTACTCGGTGCCGAACTACCTCGCGCCGCTGCTCGGTGAGCCACTGCCGCAGGCCGATTCCGCGCCCGTGCGCGAGGCCGTCGCGCGGGTGCAGGCCCGCGTCGATCGACTTCTCTCGGGCGGGGGCGACCAGGCCCCGGCGACCTTCCACCGCCGACTCGGGGAGATCCTCTACGCCGGGTGTGGCGTCGAGCGGTCGGCGACCTCGCTCACGACGGCGATCGAGGACGTGCGTTCGTTGCGGGCGGAGTTCTGGCGTGACGTCGCGGTGACCGGCCGCGGGGAGGCGTTCAACCAGGTGCTCGAGCAGGCCGGCCGGGTCGCCGACTTCCTCGAGCTCGCCGAGCTCATGTGCGTCGACGCGCTCGACCGCACCGAGTCGTGCGGGGCGCACTTCCGCGCCGAACATCAGGACGACGGGGAAGCGCGACGCGACGACGAGCACTGGGCGTTCGCCTCCGCGTGGGCGACGCACGCGCGCCCCGACGATCGGGACGGGACGGGGCTGCGGTTCACCCGCCACGCCGAACCGCTGCGGTTCGAGGCCGTGCCGCTCGCGACGAGGAGCTACTCGTGAAGGGGGGCCGGTCATGAGGCTCACGCTGCGCATCGTCCGGCAGGACGGCCCGGAGGCGAGGCCGCGCTCGGTCGACTACGACGTCGAGGGTCTCGCGCCGCAGATGAGCCTGCTCGACGCCCTCGACCTGCTCAACACCCGCCTCGTCGAATCCGGGGGCGACCCGATCAGCGTGGAGTCGGACTGTCGAGAGGGCATCTGTGGGGCGTGCGGCGTCACGGTCGACGGCCGTCCGCACGGCCCGGAGGCGAACACACCGACGTGCCACCAGCGGCTCTCCTCGTTCCGCGACGGCGACACGGTGACCCTGGAGCCGCTGCGCTCGGGGGCGTTCCCCGTGATCCGTGACCTCGTCGTCGACCGCGGTGCCCTCGACCGGATCATCGCCGCCGGCGGCCACGTCGCCGTCGACGCGGGCACCGCGCCCGACGCCGACGCCGTGCCGGTGACGGAGCGGACCGCCGAGGAGGCCCTCGACATGGCCGCCTGCATCGGCTGCGGGGCCTGTGTCGCGGCCTGCCCCAACGGCGCCGCGCACCTGTTCGCCGGGAGCAAACTCGCCCACCTCGCACTCCTGCCGAACGGGTCCCTGGAGCGGGACGTCCGCGCCCGCGCCGTGAGCGCCCGCCTCGACGCGGAGTTCGGCCCGTGCTCCCTCTACGGCGCCTGCGCGCAGGTCTGCCCCGCCCACATCCCCCTCACCGCCGTCGCCGCCGTCCCCAAACACCGCCTCCGCGCGCTGTGGCGACGGGCGTGATCGGAGGGCCGGCCGGGAACTCCCGCGGCGCGATCGTCTCTATCCCGCTTCCGCGCTGACAGCGGCGACCCGGGCGCTCAGGCGCCGGTGAGGGAGCCTCCGAACGCACGGGAGTGCCCCATACCGTGGCGTGCCTTTCCCGCGTCACACCCTTTGGACCATCGAGCGCAGCAGATGCGCGAGAGCCCTACCTCCGGTAGCTACATCGGTACTACCATGGTGGCATGCCTCAGGTGAAGCTCAGCGTGAGTCTGTCCCCTCGCGAGGTCGAGACGCTCGACAGGTACGCACGATCAGCTGGTCTTTCGTCCCGTTCTGCCGTGATCCAGCAGGCGATCAGACTCTTGGGCGACCCCGAGCTGGAGGATGCCTATGCCGCCGCTTGGCAGGAGTGGGAGGACGCCGGGGACGCCGCGGCCTGGGCTGCCACCGATGCCGATGGGCTCAGCTGATGCTCCGTGGCGAGATCCGTCTCACCGATCTGGAGCCCGCCCGTCCCGGGGAGGCCGACAAGCGCCGACCGGTCGTCATCGTGAGCAACGACCGGGCGAACCTCACGGCGGCTCGGCTCGGCCGCGGCGTCGTGACGATCGTGCCGATCACGAGCAACACCGCGCGGGTGTTTCCGTTCCAGGTCCTCCTGCCCGCAGAGGAGACCGGCATCCACACGGACTCGAAGGCGCAGGCAGAGCAGATCCGCTCGGTGTCCATCGAACGCGTCGGGCCCGTGATCGGACGAATGCCCAGACACCTTCTCGCCCGACTCGACGACGCCCTCCGCCTGCATCTGCACCTCTGACGCCTCCTTCGAGGTGTCGCGGGCGCCTTCCCCTGTCGCCGCGGTCAGGCGGGATCGGCCTGAGGCGTCAGAGAAACTCCTCGGCCACGGGCGACGCGACGCAGACGGGTATGAAACGTGTAGACCCGCAGGTCGGCTCCCTCGATGAGCAGATCGGCGATGTTGGGGTGCCAGACGTCCTGGTCATCGAGGACAGCTCTGGCCAACGCCCCGCGGCGGCGTCGAGCGCCTGGGCCAGCTCGTCGGACTCCGTGACGACGTGGCGTGGTCGAGCGGTCGCCGGCCGGAGGTGTCACATCGCCGGCCGTGGTGCGTCACCCACGCTGGCCCCCGCTTCGACGTTCTGTCCTCGAGAGCACCACGTTCAGCGATCCTCGAAGGTGTCGTCCTCGGGGAGGTCGCGGTCGAGGCGTCGTTTCATCGCGCGGTCGGCGAGCGCGAAGCCCGCGATCGCGACACCGGCTCCGCAGATCGCCCCGGCCACGTAGCTCCAGCCGCCGCGCTCCGCGAAGCTGCCGCCGTCGCCGAACATCGTCAGGGCGAGGCCGATCGCCCACAGGACGAGCAGCACCATGCGCAACCGGAAGGACCAGAAGGACCACCGGGCCCGCCACGGGAGGTCGGCCAGGCCGTTCGCGCGGAGGTGGGAGAGGGCCGCGATGTTGCCGAGCCCGACGATCCAGACGACCCCGATCGACCACATCCCGACGGTGCGATCCCCGGCCCAGACCATCGCGACGGCGAGTCCGGAGGCGGAGAAGAGCGCGACCTCGTAGGCGATGACGTACGCCTCCATCCAGACGCGTCGCTGACGCTCGTCGCCGAAGCTCGCCTCGTCGAGAGTGGCTGCCGCACTGAGAGCGGAACGGAAACGGTCGATCGTGGCCATGTCAGGCCTCCTCGTGGGTCGGGTCGATGAAGAACAGCTGGTCGATGGGGTGCTCGAGCGCGTCGGCGAGGCGCAGGGCGAGAAGAACGGAGGGGGCGTAGTCACCGCCCTCGATCGAGACGACGGTCTGCCGCGAGATGCCCACCGCGGAGGCCAGCTCCGCTTGAGTCATGCGCCGCGCACGTCGCACCTCACGGACGGCGTTGGCGAGGGCTTCGTTCGGCATGGCATAAGTCAACGATCCTTGACATCAGATGTCAAGGATTCTGTACTTCCCGTGAGCGACGGGACTTGGTGACGACGGGAGGGGCGACGGCCTCCCCCGTGGACGAGGGTGGGCGGCCGACGCGAGCGCCCGCCGGGACGAGGTCGGCGTCTCCCCGTCGGCGGTGGTGCCAGGCCGCGCCGCCGCACGCCATGCACCGCGCATGGCGCCGCCCCCTCCGCACTCACCCCTGGGCGGAGGTGGCCCCGCACCACGACCCCACTCCTGTCGATGCTGCTCCCTCCTCAGGCGGGGGGTGTTCACGCCGAGGCGTCGCCGCCGCTGCGTACAGTGAGGCCTTCGCCGTCGACGTTCCCCGAATCGAGACCCATGCCTGCACACCGCCTCGACCTGTCCGACGACGCCGCGGTGTGGCCGACGGGCCGGCGGTGGACGGAGGACACGAGCACGGTGACCCGCTGGCCGGCGATCGCCGTGGCGACCGTCATCCTTCTCGCGGCGTTCAGCCCGAGTCTGTTGCCACGCCCCTGGTACATGCAGGCCGTCGCCTGTGGCCTCGGCGCGGGGATCGGCTACCTGCTCGCCCGTACGCTGCAACGGCTCGTGCGAGGCGCCACGGTGCTCACCGGGATTCGCGTCGTCGCCCCACCACGGACGCGCCAGGTGCTCGGTGGCCTCGCCCTCGTGATCGCGGTCCCCGCCGCGATCTACGCGTGGGTCACCAGCCACCGCGCGCACGTCGAGACGGCCAAGCTCGTCTCGATGGACCCACCGACCCTGCTCGACGACGTGCTCGCCACGGCGGCCAGCGTCCTCGCCGCGGTCCTCGTCGTCCTGATGCTCATCGGGCTGCAGCGGGTGTGGTTGCGGCTCAGCAGACTCCTCAAACGCGTCGTGCGCGTCCCGAAACCCGTGGCCCGCGCCGTCTCGGCCCTGCTCGTCGTCGGACTGCTCGTCTGGGTGACGAACGACGTCCTGTTCCGCGGCGCCCTCGAAACCGTGTCGCGTCTGTCGGCGGAGGCGAACGACGAGACCCCCGAAGGGCTCTCGGCGCCGACCTCACCCCTGCGGTCCGGCTCCCCCGGCGCGGCCCAGCCGTGGGAGGAGCTCGGCTTCAACGGCATGAAGTACACCGGCTCCGGCCCCGACGCGAGCCGGATCGAGCAGGTCACCGGGCGGCCGGCGACCGAGCCGATCCGGGCGTACGCCTCCGTCGCGGGCGGTGAGATGGAGGACATCGTCGCGACCGCGATGAGCGAGCTGGAACGCATGGACGCCTTCGACCGCTCCACGATCCACATCGTCACGACGACCGGCGAGGGCTGGGCCGAGGAGTTCGACGTCGAGTCGGTCGAGTACCTCACCGGCGGCGACGTCGCGACGGTGGCGATGCAGTACTCCTACCTGCCGAGCCCGGTGGCACTCTTCGTCGACCGCACGACGCCCGTCAGCGCCGGCACGCTCCTCCTCGAGGCCGTCGAGAAGCGCGTGAAGTCGATGGAGAAGCGGCCGAAGATCCTCGTGTCCGGGTTGTCGCTCGGGTCGTTCGGCGGTCAGGGCGCCTTCACCGACGCCGACGACCTGCTGAGCCGCGTCGACGGCGCGGTGTGGATCGGGACCCCGCGGTTCACCCCGTTGTGGGGCGACCTCACGAGCGGGCGCCGAGGCGGCTCCCCGGAGATCGCCCCGGTGATCGGCGACGCCGAGCACATCCGGTTCGTCACCCGCCCCGACGAGCTCTCGCACGACTTCTACGGGCGCACGCTCGGTCAGTGGCAGACCCCCCGCGTCGCCTACCTCCAGTACGCCTCCGACTCGCTCATGTGGTGGTCGCCCGAACTCGCCTACAAGGAGCCCGACTGGATGCGCGAGGAGGCGGGCCACGACGTCTCCTCGGGCCTGTCCTGGTGGCCGCTCATCACGTTTGCGCAGGTCAGCGTCGATACCGTCGCCGGTGCCGAGTCACCCGCCGGGCACGGCCACACCTACCAGGAGGACGTGGTCCCCATGTGGGCGGCCGTCCTCGACGGACTCGTCGAGGACCTGCCCGAGGGGTCGATCGAGAAGATCCAGACCGCGATCCGCGAGAACCTGCCGAAGGACTCCCAGTGACGGACTCCCCCATCACAACCCGAGCACGGCGCGGGCGATGAGGAAGTACGTGATGAGCCCGGTCGCGTCGACGACCGTCGTGATGAACGGCGCGGAGACGACCGCAGGGTCGACACCGGCCTTGCTCGCGAGGAGCGGGATGACCGCGCCCACGGTCGTCGCGAGCGCGCACACCGCGATGAGCGAGAGGCACAACACCGTCGCGATCTGCGCATCGACGAGGAGCCACGCGGGGACGAAACCGACCACGGCGAGGACGACGCCGAGCGACAGTCCGGTGCCGAGTTCCCGCAACGCCACCCGGGGCGCGTCGCGCACGGAGATCTCCCCGGCCGACAGGGAGCGCACGACCGTCGTCACCGTCTGGGCTCCGGCGTTGCCGCCCGTCCCGATGAGCAGCGGCACGAACAGGGCGAGCGCGACGACCTGCTCGAGCGTGGATTCGAAGTAGTCGAGGACGTTCACCGTCAACGTGGCCGCCGCGATGAGCACGAGCAACCACACGACACGACTGCGCACGAGATGCCGGATCGGCGTCGCGAGGTAGGGCCGCCGGACCACCTGGGTGCCGGACGCGCGCGCGGCGTCCTCCTCGGCCTCTTCGGCGAGGATCCGCATCGCGTCGTCGACGGTGATGACCCCGACGAGGCGCTCCTCGTCGTCGACGACGGGGAGGCCGACCATGCCGTGGTCGCGGATGAGCCCCGCCGCGACCTCCTGGTCCTCGTGCACGTTGACGCTCACGGGCCGCGAACTGAGGTCGATGACCCGCTCGTCGCGTTCGGCGGTGACGAGCTCCCGCAAGGAGACGACGCCGACGAGACGCCGCCCCGGACCGAGGACCGGCACCATGTAGATCGTCTCGACGTCGGCCCCCGCGTGGCGCAGGGTCTGCAGGGCCTCCCCCACGGTCGCCGACTCCGGGACCGCCGCGACCTCCGGCGTCATCCGACGGCCGGCCGACTCCCGCGGGAACCCGAGGACCGTCTCCGTCATCGCCCGCTCGTGGGCGTCCAGCCCCGACAGCAGGGTGACGACGAGGGAGGCGGGCAGCTCGTCGAGGAGGCGCGCACGGTCGTCGGGGTCGAGGTCGGCGACGAGCCGACTCACCGACTCCGCACGCAGGTGCGCGATGAGCTCACCGGCGGTGGCGGTGTCGAGGCCCTCGAAGACGTCGAGGGCCGTCTTCTTGTCGAGGAGGCGGAACACGACGGCACGCCGCGCGGCCGGCAGCCGACCGAACGCGCCGCGGATCTCGGGGACGCTGAGCATGGGCAGCGTCGTCGCGAGCTGCGTCGGGTCGCCCTCGGCGAGGACACGGGCTTGTTCGGGAGACACGGTGCTCATGGTCGCATCGACCTGACAGGGGACCGCCCTCCCGGAAACCGCAGCGGTGACGCACGCTTTCGATGTGGCAATCTCGACGCAGTCGACGTTCCCCCGCCTCGACCGCCGCCCCGCTGACCTGTGCTGATGCGGGACCCCCGAGGTCCGCTGCCCATCAACTCCGCCGAGATTGCCACTTGCCCTGGCGAGGCCCCCTGGCGCACGGCCCATGTGGCAGCCCGTCGGGGTGGTCGTCCTCGCCGTCCGCGGGCAACCGCCGCGTGGCGACCGTGGCCGCCCGAGTACCCTGCCCAGGGCGCGGGACGGGGGACCTCTCCGTCAGCACCGCTGGGGACCCGGTGACCGTGCCCCTCATCAGCGGGGCCGTGCCACGCCCATCCGGAGAGGGCTGGGCTCAGTGCCTGCCGGCACCGCCGAGGAAGCGCGCGGTGCTCGTGGCCGGGGTGAGATCGAGCCGGCGGAGGAGTTGGGCGTTGAGCGCGACCACCACGGTGGACGCGGACATGAGGATGGCCCCCACGCTCATCGGGAGCACGAACCCGACCGGGGCGAGCACCCCGGCGGCGAGCGGCACGGAGACGAGGTTGTAGCCGGCGGCCCACCAGAGGTTCTGCTTCATCTTGCGGTAGCTCTCGCGGGAGAGGTCGATGACGGAGAGCACCGACCTCGGGTCGGAGGAGGCGAGCACGACACCGGCCGAACCGATGGCGACGTCGGTGCCTGCGCCGATCGCGATTCCGACGTCCGCCGCGGCGAGGGCGGGTGCATCGTTGACGCCGTCGCCGACCATCGCGACCTTCCTCCCCTCGCCCTGGAGCCCGGTGACCTTGGCGGCCTTGTCCTCCGGGCGCACCCCCGCGAAGACCCGGTCGATCCCGAGCTCCGCGGCGACGGTGTCGGCCACGGCCTGAGCGTCGCCGGTGATCATGACGACCTGGACGCCGGCGGCGTGCAAGGCCTCGACCGCCTCGCGCGACTCGGGGCGGATCTCGTCGGCGAGCCCGAGCGCGCCGATCACCGCCCCGTCGGCGACGACGTGGAGGATGATCGCGCCTTCCTCCCGCCAGGGGGCGACGGCGGGGAGCTCGTCGAGGTCGTGCTGCTCGATCAGGGAGGGGCCACCCACCTCCACCACGGTGTCGTCGATGGTGGCTCGCACCCCGACCGCTGGGGAGGAGGCGAAGTCCGTCGCCCGGGGGACCTCCAGACCGCGGGCGGCGGCCGCGCCGACGATGGCGCGGGCGAGGGGGTGCTCGCTGTCGGCTTCCGCCGCCGCGGCGAGGGCGAGGACCTCGTCCGCGCTCCGGCCGTCGACGGGCTCGACGGCGGTCACGGTCGGCTCGCCCTTGGTGAGGGTTCCGGTCTTGTCGACGAGGACGGCGTCGACCGTGCGCATCGACTCCAGGGCGAGGCGGTCCTTGACGAGGACGCCGCCGCGTGCGGCGCGTTCGGTGGCGATGGAGACGACGAGGGGGATGGCCAGGCCGAGCGCGTGCGGGCAGGCGATGACGAGGACCGTGATCGCACGGACCACGGCGCTCTCCGGCAGCCCGACCGCCGACCAGACGATCGCCGTGAGGACGGCCGCCCCGAGGGCGAACCAGAACAGCCATCCCGCGGCGGTGTCCGCGACGCGCTGCGCTCGCGACGAGGAGGACTGCGCGTCGGCGACCAGCTTCTGGATCCCGGCGAGGGCGGTGTCGTCCCCGACGGCGTCGACCTCGACGCGGAGGCCGGAGTCGGTGGCGACCGTGCCCGCGACGACGCGATCCCCCTTCGCGCGGCGGATCGTCCGGGACTCGCCGGTGACCATGGATTCGTCCATCGCCGCGGAGCCGTCGACGATGGTGCCGTCCGCCGGGACGGCCGAACCCGGCCGGACGATCACGACGTCGCCGACCGCCAACTCCGCGGGGGCCACCGTGACGACGTCGTCGCCCTCCACGCGCTCCGCCTCGTCGGGGAGCAGCGCGGCGAGCGAGTCCAGGGCCGAGGTGGTCTGGGCCAGCGATCGCATCTCGATCCAGTGACCGAGGAGCATGATGACGACGAGGAGAGCCAGCTCCCACCAGAAGTCGAGCTGGTGGTCGAGCAACCGAAGGCTCGCGCCCCACGAGGCGAGGAAGGCCACCGTGATCGCCAGCGCGATGAGCAGCATCATCCCCGGCTTGCGCGCGCGGATCTCCGAGACGCCACCCGTAAGGAACGGACGGCCTCCCCAGAGGTAGACGACCGTCCCGAGCAGGGGCGAGACCCACCGTACCCATCCCGCATCGGGCAGTCGGTAACCGATGAGGTCGGCGAACATGGCGTTGAACGCCACCACCGGCACCGACAACACCAACATCACCCAGAACAGCCTGCGGAACTGGGCCACGTGGCCGCCGTGACCCGAGTGGCCCGAGTGCTCGCCGTGGCCCGAGTGCTGGCCTTGGCCGCTGTGGCCCGAGTGCCGGCCGTGGTCCGAGTGCTCTCCGTGGTCCGGCGCCGCGTGCAGCGCGGTGTGGTCGTGCTCGGTGCCCGTCGGGTGGTTCATCGGATGCTCCCCTGAGTCGTGGCGTCCCGGTTGGCTGGGGCGGGAAGGACGTCGGCGATTCCTTCCCGCTGGTCAGCGGCCAGGTCCCCTCGGGATGATTCGGCCTTGACGGACGAGGCCTCAGTGCGCGGTCGAGCAGGGGCGGTCCTCGAGGGCATCCCACCGGTGGTGGGCGCCCCTGACGCACACGGTGCCCGCAGAGCAACCGACGTCGACTGCTCCGAGGTCGCAGGTAGGCGCGGGCCTCACCCACGGCTTCTGGACCGCGGTCGCTGACGTCGGGGTCAACCTATACCCCCCGCGGGTATATTCCACCCCTGCAACATCCTTACTCGCGCCGTGAGGAGACCTGATCGGCGCCGTCGTTCGCCGCGAGCCTCCGCAGCTGCGGCTTGAGGATCTTGCCGGTGGCGTTGATCGGGAGCTGGTCGAGGAATACGACGCCCTTCGGGCGCTTGTAGCCGGCGAGATGATCCGCGGCCCACCCCGTCACGTCGTCGGGTGTGAGCTCCGAGCCCCGGGCAGGGACGACGTAGGCGATCGGGACTTCGCCCCACGTCGCGTCGGATCGACCGACCACGGCGACCTGCGCGACGCCGGGCTGCTGCTGGAGCACGAACTCGACCTCGGCGGGGTAGACGTTCTCGCCGCCGCTGATGATCACGTCCTTGAGGCGGTCGACGATCGTGAGGAAGCCGTCGCCGTCGACGACCCCGATGTTACCGGTCCGATACCAGCCGCCGGGTTCGAGCACTGCGTCGCTCTCTGCCGTGTTGCGCCAGTAACCGACGAAGACCTGTGGGCCGTGACACCACACTTCACCCGCCTGCCCCACACCGCACTCGGTCGCGGTGTACGGGTCGACGATCCGGATCGAGCCGTGCCGCACCGCACGTCCCTGGGTGGTGGCGCCCGCCTCGCCCATCTCGGGGGTCGCGAAGGCGACCGCGCCGGTGAACTCGGTGATGCCGTAGACGGCCTGGATGGCGATGCCGTGCGCCGCTGCGGCGGCGATGAGTGGCGGAGTGACCGACGACCCGCCGCAGGCGATGTGGACCAGACCTGCGGTGTCGACCGGGGTCCTCTCGGCAACCTGCAACAGGGCCCAGAGCATGAGGGGGACGGTCATCATCGTCGTGATCCGCTCGGCCGCCACGCTCTGCCAGACCTTCACGGGTTCGAAATCGGCCATGAACACCGTCGTCGAACCGCGGAGGATGTTGGCGATGAGCGGCGCGAGCCCACCGATGTGAAACATCGGCGCGACCAGTAGGAATCGGTGCTCGGGCTCCCACGGGATGGTGGCCGCCATACCGTCGGCCGACCAGATCAGGTTCGCGTGGCTCAGCATCGCGCCCTTGGGACGTCCAGTCGTACCGGAGGTGTACATGATGACGGCCGGGTCGCCGGCCCCCACATGGGCCGGGGCGAGGTCGCCGTACGATGCCGAGCCGCCGACGTCCGACCCGCCGGGGAGGAGATCTACGTAGGCACGCACGACGTCGGAGTCGGAGTCGAGTCGATGAACGTCCTGGTCGGCGTGGGGGGCGCCGTGGACGACGCGTGGGACGCTGCGGGTGTGGGTGCCAAGGGCGCTGACGACGGTGTCGGTGAACGCGGCGTCGTGCAGCAGCGCCACCGGGTCGCTGTCCTCGAGGATGTAACGCAGCTCGGCGGCGGGAAGGCGCCAGTTGGCGATGACCGCGATGGCCCCGAGCCGTGCCAGCGCGAACACCGACGTCGCGACGAACTCACTGTTCTTGGCCAGGACGACCACCCGGTCGCCCTGGCGGACCCCTGCCGCCGACAAGCTCGTCGCGACATGGTCGACACGTCGATACACCTCGGCGTACGTGAGTCGCAGGTCGCCGTCGACGAACGCTTCGTCGTCGGGAGTGGCCCGTGCCCGGGCGGCCAGGAGCGCCGGGAGGGTGTGGGCGGAGTCGTCCGCCGCGTCGCCGGCGATCGGGTGGAGATGCTCCCCGAGGGGTGCGGCGAGCGTCGGCTGGGGGGTGGTCATCTCGGTCACGGTCGCTCCGTCTTCGGTGTGCAGCGGTCGAGGATGGTGGCGGTGTCGACGCCCGGGGGCAGGGTGCCGAACACCGTGCCCCAGTCACGGTCGAGTCGCGATCCGGTGAAGGCGTCGGCGACCGCCGGGTGGCCGTGGCGCAGGAGCAGGGAGGCCTGGAGGGCGAGCGCGAGGTCACCGACGAGGCGGCGCGCCCGGAACTCGAGGTCGGCGAGGTCGGCGACCTGGTTCTTCGTCCGCGCCAGGAACGCGTCGTAGCGGGAATCGGCACCGGCCGCCTGATCGAGCTCGTCGAGGAGGACCGCGAGGGTCTCGGGCTCCTTGGCGATGGCGCGCAGCGTGTCGAGGGCTGCGACGTTGCCACTGCCCTCCCAGATGCTCAGCAGCGGCGACTCGCGGTAGAGCCGCGGCAGGCGGGACTCCTCGACGTATCCGTTGCCGCCGAGACACTCCAACGCTTCGGCGGTGTGCGCCGGTCCGCGTTTGCAGACGTAGTACTTCGAGACCGCGAGGCCGATGCGACGAAGTTGGGCGGCACGCTCGTCGCCGCGCTGGGCGTCGTCGGTGAGGGCGGCGAGCCACAGGGCGACGGTGGTCGAGGCCTCGGCCTCGACGGCGAGATCGGCGACGACGTTGCGCATCAAGGGCTGGTCGACAAGGGTCCGGCCGAACGCGGCGCGATGCGTGACGTGATGGGCCGCGAGGTGGACCCCATGTCGCATGAGACTGGCGGTGTTGAGGGTGCAGTCCAAGCGGGTGCCGTTCACCATCTCGATGATCGTGCGGACGCCACGGCCCTCGTCGCCGAGCCTCCAGCCGAGGGCGTTCTCGTACTCCAGCTCGCTGCTGGCGTTCGAGTGGTTGCCCAGCTTGTTCTTCAACCGCTGAAGGCGGATGTCGTTGCGGGAGCCGTCGGGCAGGACCCGTGGGAGCACGAAGCAGGTCAGCCCGCCGGGTGCCTGCGCGAGGGTGAGGAAGAGGTCGGACATCGGCGCCGAGGTGAACCACTTGTGGCCGACGAGGCGGTAGCTGCCATCGGATTGCGGTGTCGCGACCGTCGTGTTGGCGCGGACGTCGGAGCCGCCCTGTTTCTCCGTCATCGACATGCCGGCGATGAGGCCGGGTTTCGTCGACGGCTCCCGCAGGACGGGGTCGTATTCGCCACTGCTCAGGAGGGGTTCGTAGCGGGCCGCGAGGTCGGGGTCGACGCGCAGCGCCGGGACGGCGGCGTAGGTCATCGACGTGGGGCAGCCGTGCCCGGCGTCGACGATCTGCCAGACGCTGAACTTCGCGGCCCGGATGAGGTGGGCGTGGCGGCGGGGATCGCTCCACGGCGTGCCGTGCAGGCCGAACCGGACGGCATGACGCATGAGGTCGTGATAGGCGGGGTCGTAGACGACCTCGTCGATCCGGTTGCCGTACCGGTCGTGCGTGTGCAGGACCGGGGTGTGCTCCTCGGCGAGGTCGCCGAGCGCGAGCGCCTGCGCACTTCCGGCGGCGCGGCCGACCTCGTCGAGTTCGACGAGAGCCTCCTCCGCGCCGTGGCGGCTGAGTGCCTCGCGGAGCGCGGGGTACTCCGCGGCGTTGTAGTCGACGAGGTCGGGGGCCTGGTTGAGCACGTCGTGGGTCTTCATGTCTGCTCCTTGCTCGCGCGGGACTCGGCGGTGTCGGGGGCCCGGGGCGCGTCGGTGGCGATGATGTCGTCGGTGTCGGTGAGGTCGTCGGCGTCGGCGAGATCGCCGGCGGCGGCGCGGTCGGTGGCGGCGGCGCGGTTGGTGGCGGCGGCGATGTCACCGTTGTGGGTGGCTCGTTCGTCGCCCGTTCGTCCGCCGACCGGATCGGCTGAGGTCGTGGTGCCGAGGTAGCGGGAGCTGAGCTCGTTGCGGAAGTCCTCGTAGGCCCAGCGCAGGTCGTCGGCCGGCCACTGCTCGGGAGCCAGTTCGTCGGGCAGGGCGGGGTCGAGACACAGGTGGCGCACGGCCGCCGCCGCGGCCGTGAGTCGCTCGGGCGGCGGCGCGTCGCTGCGCATCACCGACAGCAACCGGTCCGCCGTCGACGCCCAACCGGGCAGATCCCACAGTTGGCGGGTCAGGGCACGGTCCTTCGCGGGCCGTGTCGAGAAGGCGAGCAGCCCGCTGTCGCCCGAGCTGGCCGGGTGGGCGTCCGCAGGTCCGCGACCGGTGGACGGCCCGAGCAGGGGGTCGTCGACCTCGGGCTGGGGGTGCAGGTTGTCGGGGCGCAGCCAGACACCTTCGCGCAGCTCGGCGTGCCGCGCCCGGGTGAGCGCGCGGCGCAGCGCGGCGCGTTCGGGCGCGGGGCGGCCCCGGTCCACGACGACGAGCATCCGCCACAAGCCTTCGTAGGGGCGCCGGCGGGGGTGAGCGAGCGCCTCGGTGACCCGTTGGCGGTCGAGATGTTGAGGGCCGAGGGTGTAGATCCCGTCGTCGACCTCGAGGTCGCCGGCGGCGACCATGCGGGACAGGGCGACCCGCATCGTCGGCACGGCGATCCCGAACATCTCGCCGAGGGTGACCACGTCTCGTCCGCTCAGGCGTGGCGGCCGGGCGCCCAGCAACAGGCTGAGGGCCACCGAACGCGCGCTCAGCGGCGGCGTCGCCTCGTGATCACCGGTCATCAGCCGTCCTTCCGACCAACCGATTACAGCAGGCGAACGACTGGTTCACAAGTGTAATGAATGATCGGAGCTGCACTGTTGGCCCGGTACCACGGGGCTGGTCGGCGTTTCCGAACCCCCTGGGGGGTGACGGACGCAGCGCAGTGACCGGGGTATGACGGATGGAGGACGACGCGGGCACGACCGACGTCACCGGGGTGGGCGGATCATCGCTCGCACCGAAGGAGTCCCGCGATCGTCGTTCTCGACACTGCGAGGACTCCTCAGCGTCGCCGCCGCGCCCGTGCACGGTGCCCAGCGGGCGAGTGCCGGCACACGCACCGCGGCCACCGCGGCCGGACTCCGCCCGTTCGTCGCAGCCGCGGCACCGCGGGACCCCCCACGGCAGCCTCGACGACGAGGGTTCACGACGACGGGTCACTCACGATCCCGCCACCGACGCCTCAACGCCGTTGGTGCACGGTCCCGCCCCGCAGACGAGCCCTAGCTGAACCAGTGGAACGTCTGCGACACCCCGAGGACGGCGTCGATCCTCGGGGCGTGGACGCATGAGGAGTACCTCGCCGCAGTGCTGGACCGTGAGGTCGCAGCCAGGAACGCGTCCGGCGCCCAGCTGCGGATCCGGGCCGCCGGGTTCGCCGCCCGCAAGACGATCGAGGAGTTCGACTGGGACGCCCAACCCGCCGTCCGCCAGCAGATCGCCGCGTTGGCGTCGGGTGGGTTCCTGACCGAAGCCCGCAACGTCGTGTTGCTCGGCCCGCCGGGCACCGGCAAGACCCACCTGGCCACCGGCCTGGGCATCGCGGCCGCGAATCACGGCCACCGGGTGCTGTTCGCGACCGCGACCGAGTGGGTCACCCGACTCACCGACGCCCACCGCGCCGGCAAGCTGCCCCAAGAGCTCGCACGGCTGCGCCGCTACGGGCTGATCATCGTCGACGAGGTCGGCTACCTGCCCTTCGAGCAAGACGCCGCGAACCTCTTCTTCCAACTCGTGTCCAGCCGCTACGAACACGCCTCACTCATCCTCACGTCCAACTTGCCCTTCAGCGGCTGGGGCGGCGTATTCGGCGACCAGGCCGTCGCCGCCGCGATGATCGACCGCGTGGTCCACCACGCCGACGTCCTCACCCTGAAGGGCGCCAGCTACCGGCTACGCAACCGCGGCATCGACACCCTGCCCAGCATGAAGACCCAAGACGCGGCAGACTAGAACACAACGAACCGGTGGCCTCGTTTTCGAGCGTCGGACCGGCCTCATTTTCGAGCGTTGCCGACACCACTTCGCGGCTTCGCTGCCGTCCAACTGCACCGTCAAGGCCCAGGATCTCGCCCTGCTTGGTCGCCGTGTTGCCTGGAGACTGTTCGGAGCGCATCGTGCCTGGTCGCGCGAGAATTATGGCGGCCGGGAAAGGATCGTTTGTATCCCCATTCGGGTGCGGTGCGAGAGCGCTGAGGACGCATCGCCTCGGCACAGGTCGGTCATGCTCGGCGCAGGTCGGCCATGATGGGAGGCGTGCCCGACGACTTCCTCATCGCGACCAACCCGGAGGAGAACACGACCCTGCCGTATCTGCTGCGGATTCCGTTGGGGGAGAGGGGAATCATCCTCAAGGCGAAGGAGCGGTGGCCTCGGACCGCCAAGGTCTACTGCCACCCGGCGCAGTGGCCGGAGGGTGTGGAGATCCTCGAACAGCTGCCGGTGCGGTCCTGTGTGCGGCGCGGGGCGGCGATCGATCTGGTGCTGGAGCGCGGTCGGGAGAATCGCTCGCAATTCGTGATGACACGCGTGCGCGGAGGGCGCGAGGCGATCTTCTGGCAGAGCCGACGCACCACCAAGATGGCCCGACCGGCGGCGTCGCTGCCGAGCGCGCGGGCCTCGGGCGTGGCCGACATGGAGATCCACGTCGACACCCACGAACGCCACGGCTGGCGGTTCGACCGCTGGCAGGCGCACACCGTGAAATCGGCTCTGCCCGTGGGGGACTACGCCGTCCGCGATGGTGACCGCGTCGTCGCCGCGGTCGAGCGCAAGACGCTGGAGGACTTCGTCGCGACGCTCACCAGCGGAAAGCTGAAGTACGTCCTCGCAGACCTGGCGGCTCTGCCGCATGCCGCGGTCGTGGTGGAGGAGCGGTATTCGAAGGTGTTCGCGCTGGAGCGGGTGCGGCCGGCCACGGTGGCCGACGGCATCGCCGAATGCCAGGTGGCGTACCCGAACGTCCCGATCGTGTTCACGGAGACCCGCCCACTCGCCCAGGAGTGGACCTACCGATTCTTCGGCGCCGCCCTCGCAGCCGACGCCGACGACGCCGAATCCACCCGCCGCCTCGTGGCTCTCCCGTCCGGAACCGCCACACCAGAGGTCAAGGCAGACGCCCGTGAAATCCGTGCGTGGGCACAGAAACACGGCTTCGCGATCTCCGACCGTGGCCGCATCCCCACCGACATCCAGGAGTCGTTCCGTCGAGCGACGGGGAAGTTGTGACGTTGGATCCGGCCGCTCACTGGAACCGTTGTGCAGGCCATTGATCGCCGACGCGACCACGGGCTTGGCGCACGGCGACTGTGGTGATCACGAAGCGCTCGTGTCCTCCCTCTCCTCCATGACGAGGGGGAGGAGAAGTCATCAGAAGGGCCTTGCCTGGTGTCGAATGGATCGGCATGGAGAAGAAGGAACTTGAAGCCCAGAGTCGATCTGTTGACGCTGTGATCCAGGCGGTTGCGCGGATCGACGCCGCAGAGTTCGCCGCGTACCGCGGGGGATGGCCGGGACAGGTCGGAATGGCCCTGGTCGATGCCGTCTTCTCGATCCGGGCCCGGTACGACGCATCGGTCCTGCCGCGCCTGCGCACGTTGAAGGAACACCACCCCGAGATCAGCGACGACTTGCAGGCACTCGTCGACCTCGGAGCCGACGAGGTCCGCCGGGTCATGGGCAGTACCAAGACGGCGCGACGACACAAGGCCGACTGCGCGCGGCAACCGCCATGCTCACTCTCTCGCCGCCTCTGCGTCGGGCTGACGAGGTTCGTGAACATGAAGATGCCGCGCGTCACGCATACACGAGTGTCCGAGGCCTCGGCCCGGTGACCGCGACGTACTTCCTCATGCTCCTGGGGAAGGACGGCGTCAAGCCCGACCGCATGATCAGGCGCTTCGTCAATGCAGCCTTGGCGGCCGAGAACCTGGGCTCTGCAACCTCTGATCAGGCCGGAACGAGCTCACGCCAGGGACGGTCATGGCGTGAGCCTCACCGCGTACGAACACGCAGTGTGGCGGGCGAAAGGGCGGGTTCCGTCAC
>NZ_DAMBGD010000029.1:0-19313 GCF_032060985.1 Mobilicoccus sp.
GGCGACATCCCACCCATCGAGTACGAAGACCTGTTCTACGCTGAGAACACCGAGCCGGCGCCAGCTGCCCCGGCACAACCCGCTCTCCACTGAACCCGGGGCGATCCAACCCGCCACCGGCGGCGTTGGTCCTCGTCTCGTCCTGGACTACGGTGAGCATGAGCGCACCTTTCTGAACCAGCGCGCCAACGCCGGTCCTGATCAGAGTTCTGTTTCGACAAGATCATCCTCGGGAAGGTGCGCTCCACCACGTCCACCCGCCGAGGGCCATCCACAGGTTCTGATCATTGCTCCTGGTCCACCCGAGACGAACTTCGCATCGCGGTCGTCACATGGATCGAGAAGACCTATCATCGACGCCGCCGGCAAGCCCGGCTGGGACGCCTCACGCCCATCGAGTTCGAGACGATCAGAACCTCACAGACCGCTGCCGCGGCCTGACATCACCGATGTCCCATCGCGTGCAGCAGTCCCGGTCGCCCACGACCACGTGCGGATCGTCGAGGCGTTCGAGAGCGGTGACCGCGAGGCGGTGCGCACCCTCGTCGCCGAGCACGCCGAGCGGAGCAAGACGACGATGCGTCGGGCGATGTCCGACGCGGCACGCCGGGCCACCCCGGCGTTCGTCACCCCCGGGCGATTCGCCGGCAAGGTCGTGCTCGTCACCGGCGCCGCCCAGGGCATCGGTGAGCACACCGCCCGCCGGATCAGCGCCGAGGGTGGGCGCGTCGTCCTCGCCGACCGTAGCGACCTCGTCACGAGGCTCGCGGAGGAGTTCCAGAGCGCTGCCCGGCCGGCGGTCTCCGCCGTCGGTGACCTCGAGACCTACGAGGGCGCGAGGGCCGCCGTCGCGGCCGCGGGGCACCCGGCGCGGAACGCCGCGCCGGGGTCGACGGCACCGTCCTCGACGACGCACCTGCCGACGCACTCGGCGACACCCTCGACGACGCACTCGCCGACGCCGTCGTCAGCGCCTGGGGCCGCCCACGGGTCGTCGTCGTGGAGAACGCCCACGAGGCGCGCCCCGAGACGCTCGCGCTCCTGCAGTCCGCGGTCCTGCGGTGTCCCACGACCCCGACGCTGCTCCTCGTGGCCCGGCCGACGCCCCGGCTCGACCTGCCCGACCTGCACCGCATGGTGCTCGGAGGACTGTCCGTCGGCGACGTGGCCCTCCTCGTCCGGTCCCGCCACCACTCGGTCGGGGGAGCTGCCGTCCGTGCCGTCCACGACCTCACCGGAGGTCTCCCCGGCGACGTGCTCGACCTGCTCACCGAGACCCCCGAGGAGGCCTGGCGGGACCACGTGCCCCTGTTCACCGCCACGCGCCGGCACCGGGAGGAGGTCGAGCGCATCCGGCGCCTCGTCCCTGCGGACACCTGGGCGATGGCGCAGGCCGTCGCGGTTCTCGGGCCCGCCGCCGACCTCGCCGCCGCCTCGCGCCTCGCCGATGTGGCCCCCGAAGCCGTCGATCCCCTCGTCGACCTCGGCGTCGTCCGAGCCGGCGTCGGCCGCGGCCGCACCCACCTGGACGTCACCCACCCCATGTGGGCGCTCGCCGTTCGCGACGCCTCGGGGCCGGGAGCCGTACGGGCCCTGCACCGACGGGCCGCCGAACAGGCCGGAGACGCCGGCCGCCGACTCGCCCACCTCGTCGAGGCGGCGGTGGGCCCGGACGCCGAGCTCTCACGGCGGCTCGCGGAACAGGCCGCACGCCACGCCTCGGCGGGGGAGTGGAGCGAGGCCTCCCGCGCCTACGTCGACGCCGCCCGCACCACCCAGGACCCTGCGGCCCGGTCGCGTCACCGGGCCGCGGCCGTCGATGCGCTCGTCGGTGCCGGTCAGATTCCCGAGGCGGTCGACCTCGTGGCGGAACTGCACAGCTCTCCGCACACCGCGCGGACCCACGCCACGCTGGGCTACCTGTCCATCCTCCTGGGGCGTCATCACGATGCCCAGGCCTGGCTCACGCGCGCGTGGACCGCCGTCGGAGGCTCCGTCGAGGACGGGATGCCGACCGCTCGCGCCGACCGCCCGATCAGCACCGCCACGGACCCCCGAGGGGGCGACACGCGAGCGAGGACGCACGCGCCGGCATCCCCGGCGTCCGACATCGCCCCGCTCGACCCGGCCGGGCTGGACGAGGAGTTCCGGGCGATGGTGTGCACCCGGTGGGTGTTGCACAGCCTCGTCTCCGGCGACGGACGTGCCCTCGTGTCCTGGGCCGACCGGGCGGTCGAGGAGGGCGGGCCCGCCTCGGTGCACGCGACCGAGGCCACGGCCATCCGCGGGCTCGGTCTCGGCGCGTTGGGGCGTGGGCGTGAGGCACGGGCCTCCTTCGACCGCGTGTTGGCGGACGTCGCGTCCGCAGCGCAGACCCAGCGCGTGACCATGGGCCGCGGGTGGCTCGATCTCCTGCTCGACGACCCGTTGTCGGCGCGCTCGGCCCTCGAGAGCGCGGTCTCGGCGGACTTCTCGCACGGTTCGACCCGCATCGTCCTGTGGGCGCAGGCCTGGCTGGCCCGCACCCTTTTCGTCCTCGGCCGATGGAGCGAATGCCTCGAGGTGACCCAGCGGGCCGTCGTCGGCGTCGAGACGAGCGGGCACGAGGTGATCCGCCCTCTCGTGCACTGGCCCGCGGCGGTGGTGCACACCTACCGAGGCGACCTCGAGCAGGCCAGGGCTCACCTCCGGGCGGGCGCGGCCTCCGAGGACGACTACCTGTCCATGCGTCTGCCGTCGGCGATCGCGCATGCCCAGGTCGCCGAGTCCCTGGCCGATCACGGCGCCGTCATCCGGGTGCTGGAACCGGTGGCGACGAGTCGGCTCGCCGACCCCGAGTCGGACACCGGCTTCTGGCCGTGGAGCGATCTGTACGCCAACGCGCTCGTGATGACCGGCCGGTTGGCCGAGGCGGAGCGGCTCCTCGACGCCACCGGAGCGGTCGCGGCCCGCCACGGACGCCGAAGTGCCCTGGCCCGCACCGAGACCGTCCGCGGTCGTCTGCACGGCGCCCGCGGCGACATCGACGAGGCCGTCGCGGCCTTCGCCCGTGCCGACGCACACCTCACCGGGCTCCCCCTGCCCCTGGAGATCGCGCGGCTGCGGCTCGTGCGCGGTCAGGTCCTGCGCCGGGCCGGACGGCGACGGGAGGCGGACGAGGTCATCCGGGGCGCCCGTGAGGCGTTCGGCCGCCTGGGGGCGACGACCTACACCGACCAGTGCGACCGCGAACTCAAGGCGTCCGGCGTGGAACGTCGCCGCCAGTCGGGGATCGGTGAACTCACTCCCCAGGAGGCCACGGTGGCGGAACTCGTCGCCGCGGGGCGCACCAACAAGGAGGTGGCCGGGGAGCTCTACATCTCGGTCAAGACGGTCCAGTACCACCTCACCCGCGTGTACACGAAGCTCGGTCTGCGGTCCCGCTCCGAGCTGGCCGGTCACCTCACGTCGGTGAACGTGGAGCCGGCGGCCCCCGCCGCGGGTGCCGAGGAGTCGGAGGAGAGCCCGTGACGGACACGAGCCGGGTGGTGCTGCCCCTGGAACGCCCGCGCCGCGGTCCGGCGGGCTGGCGGGCCTTCCGCCGCGACGTCGGGGGCGGGTACGCCGCGAACGCGATCATCGCCCTCGTCTTCTCCGCCACCGGGCCGCTCGCCGTCATCCTCGCGAGCGGATCCGCCGGCGATCTGTCGCCGCAGCAGCTCAGTTCCTGGGTGTTCGCCGTCTTCGCCCTCAACGGTCTGCTCACCGTGGTCGCGAGCCTCGCGTTCCGGATGCCGCTGGGGTTCTTCTGGACCATCCCGGGGACCGTCGTCGTCGGCAAGTCCCTCTCCCACGTGCCGTGGAGCGACGTACTCGGCGCCTTCGTCGTCACCGCGCTGCTCGTCCTCCTCCTCGGACTCACCGGTTGGGTCGGGCGCGTCATGCGGCTGCTGCCCCTGCCCATCGTCATGGCGATGGTGGCCGGGGTGTTCCTGCGCTTCGGGCTCGACCTCGTCGGGTCCATCCAGGACACGCCGTGGGTGGCGCTGCCGATGGTCCTCACGTTCGTCGCGCTGAGCATCCCGAGCGGCTTCTCCAGGGTGATGCCGCCGGTGCTCGGCACCCTCGTCGTCGGGGTCGCCGCGGTGCTGTTCACCGACGGTCTCCAGGCGCCCATCACCCTCGGGCTGGCGGACCCGATGCTCCAGACGCCGACGTTCTCCCTCGCCGCCCTCACCGAACTCGTCGTCCCCCTGGCGATCACCGTCGTCATCGTCCAGAACGGTCAGGGGACCGCCGTCCTGCGCGCGGCGGGGCACGACGTCCCGGTCAACACCGCGACGGTGTTGTGCGGACTGTGGTCCCTCCCGGCGGCCGCGCTCGGCGCCGTGACGAGTTGTCTCACCGGCCCGACGAACGCCCTCCTCACCAGCTCGGGAGAGAAGGAACGGCAGTACACCGCGGCAGTCCTCTGTGGCAGCCTCGCCGTGATCGTCGGCGTCCTCGCCCCCACCCTCACCTCGTTCATGTTGGCCATGCCGACGGCCTGGATCGCCGTGCTCGGCGGCGTCGCGATGCTGAAGTCCCTCCAGGGGGCGTTCGTCGCCGCGTTCTCCGGGACCTGCACGTTGGGTGCCCTCGTCGCGTTCCTCGTCACCGTCGCCGATCTCACGGTCCTCAACATCGGGGGCGCCTTCTGGGGCGTCGTGACCGGATACCTCATCTCCCGTGTCCTCGAGCCCGCCGATCTGGGCGGGTCCCGTGGGTGAGGTGGTCGACCCCGGCAGGATGGGTGACCGACCCGTGAAACGCGGGCGTCGTGCCTCGGTAGCATGTGCGTGGCCCCGGGTCCTCCGGCGGTGACCAGCTTGAGCAGTGGGAGCAGTGCGTGAGCCCGACCCGACCGGCCGCCGTCGTCGTCCTCGCCGCAGGGGCGGGCACGCGGATGAAGTCCGACCTCCCCAAGGTGTTGCATGCGCTCGGGGGGCGTTCCCTGCTCGGCCATGCCCTCGCGGCGGCGCGGGAGTGCGACCCGGAGCACCTCGTCGTCGTCGTCCGTCATCAGCGGGACGCCGTCGCCGCGCACGTCGAGGAGATCCACCCCGGCACCCTCGTCGCCGACCAGGACGAGATCCCCGGCACCGGGCGCGCCACGGAGTGCGGCCTCGCCCAGCTGCCGGCCGACCTCACCGGCACCGTCCTCGTCACCTACGGCGACGTGCCGATGCTCACGGGCGCGACCCTCAAGGCCGTCGTCGCGATGCACGAGGAGGGCGGGCACGGCGCCACGGTGATGACCGCGCACGTCGAGGACCCCACCGGCTACGGCCGCATCCTCCGCGACGACACGGGCGACGTCCTCGGCATCGTCGAGCAGAAGGACGCGACGCCCGCGCAGGCGGCGATCACCGAGATCAATTCCGGCATCTACGCCTTCGACGGGGCGTTGTTGCGGGAGTCCCTCGCGAAGGTCGGCACCGACAACGCCCAGGGGGAGAAGTACCTCACCGACGTCCTCGCGATCGCCCGGGAGGCCGGTCGTCGCGTCGCCGCCTACGTCTGCGACGACCTGTGGCAGACCGAGGGCGTTAACGACCGCGTGCAGCTCGAGCGGATGGGCGTCGAGATGAACCGCCGCGTCCTGCAGCGGTGGATGCGGGCCGGCGTCACCGTCGTCGACGCCGCGACGACCCACGTCGACGTGCAGGTGACGTTCGGCCGCGACTGTCGTCTGCTGCCCGGCACCCAGGTGCTCGGGGCGAGCACGATCGGCGCAGGCGTCGAGATCGGGCCCGACACCACGCTGCGCGACGTCGAGGTCGGCGACGGCGCCACGATCGTGCGCACCCACGCCTACCTCACCGAGATCGGCGCGGGGGCCCGCGTGGGTCCGTTCGTCTTCCTGCGACCCGGGTCGAGCGTCGACGCCTCGGCCACCGTCGCCCCCTTCACCGACCTCGGGGCCGCACGCGGTGACGCCGCCGCCTCGTCCATCACCACCGACCCGGAGGCCTGAGAACGATGACCGGCATCAAGCGCACCACCGAGAAGAACCTCATGGTGCTCTCCGGGCGAGCCCACCCCGCGCTCGCCGAGGAGGTCGCCTCCGGGCTCGGCATCCACCTCGTGCCGACCACGGCCTACGAGTTCGCGAACAGCGAGATCTACGTGCGGTTCGAGGAGTCGGTGCGCGGCTCCGACGCGTTCGTCGTGCAGAGCCACACCGCCCCCATCAACGAGTGGGTGATGGAGCACCTCATCATGGTCGACGCGCTCAAGCGCGCCTCGGCCAAGCGGATCACCGTCGTGCTCCCCTTCTACGGCTACGCCCGTCAGGACAAGAAGCACCGCGGCCGCGAGCCGATCTCGGCCCGCCTCATGGCCGACCTCTTCAAGGCCGCCGGCGCCGATCGCCTCATCTGCGTCGACCTGCACACGGCCCAGATCCAGGGGTTCTTCGACGGCCCCGTCGACCACCTCCAGGCCCTGCCGATCCTCAGCGACTACGTCTCGGAGAACTACGGCGGCGAGGAGCTCGCGATCGTCTCCCCGGACGCCGGGCGCATCAAGGTCGCCGAGCAGTGGAGCAAGCGTCTCGACGACGCGCCGCTGGCCTTCATCCACAAGACCCGCGACATCAACCAGCCGAACCAGAGCAAGACCAACCGGGTCGTCGGCGAGGTGCAGGGCAAGACGTGCATCCTCGTCGACGACATGATCGACTCCGGCGGCACCATCTGCCAGGCGGTCGACGCGCTCATGGAGGCGGATGCGGCCAGCGTCGTCATCGCCGCCACCCACCCGATCTTCTCGGGGCCGGCCACCGAGCGGCTGCGCGACTCCTCCGCGCGTGAGGTCATCGTCACCAACACCCTCCCCATCCCGGAGGAGAAGCAGTTCGACAAGCTCACCTGCCTCTCCATCGCACCGCTCATCAGCCAGGCGATCCACGAGGTCTTCGAGGACGGCTCGGTCACGAGCCTGTTCGACCCCGCCACCTGAGGTCACCCCCGTCGTGCCCCCCCCGCGATTTCCCCGTGCCGGGGGTCGCCGGTAGCATGGCGGGGTTGCCTCGGCGAGGGCCGTGACACGAACGGAATCCCCGGTTCTCGCCGGGTGCCCGTCGGTCGCGTGCCGTGATCGACGCGGCGGCGCTCCGCGAATCGCGTGTGCCGTCTCCTCGTGCCGCGACCCGCGTCGAGGCCGCCCTTCATCGACTCTTCCCATCGCGCCCCCGTGCGCGATCGACGACGCCCCCAAGGAGACACCCATGGCCGACCAGCCCGACATCACCGCCGCCATCCGCACCGAGTTCGGCAAGGGCGCCGCCCGCCGCATCCGTCGCGCCGACCAGATCCCTGCGGTGCTCTACGGCTCGAACACCGAGCCCGTGCACCTCACCCTCCCGGGCCACGAGACGATGCTCGCGGTGAAGATGAGCAACGCCCTGCTCAACCTCGACATCGAGGGCCGCAAGCAGCTCGCCCTCGTCAAGGACGTCCAGCGCGACCCGATCAAGCCGATCATCGAGCACGTCGACCTCGTCGTCGTCAAGCGCGGCGAGAAGGTCTCCGTCGAGGTCTCCGTCGTCGTCACCGGCGACGCCGCCCCCGAGACGGTCATCACCACCGAGAACACCTCCCTCGAGGTCGAGGCCGAGGCCACCGCGATCCCCGAGTCCCTCGAGGTCTCCGTCGAGGGCGCCGAGGCGGGCACCCAGATCCTCGCCTCGCAGGTCGAACTCCCCTCCGGCGTCACGCTGCTCAGCGACCCCGAACTGCTTGTCATCAACATCACGCAGGCCATCTCCGCCGAGGCCCTCGAGGCCGAGCTCGAGTCCGCCGAGGCCGACGCCGGCATCGAGAAGGACGAGTCCGGCGAGGACGCCGAGAGCACCGAGGCCGCCGAGTCCGACGCGCAGGGCGGCTCCGAGGAGGAGTGAGCCCGGTGGGGCACGCCCCACCCACGACCGCTCCGGCGTGTCGCCGCGCATGACGAACGGGTCCGACCCCAGGCGGGGGACGGGCCCGTTCGTCGTGTGAACCGGGACGCCGACCCGTCGGGTGACGTGATCGGTTGCGGTCGGGGCGCATCGCGGGGTGGGACCGAGGCGCTCACCGCCCCCACGACACTGGCGGCGGCCCTCACGGAGTCGTCGACCCTTCGCCGAGCCGCGACGGCCCGACACGCTCGATCCTCCCGATTCGCTTGGGTGACAGTGGATCACCCCACCCTGGAACGTGTGGGACATCACCCTGTCGTCGGCAGAAGTATCATCGACACTCGACCTGGACGGCCGACCCAGGTGGCAATACTGTGAGCGGGGGAAGAGTCTTCGGCCTCGGGAAACGTCGTCATCGCGAGTGAGGCACCCATCCATGTCCGTCATCGACCGGCGCAGCGGCCCCTCCGCGGCGACGAGAGTTCCTCGACGGACCCCCTCCGTCCGGCAGGTGGCTCGCCTCCGGCTTCCACCGCAGACGGATCCGTTCGCGCCCACCCTCGATCCGGTGTCGGCGCCGAGACACGAGAATTCCTGGGTGACGCGGTACGTGCGGACCCTTGTCCTCGTCGACCTCGCTGTCGGCGTATTGGCGGCGCTGCTCGCGGGGGGGACCCGCTTCGTCTTCGACATGCCGGCCCGGATGAGCCTGTTGGCGGTCCTGCTGCCCGCAGCCTGGGTGCTCGCGGTGTCGCTGGGCAACGGGTACGAACGCCGGTACGTCGGTCAAGCAACCCCCGAGGAGTATCGCTCGGTGTGGCGTGGGCTGCTGTATCTGTTCGCCGGACTGTCGATCGTGTCCTTCTCGGGTGAGCTCCGCCTCTCTCGCGCCTTCATCCTCATCGCTTTGACGGCGTTGCTCATCGGGAGCATCCTCGGGCGCAAGGTGCTGCGGACGCGACTCGCGCGACGCCGTCAGCGCGGAGCGTGCCTGCAGCGCACGCTCGTCGTGGGGCGCGCGGATTCGGTGACGGCGCTGGTGTCGAGCCTGTCGAGGGACGCCTCGTTAGGCCTGCGGCCGGTAGCGGCGTGCGCGCTCGACCTCGACGGTGCGGAGCTTGCGGGGGAGTCGCTGCTCGCCGGTGTCCCCGTCGTGGGAACGCCGCTGGAGGCGCTTACCGCGGTCGACGCGCTCGACGTCGACTTGGTTGCCGTGGCCTCTCACCCTGATCTCGCGGGCAGGGCTCTGCGGCGTCTCTCGTGGGCGCTGGCGGAACGGGGGGTCGACCTGGTCGTCAGCCCCGGTCTGTTCGATGTCGCGGGGCCGCGGATGTCGATCAGGCCGTCCACCGACCTGTCCTTGTTGCACGTCGAGCGTCCGGCAGCGGTCGGACGCAGCGCCCTCGCGAAGGCGGTGACCGACCGCCTCGTGGCCGCGGCACTGCTCGTGCTGCTCTCGCCGGTGTTCGCGGTCATCGCGCTGCTCATCAAGCTCGACGACCGGGGCCCGGTGGTCTTTCGTCAGGAGCGCGTCGGCATCCGGGGGGAGTTGTTCCAGATCCTCAAGTTTCGCACGATGCGGGTCGGCGCCGACGCGGCGATCGAGGCCCTCGCGGTGCGGAGTGACGGCAACGGGGTGCTGTTCAAGATGCGGAACGACCCGCGCATCACCCGCATCGGTGGGGTGCTGCGAAGGCACTCTCTAGACGAGCTGCCCCAACTCGTCAACGTCGTCCGCGGTCAGATGTCGCTCGTCGGCCCACGCCCCCCGCTGCCGCGGGAGGTGCTCGAGTACGAGTCCGACGCGATCCGACGGCTGCACGTCCGTCCGGGAATGACCGGCCTGTGGCAGGTGAGCGGGCGAAGCGACCTCAGCTGGGAGGAGTCCCTCCGCCTCGACCTGCGGTACGCCGACAACTGGTCGCCGGTCACCGACCTGTGGATCCTCCTGCGCACGGTGCGGGCCGTGGTCGGCCACCGCGGCGCCTACTGACCGGAGCGACCCGTCGGGGTGTTCACGGGCCGGAGGCGGTACAGAGCCCGGACGATTCGGGGCGGCGCGGGGAGGGGCCGTAGGCTGCGCGTATGGACACGTGGCTGCTGATCGGACTCGGCAACCCGGGTCCGTCGTACGCGAAGAACCGCCACAACGTGGGCGCGATGGTGATCGACGAGTTGGTGCGCCGGGGCGGTACGTCGCTCTCGCGGCACAAGGCGCGCGCGCAGGTTGCGGAGTTCCGTCTGGGGGTGCTGCCCGGGGGTGCGCCGGGACCCAAGGTGGTGGGTGCGGTGCCGTCGTCCTACATGAACGAGTCGGGTGGGCCGGTGAGCGGTCTGCTGCAGTACTTCTCGGTGCCACCGGAGCGGCTCGTCGTCGTTCACGACGAACTCGACATCCCCTTCGACGACGTCCGGCTCAAGAGGGGCGGCGGGGAGGGCGGCCACAACGGGTTGCGCTCGATCAGCAAGAGCATCGGGACGAAGGACTACCTGCGCGTGCGGGTGGGGATCGGACGTCCGCCGGGGCGGATGGAGGCGGCCGACTTCGTGCTGCGAGACTTCACCGGGACCGAGCGCAAGGTGCTGCCGCTTTTGCTCGACACCGCCGCCGACGCCGCGGAGGCCGTCGTCCTCGAGGGTCTGACGGCGGCCCAGAATCGATTCCACGCCTGAGGCGACAGGGCATCCGCGGGCCTCGCGAACCGGCCCCCTGCGACGCTCGCGCAGGGGTCGCCCTTTGGCTATTCGGTTGTCGTCTGTAACAATTCGACAAAGAGGGTATGGGCGCCGGGGTGTTGGGTGCCTACGACGGGATGGCCGGCGGGGGGTCGGCATTCGGTCTCTGTCACGACGCGGTGGTGGGCGCCCTTGCCCCCTCCCGCTCCGTCGAAGGGAACCTCAGGTGACGTCCGAGCCACGTGTGCGTCCGCAAAGAACCCGCCACGGTAAACGGCCCGACCGCGTGTCGGTGCCGTCGAGCGACCTGCCGTTCGCGCCCACCCTGGGGTCGACGGCGGTGAGGCTGCGGACGACGCCCTCCTGGGCCCGCAGCTACCTCACTCGTCTCGTCGTGCTCGACCTCCTCGTCGGGGTCGTCGCCGTGGCACTCGCCGCAGGGCTGCGATTCGGTGACACGGTCCGCGGGCCGTACCTGCTCGTGAGTCTGCTCATCCCGCCCGTGTGGATCCTCGCGCTCGGCATGTCGAACGCGTACGAGCGCCGCTATCTCGGGGTGACGGTCGAGGAGTACCGGGCCGTGACACGGGCCGTCCTCGGCGTGCTCGCGCTGCTGGCCGTCACGGCCTTCGTGCTCAACGTCCTCCTCGCCCGCATGTACGTGCTCATCCTCCTGCCGGTGCTGTTCGTCGGCGGGATGCTCACGAGGTTCGTCATGCGCCGGTGGTTGACGACGCGACGCATGCAGGGCGATCTCATGCAGCGCACCGTCGTCGTGGGTCGTGCGGACGCGGCGGCCTCGCTCGTGCGGAGCATCAAGGCCGAGCCGATGCAGGGGCTGCTGCCCGTCGCCGTGTGCGCCTCGAGCCTCGACGGCGACTGGAACTCGAGTCCGATGATCGAAGGTGTGTCCGTCGTGGGGCGACCGCGCGACGCCGTCGCCGTGGCCGACCGGATGGGGGCCGAGTGCGTCGCCGTCGCCTCGCACCCCGACCTCGCCGGCAAGGCGCTGCGGCGCCTGGCGTGGGCCTTGGAGGAACGGGGCATCGAACTCATCGTGAGCCCCGGCCTGCTCGACGTCGCCGGCCCGCGGTTGTCGATCCGACCGTCCTCGAACCTCTCCCTGCTCCACATCGAGCGTCCGGCGGCGGGCTATCGCAGCGTCCTGCTCAAGCAGCTGATGGACCGCACGGTCGCGGCCCTCCTCGTCCTCGCGCTGTCGCCGCTCCTGCTCGTCACGGCCCTCGCGATCAAGCTCACCGACCCCGGGCCGGTGTTCTTCATGCAGAAGCGCGTCGGGATCCGGGGCGAGGTCTTCGAGATCTACAAGTTCCGGACGATGGTCGTCGACGCCGAGGCGCGGCTCGCCGCGCTACAAGCCCGCAGCGACGGCAACGGAGTGCTGTTCAAGATGCAGGACGACCCACGGGTCACGGCGGTGGGGGCGATCCTGCGCCGGTACTCCATCGACGAATTGCCGCAGCTGTTCAACGTCATCAACGGCGACATGTCGCTCGTCGGGCCACGTCCGCCCCTGCCCGCCGAGGTGGAGCAGTACGAGCCCGACGCCCTGCGTCGCCTGCACGTGCGACCCGGTATGACCGGTCTGTGGCAGGTGAGCGGGCGAAGCGACCTCACGTGGGAGGAGTCCCTGCGCCTCGATCTGCGCTACGTCGACAACTGGTCGCCCATCGGTGACCTGCGGATCCTCTTCCGCACCTTCCACGCCGTCGTCCGGGGTTCGGGGGCCTACTGACGAGTCGATCGGCAGATTGGCGGATGGCCCACCGTGGTCACTCCACCAACGTCCGCATACGGTACGCGACGTCCCGGGGACGGTGACCGGTTGCTTCGATCTTCGCGAGAGAAAGGGAGCTGTGCCGCGGACGAGGGGCCATGGTCCTGCCCGCCCCGTACTCCTCCGTCGACACCCGCGTCACATCATCGCGGGACCGCCCCCGCAGCTCGAAGACGTCGGCGGCGATGTCGGCCCAACTCTGCACCGGGCCCCCATTGGTGAGGTTGTAGGTGCCGTATTCTGCGCCGGAGGCGAGGAGGTGGACGATGCCCGCAGCGAGATCCTCGGTGAAGGACAGCCGCCCGAACTGGTCGTCGACGACGGCGGGGCACACGCCCTTGTCGGCGAGCATCGCCATCGTCGCAACGAAGTTCTTGCCCTCGCCGACGACCCAGCTCGTCCGCACGACGTAGTGCTTCTCCCACGTCGCGACGAGCGCGTCGCCCGCAGCCTTGGTCTGGCCGTAGACACCGAGCGGGGAGAAGGGTTCGTCCTCGCGATGCTCGGGCACCGTCCCGTCGAAGACGTAATCGCTGCTCACATGGACGAGGGGGAGTCGGTGGCGGCGCGCGATCTCGACGAGGCGTCCCACTCCGGTGACGTTCGTCGCCCACGCCTCTCGCCGTCCCTCGGGGGTCTCGGCGAGGTCGACCGCGGTGTAGGCCGCGGCGTTGACGATGGCGTCGACGTCGCGCCACTCGATCGCCTCGAGGGTCTCCGGTTTCGCGAGGTCGGCCTCGGCGCGGGAGAGCGCGACGGCGCTCGGGAGCGCTGCTTGGAGCGCGGTGCCGAGTTGTCCACCGGCTCCGAGCACGAGGGTGCGTCGTGGGAGTGCCGGGCGGGACTCGGCGAGCACGGGGTGGGCCTTGTCAGCGTCGGAGAGGATGGCCTCGTGCAACGGGATCGGCCAGGCGATCCCGAGGGCGGGGTCACCGAGCTGGACGAAGGTGTGCCGCGCCTTGGCCTCCGGGCTCCAGTGGTCGTTGACGAGGTAGGCGTACGCCGTGCCCGGGGCGAGCGTCTGGTAGGCGTTGCCGACCCCGCGGGGGACGAACACTGCACGTTCCGGACCCATCTCGACGGTCACGACACGGCCGTGGCTCTCGCCTTCCCGCAGGTCCACCCAGGCGCCGAAGATCCGTCCCGTCGCGACGGAGACGAACTTGTCCCAGGGTTCGGCGTGGATGCCTCGGGTGACCCCGACCTCGTCGTTGAAGGAGATGTTCTGCTGCACGGGGCCGAAGTCCGGCAGCCCGAGCTCGGTCATCTTGGCTTGCTGCCAGTTCTCCTTGAACCAGCCGCGATTGTCCCCATGCACGGGGAGATCGACGACGAGCAAGCCCGGGATCTCGGTTTGGCGGACGGACAGATCGGCCACGACGGCTCCTCCGATCGGTGTGCAGGACGGGCGGGATGAGGGTCGTCGGGGCGACCGGGGGAGTGCCGGCCGGATGCGGCCGGCACTCCCCCGGGTGTCACTGCCCGGCGGCGCGGTAGCCGGCCTCGGTGGCCGCCTTCTGCGGGCGCCACCAGGCCTCGTTCGCGCGGTACCACGCAATGGTGTCGGCGAGGCCCTGTCGGAAATCGGAGAAGCGCGGTTGCCAATCGAGTTCGGTCCGCAGGCGGGTCGCGTCGATCGCGTAGCGGAGGTCGTGTCCGGCGCGGTCGGTGACGTGATCGTAGGCCTCGCGTGGACGGCCCATGAGGTCGAGGATGAGTTCGACGACGTCCCTGTTGGTCTGTTCTCCGTCGGCACCGATGAGGTAGGTCTCGCCCACTGCGCCGCGTTCGATGATGCGCAGCACGGCCGCGTTGTGGTCGTCGACATGGATCCAGTCCCGCACGTTCCGGCCCGCCCCGTAGAGCTTGGGCCGGTCGCCGTCGATGACGTTCGTGATCTGGCGCGGGATGAACTTCTCCACATGCTGGTAGGGCCCGTAGTTGTTGGAGCAGTTGCTGATCGTCGCCCGCACCCCGAACGAGCGCACCCAGGCGCGCACGAGCAGATCCGAGCCGGCCTTGGTCGAGGAGTAGGGGCTGCTGGGGTTGTACGGCGTGTTCTCGGTGAACCGTTCCGGGTCGTCGAGGTCGAGGTCCCCGTACACTTCGTCGGTGGAGACGTGGTGATAGCGCGTCTCATGTCGCCGCAGGGCCTCGAGCAGCGTGAACGTGCCTATGAGGTTGGTGTGCACGAACGGCCAAGGGTCGCGCAGCGAGGCGTCGTTGTGCGACTCGGCCGCGAAGTTCACGACGACGTCGTGGCCGCCGACGAGCTCATTGACCAACCCCGCGTCCGCGATATCTCCCTGCACCAGGTGCACTCGGGACTTGGGAAGTCCATCCAAAATGCGTGGGTCACCGGCATACGAGAGCTTGTCGAGGACTGTCACCTCGTCCTCGGTGTTCTCGATGACCTGCCGCACGAAATTCGATCCGATGAACCCGGCGCCGCCGGTGACCAGTTGCCTCACCGATCCCACGGTAGGAGACCTCCGGGCAGGCAGCGAGGTGGGCGCCCGTGCCTCCCCCGTCGGGACGCGGCACGTCGGGTCATTCGCGGCATCGCCCTTGCCAGGGGCGCCGGCAGGCGGCTGCACCCATCACGCGTGGCGTGAGCAGGCAGCTCGTCCCCGCCTACGAGAAGCCAAGGATCCACTACCCGCTCACCACGCTCGTCCTGTCCGGCATCCGCGAGGTGCTCATCATCACGACCCCCCAGGACGTGGACGCCTTTCGCCGGCTGCTCGGCGACGGGCCGGACTTCGGCATCTCCATTCACTATGCGTCCCAGCCCTTGCCGGAGGGGGATCGCGCAGGCGTTCACCATCGGCGCGGCCGTCATCGGAGGGGACGAGGTGCGTCTCGTTCTCGGCGAAAGCATCTTCCACGGCCCCGGCCCCGGCCTCGGGACGAAGCTCGCCAGGATGGGGGGCAGGTCGGGAAGACGATCGTCGCCTACGGGTGTCCGACCCTTCCGCCTACGACGTCGTCGAGTCGGACGAGCGAGGTCGTGCAACGCGGATCGAGGAGAAGCCAGCCCGGCCGCGATCCCATTGCACGGGCCCGGGCCTCTATTAGTACGACCACGACGTGGTGATCATCGAAAGAGAACTGCAACCATCAGCGCGTGGGGAGTACGAGATCACCGACGTCAATCGCGTGTACCTCGACCGCGGAATCCTCGCGGTGGAGCTCCTCCTCCGGGGGTCCGCCTGGCTCGACACGGGTACCGTCGACGCGCATCAATGATGCGCCGAATTCCGTCCGGGCGCTGCAGACGAGGCAGGGGCTGTTGTTGGGGTGCCCCACATAGATCTCTTGGAATACGTGATGAACTACGACGGGCTGCGGAGAAGGGCATCTGCGCTACTCCAGTCCGGTCATGGCGGATTATGTGCACTCACTTTTTCAAGAATCACCTCGCGCGTGCGGCCGGCCGTGAGCGCGGGGCCCGGCGAGCGCCGGAGAGGTGCGGCCACACAGGCCAAGCACAGCCGTTGCGGTGCTCGGATCAGGAAGCGGCGCGTAGAAACTGGGGCGCGTCCACCGGGGCCGCGTGGCCGTTGAGCTCGCAGTCGATGCGGTCGATGTCCGCACGCACCATGATGCTCGCCAGCTCTGCGGCGGAGACGCTGGCCTTCCAGCCGAGCTTCATCTCGGCCTTGGCCGCGTCTCCGATGAGTGCGTCGACCTCGGTCGGGCGCAGGTAACGCTCGTCGAACCTGACATGTTTCTCCCAGTCGAGATCGGCTGCGCTGAATGCAGCCTCGACGAAGTCGCGGACCGTGACGGCCGCCCCCGTCGCTAGGACGTAGTCATCCGGTTCATCGGCCTGCAGCATCCGCCACATCCCTTCGACGTACTCCGGCGCGTAACCCCAGTCACGGATGGCGTCGAGGTTGCCCAGGTACAGGTGGCGCTGTTGACCACGGCTGATCGCCGCCACGGCGCGGGTGATCTTGCGGGTCACGAACGTCTCACCCCGGCGGGGGCTCTCGTGGTTGAACAGGATGCCGTTGGTGGCGAACATACCGTACGCCTCACGGTAGTTGCGCGTCATCCAATAGGCGTAGAGCTTGGCGGCGCCGTAGGGGGAGCGAGGGTAGAACGGGGTCTCCTCCGATTGTGGCGGCGGAGTCGCGCCGAACATCTCCGACGTACTCGCCTGGTAGAACCGACAGTCGAGGCCGATCATCCGGATCGCCTCCAGCAGGCGGGTCGTCGCGACGCCACTGACGTCGCCGGTGTACTCGGGCTCGTCGAAGGACACTCGAACGTGGCTCTGAGCGGCGAGGTGGTAGACCTCGTCCGGGCGCGTCTGATCCATGAGGGTGACCAAGCGCGACGCAGCCGACAGGTCGGCATAGTGCAAGGTCAGACGACCTGAATCATGGGGGTCGCTATAGATGTGATCGATCCGCGTCGTGTTGAAGGTGCTCGCGCGCCGGATGAGGCCGTGGACCTCATATCCCTTGGAGAGCAGCAACTCTGCGAGGTACGACCCATCCTGACCGGTGATACCGGTGATGAGAGCACGCTTGGGCATCGGACTCCTTTGTTCGTCGGATGCTGTGAGGGTACCTGGATCAGCGTCCAAGACGGGCGTCTATCGCCGGTACACTGTGGTCCATCCGACGACGCCTGGGAGGGAAAGTCATTGTCCAGCAACAAGATTGACCGCGATTGCGTCGTGTACATCGCGGGGCACCGGGGCTTGGTTGGGTCCGCCATCTGGCGCCACTTCGAGGCGCAGGGCTTCACACGGCTCGTGGGGGCAACCTCCGCCGAGGTTGACCTGCGCGACGCCGCCGCCACCGAGGCGCTCCTCCAGCGCGTCCGCCCTGATGTCGTCGTCGATGCCGCCGCCCGAGTGGGCGGAATCCTCGCCAACAGCACTCAGCCTGCCGAATTCATGTCGGACAACCTCCGCATCCAGGTCAACCTCATGGACGCGGCTGCCAGGGTCGGAGTCGAGCGCTTCCTCTTCCTCGGCTCCAGCTGCATCTACCCCAAGATGGCCGAGCAGCCCATCCGCGAGGAGAGCCTGCTTACCGGCCCGCTCGAGGAAACGAACATCGCGTACGCGATCGCTAAGATCGCCGGCGTCATCGCAGTGCAGTCCCACCGCACTGAATACGCGCGAGCGTGGATCTCGGCGATGCCGACCAACCTCTACGGCCCCGGCGACAACTTCGACCCCCAGAGTTCCCACGTCCTGCCGGCGCTGATCCGGCGTTTCCACGAGGCAGCCCGTGACGGGGTGAGCGAGGTCATCCTGTGGGGCACGGGTACCCCGCGCCGTGAGTTCCTGCACGTCGACGACCTCGCCGAGGCCTGTCTGATGCTGCTGGAGAACTACGACGATGGACTCCCGATCAACGTCGGTACCGGCACCGACGTGACGATCCGCGAACTCGCCGAGATTGTCGCGGACATCACCGGATTCGAGGGGGAGATCGTGCAGGACACGTCCAAGCCGGACGGCACTCCCCGCAAGCTGCTTGATGTCTCGCGCATCCGCAGTCTCGGTTGGGAGTCGCGAATCCGTCTGCGCGAGGGCATCGAATCCACCTACCGCTGGTACGTCGATAATGTCGACGATTGACACAATTGCCACGAGATGGACGGTGGCAGGCATGCCGTCTTGCGAGCGTCCTGACAGGTCGGTTCCTGTGGAAATGGGATTACTGCACGAAGTGGGCCATCGGTGATGTCAGGCCGCGGCAGCGGCCTGTGTGGTTCTGATCGTCTCGAACTCGATCGGGGTGAGGCGTCCGGGCCGTGCTTGCCGGCGTCGTCGGTGGTGGGTCTTCTCGATCCACGTGACGATGGCGGGGCGTAGCTGTTCGCGCGTGTTCCACGGCTGCCGATCGAGCACATTCTCGTCCGTCAGCGCGAAGAAGGACTCCATCGCGGCGTTGTCACCGGCCGCGCCGATGCGTCCCATGGAACCGGCCACTCCGTACCGGCTCAACGCGTACGTACTTCCTCGCACGAAATTGCGAGACCCTCTCCGAATGCACCACGCAGCCAGCCGCATGCAAGCGAGGCGCGACGGCGCTCCTAGGGCACGGCTTGGGCGCGCTTCACCCTCTCAGGCCCGCTCAACAGCAAGCCAGCTCGGACGACCCTACCCGTGCAGCAGTCCCGACCGGTCACACCGAGCGCGGTGACGTCGTCGGACAGTGTCGTGCCCACAAGTGAGGTTCTCCGGTGAATCGTTCGCGGTCGTACTCGAGGAACGGCTCGAATGGAGCACCGCCGGCGGGCCTGCGCACCCTGGCGACCCGGCCACCCGTAAGGTAGGCGCGGACGGTCTTGCGGTCCCGGCCCAAGTGTCGGGCGATCGCCGAGATCGTCCAACCCTGCCGGCGCAGCGCGTGAGCGCCGATGTCTTCCTCCCGTGTCAGCATGACGTGAGGCTCCCCTCGGAAGGGATGGCGTGTGGTCAGAGACCGCCGTCGTCGAGGGGGCCCACCCGCATTGATGGAGGCACACGGGTGGGGAATTCAATGAGCGGATCTGAGGAGTTTCGCCTGAGCGTCATCAGAGGACCGTTCAGCCCTGATCCACCGTCCGAGGTAGTGCCCTGTGGCGCGTTGTGACGACGGAAGTGCCCCTTGAGCTGGGAAGATGGTGATTACCACATCAAGCATCTGACCTAGCCGAAGGGGCACTTCGCAGGTGAAAGCGTCTCACAGCATCCGCCCGGTTTTTGATGACGGGAATCTCGTGTCGTGCGCGGGCCTGGCTCCGGTGTTGGCGTTGGCCGAGCGGGCCGGGTGGAGTGAACACCTGGATAGCCTGTCGGTGCCCTGCGCGAACGCCGCGGTCAAGGCCCGGTGCGTGGTCGGGGGCATGTCGGGCCTTGCCCCCGATCTTTGGACACGGGGTGTGTTGGATTACGCGGCTTCCGGG
>NZ_DAMBGD010000030.1:0-16971 GCF_032060985.1 Mobilicoccus sp.
CACGAACGCCGCGCCGTGGTCTACGACTCGCAGGGCAACGGCCTCGTCTTCTACAGCCCTCTCCAGCGCTGACCCGGCGCCACTCCGATCTCTCGCCCCGGCCGCCCTCACGGGTGGCCGGGGCTTGTCGTGCGCCCCGCATGAGAGGGACCTTGGGCCCGAGTTCGTCCCATTGGGCGGCGCGGACTCCCCATCGCGACCGAAACTGACTGGGCCGCAACGGGGCTCACCAGATGGGGGAATCATTATCAAGCTGCAGCCGAATGACGAGGGGCCCGGGACGAACGGCAGGAAGACTGCCGCCCGCAATGCAGGGGTCGGGTGTGGGTGCCTGGGGTTGCTCCTCATCGGCGCCACGATGCTGGGCAGCGCGATGGCCGGAGCCTCGTCGACCGGTGCTTCGACTCCGGCCCCCACCGTGACGCACACCATCACGGCACCACCCGTCACCACGACAGCCACCGTGATGACTATGTCAACTCGAAGTGGCCCCATGGTGACGGCTTGATCTGGCCCCGGCCGGTGGTGGTACGGGCGTGATGGCTTGTCACGCCCTCGGACTGGGGGGTGCCGTTCATCCTCGCGGCGGCCGGGATCGAACGCTTCGCACGCGTGTCGGGTTGGGTGCGCGACCGCCATCGCCTCGTCCAGTTCGTCGGGGGCGGGCTGCTCGTCGTCGTGGGCGTGCTGCTACCCACCGGTGTCTGGGAAGACCTCACCCGATGGCTCCAGGCCGAGCTCGTGTCGGGCTTCCAGGTGCCGATCTGAGGCATCTGGCGACCATGGCGGTCGGATCGCGACCAAGGCCGCGAGCAGCGTTCAGCTGCCGAGCGTCACCCAGTAGTCCCAGAACCGGACAGCGATGAGTGCGGCGATGACCACGAGCCATACCGTGATCACGCTGGGACTGTAGGACGCGACCTGCCGAAGGCGCGCCGGGAACGGAATCCGACCGGTTCTGACGTTCTGGGCGGTGGTCGTGACGAACGCGGTGATGGCCGCGACCCAGACGATCATGCAGTAGGGGCACAGGGCGCCGATGCGGTACAGGCTCTGGAGGATCAGCCAGTGCACGAACACGACCCCGAGGGTGGTGCCGGCCTGGATGCCCCACCAGAACCATCCCGGCAGTGCCGCCCGGGTGAGCAGGACCACGCCGATGGTCAGCAGGGCCGTGAACCCGGCGACGCCGAGGATGGGGTTGGGGAACCCGAACGCGGCGGCCTGGTCGGTGTTCATGACCGACCCGCAGGACAGCACCGGGTTGATGCTGCAGGAGGGCACGTAGGCCGGGTCCGTGAGCAGGGCGATCTTCTCGAGGAGCAGGACGAACGCGGCGACCAAGCCGACCACGCTGGCGAGCGTCAGGACCCAAGCCGTGCCCCGACCCACGATTCGGTCCTGCTGGGTCGTTGCTGGTGCGTCTGCTCGGCCTGGTGCCGGTTCAGCCATTGAGGGCGGCGTCGATCTGGTCGCGGAAGTCCTGGACCGAGGACGGCTGCAGCTTCTTGCCGTTGAGGAAGAACGTGGGGGTGCCTTCCACGCCGAGGTCGAGGCCGTCCTGCCGGTCCCGTTCCACCCGCTCCTGGGTGGCCTTGGCGGCGACGGCCTTGTCGTAGGCGGCCATGTCCAAACCGAGTTCTTGGGCGAACCCGCGGAACAGGGACGCCTTGGAGTCCTGCTGCTCACCCCACGTCTCCTGCGTGTCGTACATGCGCTTGTACATGTCCTCGAACTTGCCCTGCTGGGCAGCGGCCTCAACAGCCAGAGCGGAGTTGACTGCGTTGGCGTGGCTGGGGATCGGGAAGTAGCGCACGACGAAGTCGACCTTGCCGGCGTACGTGGTGCGCAGCTCCTCCACGACGGGGTAGGCCGCACGGCAGGACTCGCACTCGAAGTCGAGGAACTCGACCAGCGTCACCTTGCCCGTCCCTGCGGCTCCGAGCCGGTGGCTGTCGTCGCGCACCAGCTTGCCCGTCCCCGCCCCGGCTCCGGTGGCCGCACCGGCGGCGTCGGCGGGGTCGGCCTTCTTGGGTGACAGTGCCAGGGCTCCAGCGATGAAGGCCACGAGCAGGGCGACGACGGCGGCGGAGACGAGGGCGTTGCGTTTCACGGGTGTCACAGGGGTCAGCTCCAGGTAAGTCAGGAAGGGCAGGGGGCTCGTGGGGCGAACGGGTCGGGGGCCCGGTCAGGTTCCCCGGGGTGGGAGGAAGCCGCGTCAGCGGTGGGTGAGGAGTTCGGCGAGATCTTGCGGGACGGGCATCGGCTGGGTCAGCGGGACGGTGGCGCGGCCGGTGTTGCCCTCGGGGTAGCGCCCGAGCGCGGATCCGGGTGCGGCGACTAGCAGCCGCAGGACCTGCCCGGCGGCTTCGCGGCGGTCGTGCTCGCTCCACGCCAGAGCGAACATGACCGCGTGGGCGCGGGTGTGCGGCCAGGCCCAGGGTTGGGACAGGATGTGCGCCCGTTCCAGCGCCGCCCACCGTTGCCCGCTCGTGGTGGCCGTGCGGGCGTGGCGCAGCTCGGCGTCGAACGCCGCACGGATCTGGGCTGGCATGCGGCGGCTCACGAGTGGTCCTCGCGCCGGGCGAGGGTCACGGGGGTGGGTGCCGCCTGTCGGTCCGCTGCCTGGTCGACGCCGCTCGTCGAGGTGGTGCAGCAGTCATCCGCGGCGCATTGCGAGGCTGAGGTCGTGGTGTCGGTGTCAGCACCGGCCCCCATGGCAGAGAGCGCCGCCGGGGCGCAGCAGTCGTCACCCTGCCAGTTCTGCCAGCCCTCGCGGGCCGCGACGGCCGCGATGACCAGGGCAGCGAGCGGGTCGGCCCAGAACCAGCCGAGGGTGGCGTTGAGCACCAGGCCGACCAGCAGCACCGCGGACAGGTAGGTGCACAGCAGGGTCTGGGTGCCGTCGCCCTCGACAGCGGCCGAGCCAAGCTCGCGACCGGTGCGGCGCTGCCACACGCTGAGGAAGGGCATCACCGCCAGGGAGGCGAGGGCCAGGCCGATCCCGACGGGGCTGGAGTCAGGGCGGGCGCCGGTGATCAGGGCGTGCCCGGCCTCGACGGTGAGGTAGGCGGCCAGGGCGAAGAACGAGATGGCGATGAGGCGCTGCGCCGCGCGTTCCCGGCTCTCTGGCAGGCGGTGGCGGAACTGCCACAGGATCACCAGCCCGGAGGACACCTCGACCAGGGAGTCCAGGCCGAACCCGACCAGCGCGGAGGAGCCGGCGATATTCCCGGCGGTGATCGCGATGACGGCCTCGACGGTGTTGTAGGCAACGGAGGCAGCGGCGAGCAGCTGGGCGCGGCGCATCAGGGTCGCGCGCCGTTCGGGGGTGGTCAGGGCGGTCCATGTGGTCACCAGGTGACCTCCTTGCATCCGGTGTGGGTGTTGGGTTCGACCTGGAGGGTGGCGTGCTCGACGCCGAAGCTGGTGAGCATGACCGTTCGGGCGCTGTCCAGGACGGCGTGCGCGTCCGCGCCCTCACTGGTCATCAGGTGGGCGGTGGCCACGTTCATCCCCGAGGTGAGGGTCCACACGTGCAGGTCATGCACGTTGCTCACACCCGGGACGGCTGCCAAGGCGGCTTCGACGTCGTCCGGTGCCATGTCCGCGGGCGCGTGCTGCCCCAGGACCGTGAGGACCTCCCGGCCCAGGATGATCGCGCGGACGGCGACGAAGATGGCGATGGCCAAGGCGATGCCGGTGTCCCACCACGCGTTTCCGGTCGCGGCCACCATGACCCCGGCGACGATGACGCCAACAGAGCCGACGGTGTCGGCGACGACCTCGAGGTAGGCGCCCTTGACGTTCAGGCTGTCGCTGGCCCCGCCGCGCAACAGCAGCAGGGCGATGATGTTGACCACCAGGCCGATGCCGCCGACGATCAGCATCGGCCCCGAGGCGATCTCCGCCGTGGCGCCGATGCGCCCGATGGCCTCCACCGCGATGTAGACCGAGACCCCGAGCATCAACAGGACAGCCAGGCCGGAGGCGAACACCTCGGCACGGTAGGACCCGAACGTGCGACGACCGGTGCTGTCCGGGCGAGAGGCGATCCGGGTGGCCACCAACGCCGCACCGAGCGCGACCACGTCGGCGGCCATGTGCCCGGCATCGGAGAGCAGCGCCAATGACCCTGACAGCAGACCTGCCACCAGCTCGACGACGAAGTAGCCGGCGACGAGGATGAACGCCAACCGCAGCCGCCACCGATGCGCCCCGCCCGCGCTTCCGTGGCCGTGTCCGTCGCTCACCGGATCGCCTGGGCTGACGCGATGCCGGCTGCTTGGTCGTGGGCGATGTGCTCCCTGGTCAGGTCCAGCAGCATCCGCACGTGGGCGTCCGCGAGCCGGTAGAACACCAACCTGCCCTGCCGGCGACCGGTCACCACCGCGGAGGCGCGCAGCATCCGCAACGACTGCGACACCGTCGCCTCCTGCACACCGGTCGCGGCGGCCAGGTCGCACACGCACAGCTCACCGGCCTCGAGAAGCGCGAACAGCAACCGCGCCCGGGTCGGGTCGCCGAGGAGCTTGAACATGCTCGCCGCCCGCGCCAGCTCATCTGCCGGGAGCGTGGCATCCAGCACGAGCTGGACCTTCTCCGGGTGAACGCAGTGGACCGAACAGCCATCCAACCCAACAACCATGTCATCTGAGCGCATGATCAGATAATAGGGAATGAGCCGCCAGGGTCAAGTCCGCGAGGAGAAGCATCGAGCGATGCCCGCCCATAGAGCCGCACGGTCATACGACAACGTTGGCCCGGGCGTGGGCGAGCCGGTAGGAGTGGGTGCCGGTTTCGATGATGGTGCCGTTGTAGGTGAGCCGGTCCACGATCGCGGCGCACAGGCGGGGGTCGGTGAAGGTGTCGGTCCACCCGGAGAACGACTGGTTCGAGGCGATCGCGATGGAGTTCTTCTCTTCGCGTTCGGTGAGGACCTGGAAGAGAAGTTCGGCGCCGCGGCGGTCGAGTTCCATGTAGCCGAGCTCGTCGATCATGAGCAGGTCGACCCGGCCATAGCGGGCGATGGTCTTGGCGAGCTGTTTGTCGTCGGCGGCTTCGACGAGCTCGTTCACGAGCTTGGTGGCCAGTGTGTACCGAACCCGGTACCCCTGCTCGGCGGCCGCCGTCCCCAGGGCGATGAGCAAGTGGGACTTGCCGGTGCCGGAGTCCCCGATCAGGCACAGCGGGTCGCCTCGGCGGATCCAGTCGCCCTTGGCGAGTTCGTGCACGGTCGCGGGGTTGATCGCGGTGTTGGCGTCGAAGTCGAAGTCCCCGAGCCACTTGTCCCGCGGGAACCCGGCCGCCTTGACCCGGCGCACCGACGAGCGTCGGTCCCGGTCGTCGACCTCGGCCAGCAGCAGCTCGGCCAGGAAGCCTTGGTAGGTCAGCTGCTCCTTCTTCGCCACCGACAGGGCCTCGTCGACCAGGGCCCGGATCGTGGGTAACCGAAGTCGGCGGCAGGCCTGGTCGACCGCGGCGATCGCGGCCTCTTCGGTCATCCCACGCCGGCGGCGCAACGTTGGACTGACCGGGGTGGCCACCGGTGTCGGGCTCATCAGCTGGTGCTCGCTTTCACATCAGGGGTGGGAGGGGTGGTGGTGCGTCGTCGTGGGAGCAGTTCGTCGTAGGCGACCACGGACGGGATCGGCCGGGTATCGGGTGGGAGACCGGCGATCACTGCGGCAGGGTCGGTCAGGCGGCGTTGGGTCAGACTGACAACGCGTTGCTCGCGCGTATCGCCTCGAGCAACGTGATGACGGTCAGAGCTGGCCCCACCCGTCGCCGTGGTGGTGTCGGGGGTGTGTCGGCGGGCTTCGACCGCGACGACGTCCGCGGACACCGCGCCCACGGTCAGGGCGGCGGCGATCCCGGCGGTGACCTGCTCGGCTGTGAGGGAGCGGTGGAGCAGCAGGACGTCGACGAGCTCACGCGTGCCGTCAGCGTCGCCGTTGACCTTCCGGCTGGCCGCCCAGAACGCCTCATGCGCCGAGGTGAACACCCCTGCAGCGCGGGCTTGCGCCAGAGCAGTAGATCCGGGAAGGGCGCCGGGCTTGAACCGCAACACCTCTAGGTAGTGATCCAGGACGACCCGGCTGGTGCCCCGGGCCACGACCCGTGGGTGCATAGCCACCACGGTGCGGCCCTCGAACACGACCACCTCGGTCGCGCGCAGGCTGACGCGCACGCGGCGACCGATCAGGTGCGCCGGGACGGAGTACTTCACCATCCGCACACTGATCATCGAGGACCGGTCCACGCGAGGGTTCAGCACCAGTCCCGGTTCGAACACCTCCATCGGCAGCGGCCTGAGCAGGGGTTGTTCGGCGGTGAAGTCGTGCCCGATCGTGTTCAGGCGACCACTGATCCGCCGGTCCTCGTCGGCGGCCTCCCACGCCTTGATCTGCTCGTTCAGCTGGTCAAGCGAATCGACCTCAGGCATGGGGACCAGGTGGTTGCGGCGGAACCACCCGACCGCGCCCTCGACGCCGCCCTTCTCATGGGCGCCCTCGATGCCGGACTGGCAGTAGAACGCGTCAAAGCCGTAGTGCGACCGGAACAGCACCCACCGGTCGTTCTCGTTGCGGGCACGGCCCGGTCCGTGGATGACGGCCGTGACTGCGGAGGTGAGGTTGTCGTACTTGATGTGCTTCGTGGGGATCCCGCCGATCGCGTCGAACGCCTCAATATGCCCTTGGAGGAACGCTTCCTGCGCCTGGGTGGGGTACACACGGTGGATCGCCTTCCCGGAGTGGGAGAGCCACAGGACGAACATGTAGCACTTGGTCCTCACCCCGCCCAAGACGACCCAGACCTCACCGAAGTCGACCTCGGCCTCCTCACCCGGGCCGTGGTGTTGGGCGATGAACGCCTCAAGGCGGCGTCCGCCCTCGAGGTCGATCTGTGCCCGCCGGACCCGCACGTAGTCCCGCACGGTCGAGTACGACAGACCGGTCGCGGCCTGCTCGTCGACGAGGCGAGCGAGGATCCGGGTCGCGGTATGCCGTTGCTTCCTCGGCGCGTCCAGATCCGCGCGGAGCATGCCGTCGATGGCGTCCTTGAACGGGTCCAACCGCGGTGCCGACCGTGTCGGTGCCTTCCGTGGTGCCGGCTCCGCTGATGCCAGCGCGTGCCTTACGGTGCGCCGGTGCACCCCGTGACGGCGGGCCAGTTCGCGGATCGAGATCTCCTCGACCCGCGCGTCCCGACGTATCGCAGCGAACAACTCCACACGTGATCCCATCCCAACCCCGATCCCTCGAGTGCTCTGATGTGAGCAAGGCTGGGGTGGGGCCAGATCAAACCGTCACAACCACCCCGGCGAGTCGCCAGTGGGGCCAGATCAGGCCGTCACGATGGGGCCAGATCAACCTGTCACAGTCACCGTGACGGCCCCCGCGCCGACCCCCGAGACGGTGACGGAGACGGTCACCGAAACCGTCACGGAGACCGCGACGGAAACCGTGACCGCCACCGAAACGGTGACGGCGGAGGCCGAAGCCGTTCCCCAGCAATTCGCCGACACCTCCCAGGAGGAGGAACCGGAGGGGGAGGTCTACGCCAACTGCTCCGAGGCACGCGCGGCAGGAGCCGCGCCCCTGTACCGCGGTGACCCCGGGTACCGCCCCAAGCTCGACCGCGACGACGACGGTGTGGCCTGCGAGTAGCGCTCGCCACCACCGCCCAACGTGGCGCCGCTTGACCACACCCGTGTCAGCGGGCGTCCGAAGAACGGCGCATCGACCAGGGTGGCTTCGCGGCGGTCATGAGCGCGCAGCGAGCCCGGGGCCTGACCCCTGGTAGTGGACACGCTGAATCCCGCACCGCGGGTGAGAGCGAGATGATCTGTCCATCATGGCCAGGAAGACTTACTCCGAGGAGTTCCGCCGTCAGGCGGTCGAGTTGTACGAGAGGACCCCGGGCGCCACGGTCCGTGGGATCGCCGATGACCTGGGGATCGTGCGGGGCACGTTGACTCAGTGGCTGCGCGCGTACGGCACGGGCACGAAGGTCGCCGCCGACGGCACGCGGGTCGACAGTCCCGTCCACCACACCGGCGGGAGGGCGGCCTCGGCGGCTTCGCCGGTCGATGAGACTCCTGAGCAGGAGTTGGCCCGGTTGCGAACGCGGGTACGGGAGCTGGAAGTCAACGAGGTCAAGCTGACGACCGAGCGGGACATCCTGCAGAAGGCGGCCAAGTATTTCGCCGGGGAGACGCGCTGGTGAGTCGCTTCCAGTTCGTCGCCGACCATGCCGCCACCTACGAGGTGAAGCGACTCTGTGAGCTGCTGGAGGTTCAGCGCTCGTCCTACTACGCCTGGCTGCAGGCCGCGCCGACCCGGGCCGAACGCGCCGCCGCCGACGCCGCCCTGGCCGTCCGGATCCGCATCCTGCACGAGGCGGACAACACTCTGGGCGCCCCACGCGTCACGGCCGAACTCAACGACGGCGTCGAGCCGGATCAGCGGGTGAACCACAAGCGCGTGGCGCGAGTGATGCGCTGCGAGCACATCGCCGGCTACGTCAAGAAACGGAAGGTCGTCACCACACGGCCCGAACCATCCCGAGAAGACGTTCCTGACCTGCTGCAACGAGACTTCACCGCCGAAGCGCCGAACATGAAGTACGTCGGCGACATCACCTACCTCCCTCTGGGGGACGGGTCCAACTGGTACCTGGCCACTGTCATCGATTGTTACTCCCGCCGTCTGGTGGGGTGGGCCATGGCCGATCACATGCGCACCGAGCTCGTCGAAGAAGCGTTGCAGGGCGCGGCCGCCACGCGGGGCTGCCTGGTCGGGGCGATCTTCCATTCCGACCACGGGTCGGTCGGCGGATTCAAGTGGTCGTCGCAACACCTTGATCGTGGAGGTGTGTGGTGGCGAAGTCGGATTGGTTCCGGAAGACCAGCGAGGTGCCCGAGGGGGTGCGTCGGCAGTGGCGTGCGGATCGGGCGCTGCGGCCGCCGATGCGGTCCCCGGGACGGCCCGAGCCGTCGCGGGCGGTGCAGCGCCAGTTCTGGCGTTTGATCGCGACGGGGGTGAATACCGCGGAAGCGGCGTTGGCGGTGGGCGTGTCAGTGTCGGTGGGCAGCAGATGGTTTCGCCACGCTGGTGGCATGCCACCGATCAGCCTGGCTGAGCCCACGGGCCGCTACGTGACCTTCGCCGAGCGTGAGGAGATCGCGATCCTGAAGGCGCAGGGCCTCGGGGTGCGCGGGATTGCCCGCACCCTGGGACGTGACCCGGGAACGATCTCGCGAGAGCTGCGTCGCAACGCGGCCACCCGCGCCGGCAGGTTGGAGTACCGCGCGGGCGTGGCGCAGTGGAAGGCTCAGCAGGCCGCCAAGCGTCCCAAGACCGCGAAACTGGTCGGCAATGAGCGGCTGCGATCCTACGTTCAGGAACGTCTGGCCGGTGAGGTCCGCGGCCCCGATGGTGCTGTGACCGCCGGCCCGCGGCCCCCGGCGTGGAAAGGATTGAACAAGCCGCACCGGGCGGACCGCCGTTGGGCCACGGCCTGGAGTCCGCAGCAGATCGCGAACCGGTTACCGGTCGATTTCCCTGAGGATGAGTCCATGCGGGTCAGTCACGAGGCGATCTACCAGGCCCTCTACATCCAGGGCCGGGGCGCGCTGCAGCGCGAACTGGTCACCTGTCTACGGACCGGCCGGGCCCTGCGCAAACCGCGAGAACGCTCCCGTAACAAGCCCCAGGGTCACGTCACCGACCAGGTCGTGCTGAGCGCTCGCCCGCCCGAGGCAGCCGACCGCGCCATCCCCGGGCACTGGGAAGGAGACCTGATCATCGGGACCGACAGGTCGGCCATCGGGACCCTGGTCGAGCGCTGCAGCCGCGCCACGGTCCTGATCCACCTGCCCCGATGCCCAGGGTGGGGCGAACAGCCCCACGTGAAGAACGGTCCGGCGCTGGGTGGCTATGGCGCCATCGCGATGAACACCGCGTTGACCGCGACGATCGCAGAGCTGCCCGAGCAACTGCGCAAGACCATCACCTGGGACCGCGGCAAGGAGATGTCGGCCCACGCGCGGTTCACGATGGACACCGGCACCCGCGTGTACTTCGCCGACCCCCACTCGCCCTGGCAACGAGGCACGAACGAGAACACCAACGGCCTGCTGCGCCAGTACTTCCCCAAGGGCACCGACCTATCCCGCTGGAGTGCCGAGGACCTCCAAGCCGTTGCCTACACCCTGAACAACCGCCCCCGTAAAGCGCTCGGATGGAGAACTCCCGCGGAAGTGCTCGAGGAGCACCTACGATCGCTTCAACAGCCGAGTGTTGCAACGACCGGTTGAACCCAGTGTCTACACCTCGAAGGACTACGCCAAACTCTGCCGCCGACAGGGGGTGACTCGGTCCATGGGCGCCGTCGGCACCTCAGCCGACAATGCGCTGGCCGAGTCGTTCAACGCGACCTTCAAACGCGAGGTCTTGCAAGACCGCCGCGCCTGGCCCGACGCTCTGACGTGCCGCCGCGAGGTCTTCAAGTGGCTCACCCGTTACAACACGCGCCGACGCCACTCCTGGTGCGGCTACCTCAGCCCCAACGACTACGAGGCCACCACCACGACCGCTACGCTGGCGACCGCCGCGTAATCAACCCCCGTGTCCACCAACAGGGGTCAAGGCCCCCCGTTCGGGCTATTACGACTGGGCCACCCGGCATGGGACCGAGCCGGGGCCGCGGGAGCGGCGTTGGCGCCAGGTCCGCGCCCTGGTTCTTGCCGCGCACGAGGAATCAGACGAAGTTTACGGCGCCCCGCGGATCACCGCGCAGCTACGCGCCGCCGGCGAGAAGGTCTCGACGAAGACGGTGGCCAAAGCGATGCGCGCCGAAGGGATCCGAGGGGTCAGTCCGCGGCCGTGGACGCCGGTGACCACGATCAGTGGTCCCTCACCGCACGCGATCCCGGACCTGGTCGGGCGGCGCTTCGACACCGGCGCACTCAACAAGGTGTGGACCTCGGACATCACGTACTTGCCCACTGGTGAGGGGTGGCTGTACTTGTGCGCGGTCCGTGACGGCTGTTCGCGCCGCGTGTTGGGCTACGCCTTCAGCAACAACCTGCACACCGACCTCGTCGAGCAAGCCCTGCGGCGCGCCGTCACCTTCCGCGAGGGCTTCGACCGTGGGGTGATCCTGCACGCTGACCGGGGCTGCCAATACACCTCCCAGCAGCTGCACGACGCCGCCGCCGGGCTCGGCGTGCGGCTATCGGTCGGCCGTACCGGAGTGTGCTGGGACAACGCCCAACAAGAGAGCTTCTGGGCCACGCTGAAGACCGAGTATTTCAACCGACACGAGTTCGGCACCCGTGCCGCCGCGATCCGCGGTGTGAGCGAGTGGATCGAGACCCTGTACAACCGCCGCCGGCGCCACAGCGCCCTCGGATTCATCAGCCCGGTAGCCTTCGAACACCGCAACACCACCGCGGCCCAGGCCGCTTAATCGATGTCCGTCAAACGGGGGCAACCCCAGGCCAGGACGAGCCTGACCGGGAGTTTCGTGAACCTACAGGCAGTTCTTTCGTGAACTACCCATGGTGGGTGGTCGACGAAACGCCGTGAGCTCTGGCGATACAGCGCGCCGCCTCTCGTTGGCACGCCTGAATGTCGCGCATTGGCACATTCCCCGTGCGGCCCCCTGCCGCCCGGCGCTGGCCGAGCGAGGCGGCGCGGGCGACCAAGACCGGTCCACGGCACACCGAAACTCAGGACAGCCCCTCAATACGCACGAAACACGCTCAACAGCACCGCACTAGGTGCGACGGGTCAGGAGTCGTCATCTGCGAGTTCCGCCGTAGCAGCTGGCGCTTCGGGATTGAAGATCAGCTGATCCAGTTGACCCCTTGCGGGCACCTTGTCGAGGTCGAAGGCGTCGAATTTGAGGGCTTCCACGTAACCTTGAAGGTCCGGGTACATGGTCGAAGCGGACGTGTCGTACGAAGCACGCAGGTGATCGAGAATTTTCTCTCGAATCCCATCATTGAAGATGATTGCTAGGAAATCGATTCGACGCGGTCGCCCTTTCCCCTTTTCCTCCGGCGCCATCAAGCGCGTCAATCCCTCTTCACCGGGTGGAGAACCCGCCTCAAAGGGGAAGGCGTGCAAACCAGGCACGACGGGAGACGTCGATTCCACCCCGAGAAGAAAGCGGCCACGTTGAGCCGCCATTCGAACATCTTGAACCCTCGGCGTCAGCAGCACAGGATTCCCGGTGTCCCGACTGTGCGTGAGCGCGACATCCAGTGATGCCGCAGCCTGATCCGCGAAGCTGGATGTCAATCCCCCCATGGGCTCGACTGTCGTTACGTTAGCCACCGATGTGACATTAAATGCAAAGAGGGCATGTTTAGGTGAACGCCTTCTGCCAGACTCCCTACCACCTTCGTCGACTGGAGATCCACGTAGGCTTGCAGGCGGTTGGCATGCAAACCAGAGGGCAGTCATAGGATCAGTAGTCACGTCGATCAAACGAGTGGGCGCTCCATGGTGTTGCAACATCGCCAGGAGTTGCAGATCAGGCATCACTCCGCCTTCCGTGACCCCGATTCCCCAGTGATGCGCTCCGTCCAGAATCCGCCGCTCCACCTGTCGAAGATCATCCTGATCGTTGGGATTTGAGTGCAACTTAGCCTTAGCAAAATCCCCCCGTTTTATCGCGACTTGCAGAGAGGACAGGATCTGCCAAGAGGCGTCCGCAACCCCTCGCCAAACAAATTTTTGACCCCGCTCAAGAGTCCCGACACGCCCCACCAACCGAACGAGCTGATCGACCGACCTGACCTCGATCCCCCACCCACTTTGGACCCAGTGATTTTTGCGCGTAGACATGACTCTCTTTCCTCAGTGCCATGAACTTGTTGAGGGCATTGAGGGCCGCTCATTTCCATTATGCTCATCCGCGGGTCCATTTCAACCGGAAATTCGCTACACGCCTCCGCACGAGAGTTCACTGCTGCGCGGAGTTACGGCAGTGTGCCTTCGCGCGAACTACTATGCTGTCTTTTCCTTGGGCAGTGCATGGGCCCGGACATCGCGCAGTGTGCTTACGATGATCTCCAGGTCCGCGTCGGGGAACATCGTGTCGACCCGGGGCAGGTCGTCGCTGTAGGGCGATTCGAAGAGGCGGGCGGGTTCCATGACGCCGGTGGTGGTCAGTTCGTTGATGACCATTTCGACGAACCGGATCTGGTCGACGCTGTAGGCGGAGGTGTCGAGGAAGCGGGCGAAGGCTTCCATGGCCGCGGCCCGCTCCAGGCCGGCGAGAGAGCGCAGGAACAGTCCCAGCCCTCCGGTTTCAGCCACAGCCCGCTCCAGATGGGTCGCTTCGGCGCCGAGGTCGTGGAGCATCTCCTCGAGACTCGACAGGTCGGCGCGGGTGAGCTGCCTGTTGCGGCGCAGTTTCTGGATGGCGATGTGGTCGTCGTGCTCGCGCAGGTGGGCGGTGGTCTTGGCGACGAAGCGTTCCCAGTTCATGCCGGGCGTGGTTCCAGGCAGGTGGACGTCGACCGCCTCGGTGAGGGTGTCGGCGAAGTCGGTGTAGACCGGGTTGCGGGTGCCGTCACCGACGACGAACGCCGCCAGGTCCCGCAGCCGTAGCCGGGCGAGTTCGAGCATCGGGAGCGTCACGTCGACCCACCATTCGTCACCGGCGATCTCTTCCAGCAGCGGCGCCTGTGCGGCGACCATGGGGATCGCGGTGCGCCCGAGGAGGTCGGTCGCGATGGCCTGCACGCTCTCGCGGATGCGCTCAGCGGTGGCGACGTCGCCGTCGAGATCGGCGACCTGACGCCGCAGGATGAGCAGGTCGAACCGTTTCGCGGGTTCGCTCCCCTGCGCTGCGGCGGTGGGCAGGCCACCGAGTTCGAGGGCGTCGTGGGCGTCCTCGGCACTGAGGGTGTCCCATGCGGCGCCGTCGCTGAACTTCTCCACGAGGCGCCGGTGCGGGCGCACGAGCACGTTGTCGAGCGTCATCCCGGAGACGAACTCGTGGAGCAGACGGGAGGTCTCCCGACGGAGGTCGGCATCGCCGCCGGCGGTGTCGAGGCCGCGGACGAGCGCAACGCGGTGCTCGTAAATCCGCTGCGTGAGGGACTTCTGGGTCGAGCCCTCGGCGGTGGGCAGGTCCTGGCTGAAGAATTCGAGGTTGCCAAGGAAGTCGAAGACGTAGAAGTCGCGCTTGTGCTCGCCCTCGCCGTACAGGTCGGGGCGCAGGCGCGTACCGCGGCCGATCATCTGCCAGAACTTGGTGCGTGAGCGCACGGGCTTGAAGAACACCAGGTTGGCGACCTCGGGCACGTCGATGCCGGTGTCGAGCATGTCGACGCTGATGGCGATGTGCGGGTCGGACTCCGGGTCGGAGAAGGCGTCGATGAGCTGGTCGGCGTAGGAGACACCGTGGGTGATGACGCGGGCGAACCGCCCGGCGAGTTCGGGCCATCCGGCGTCGAACCGCTGCGCGATGAACTCGGCGTGCCGCTGGTTCTTGGCGAAGATGATCGTCTTGGCGAGCCGGTCCCCGCCCGCGACCTTGTGGCCGGCCTCCATGAGGAGGGCGAGGACCTTGTCGACGGTGTCCTCGTTGAACAGGAACCGGTTGATCTCCTCGGCCTCGATCGCGTCGGGCGGGCCGTCGTCGCCCCAGTCGATGGTGTCCCAGGTGTCCTTCTCGTCCTGGGTGAGGTCGTCGTACCGGATGCCGCGACGCAGGAACGTCGTGCCCACCGAGATGCCCCGGGGCGGGACGAGGTAGTCGTCCTCGATGGCCTGGTCGAGGGAGTACGCGTCGGTGGGGACGCCGTCCTCGAGTTGGAAGAGGCGGTAGGTGTTGTGGTCGACCTCGTCCTTGGGTGTGGCGGTGAGGCCGACGAGCAGGGAGTCGAAGTACTCGAAGATGTACCCGTACTTGGCGTACACGCTGCGGTGGGCCTCGTCGATAATGACGAGGTCGAAGAACCCGGGCCCGAAGCGCCGCTGCTCGCCGTCGGTCTGCTGGATGAGGCCCATCATCGTCTGGTAGGTGCAGAAGTAGGTGCGGCCCGTCTTGCGGGGGTCCTTGAGCAGGTTGACCGGCCCGGATTCGGGATAGTGCTCGGCGAACGCGTCGTGGGCCTGCTTGACGAGGGCCTGCCGATCGGCGAGGAACAGGGCATTCTTGACCCAGCCGGCGTCCATGAGTTGCTTCACGAGGGCGACGGCGGTGCGGGTCTTGCCGGTGCCGGTGGCCATGACGAGCAGGGCGTGCCGCTGGCGGCGGTCGAAGGCGTCGCCGATCGCGCTGATGGCGCGGGCCTGGTAGTAGCGGCCGGCGATCTCGCGGTCGACGGATTCACCGGCGAGGGGGCGGCGGGTGTCGCGGCGCTGGATGAGGAGTTCGAGCTGGTCGGCGGTGGCGAACCCCTGCACGGCGCGGGGCGGGTAGTCCGACGCGTCGTCCCAGAGGAAGTGCTCGTGGCCGTTGGTGTAGTAGATGATCGGCCGCCGCCCGAACTCCTGCTCCAGAGCGTTCGCGTAGAGCCGGGCCTGCTCCTGGCCCTCGTGCGGTGAGCGGCGGGTGCGCTTGGCCTCGACCACGGCGAGGGGCAGCCCGTCGGCACCCCAGAGGACGTAGTCGATCCGCCCTTCACCGCTGGTGGTGGGCATGCCGGTGACGGGGTACTCGCGGTCCCGCTTCTGGTCGAGGGCCCACCCGGCCTTGTGGAGGAGGAGGTCGATGAACGCGTCGCGGGTCTCGGACTCGCGGTAGTCCTGGGTGTCGGTGAGGGTCTTGGCCTCCTGCGCGGCCTTGACCTGGGCGCGGGCGGCCTCGAGTTCCGCTTCGAGTTCGGCGAGGCGGGCGTCGCGGTCGGCGAGGGCGACGTCGCGGGCTTCGAGTTCGCGGGCGTGGGCCTCGTCCTGGGCCTGGAACTTCTCGGCGAGCTTGACGACCTCCGCGCGCGAGAGCGGCGCGGCCTGCGCAGCGAGGTGCGGGTCGAACTGCCTGCCCATCGGCACGGAGTCGGGCGCGGCGGAGTACCGGAACGCCGCCCACACCATGACGAGGTAGAGGTCTCGCATCACCTGCAACGCGGTGTGCGCCTGGATCGGCTTGGCCGTGTGCGCGGCCTGGTTGCCGACGTTCTTGATGAGCATCAGCTTGGTGGAGATGCCTTCACCCGTGACGCTCTTGAACGCCGGGTCTGCGATGTGTGCCGCGAGGTCCCGCTTGTACGGCTCTTCGAGGTCGAGAAGGCGGTACAGGTGCATGACCAGCAGCTCCACCGACCGCCGAGCGAGGAGGCACGCCGTGGACGGATCGTTCGTCAGATACGACTCCGCCTTCGCACAACTGGCGTGAATCTCCGGCCACTCAGCGCGGAGGAAGTCGAAGTTACCCATCACAACTCACCCCTGAACGCTCGGGCCTGGAGGGAAGCGAACAAGTCGTCATCTTGGGTCTGCACTGCCTTCGCCGCCTCGAGCTGTTGGTCGACGAGGTGGCAGAAGTCGGCAAACTCTTGTTGGACTTCACGTGCGGTGGTTGGAACCTCGACCGAACGGATGTCATCGAAGTTCAAACCTGCCTTGACCTGGCCTCGGTTCTTTTTCATGAGCTGACGGCGCCCCTCGGCAGACTCCAGGTAGTGAGCCAAGAACTCTGGAACAAGGTCGGGCGCCCGCAAAATCGCCATGTGCTGGTTGACGTACCCTCGTCCCAGCTCAGGCGGGATCACAGCAGTACGGCCAAGGTCCGCGGTGATACTCACTAGGACATCTCCGCTGCGGACGAGCGTCCGTCGTGCCTCCGCGGTATCGGGCGCCTGGACGTAGGCGATGTCGGTCAAGTCGAGCGTTCCTCCACCCACGTTCTGAATCCGAATGAATGGGTCGCCCGTCTCGCTGTAATGCGGCTCTTCGACTTTGAGCGTGGTGTGGGTGTTCACGCCGCGATCGGTGTCGGCGC
>NZ_DAMBGD010000031.1:0-5771 GCF_032060985.1 Mobilicoccus sp.
CAGCCGGCCCCGCAGGCCAGCCCGGTCAGATGCCACCTGATGCTGCAGCAGTCCCACCCGTACAGCACTTTCGCGTCGATCAGGTCTTCCAGATCGCGGGGGTCGCGCACGGCCCGGTCGAGGTCATAGGCGATCATCGCCTCCGCACCCCCACAGGCCAGGAACGACAGCAGAGCACGGAACCGGGGCCGCACTACGCGGCGGACTTTCTCGCCGGTGGGCAGGGTGATGGTGCGCTGCTTGAACGCCGAAGTGTCGTTCTCCCGGAACACCTCCACCACTTCGTAGCCGAGGGATTCGGCGTAGGCGCGGCAGTCGGCCTCCTGCCGCTCCACTCCTTTCTCCAGGCCCTCGGGGTCGTCACTGATACGGACGTAGAGCACCGCCCTCGTCGGCTGGGCGTCGGGGCTCGGGCTGGTGGTCGGTGCGGGCGTGCGGGTCGGGGTCGCGGTAGTCATCGCGGGTACCTCTTTCGTCTCTACAAGACGCAGGTACGTTTACGACCCCACGGCACCCCGCCTGGCCGATGGCTCGGCGCGGGCATAGCGGCCCTCGGCAAGGGCGAAATTCAGGTGGGCGACCGAGTCTCGGAAGACCAGCTCCAGCTCCTGATGGGCACCGGCTGTGATCCGATCACTGGCGACAAGCTCGGACTGGGCTTCCCGACCTACAAGAGCCAGGACGAGCGGATCGAGGCACGGATCGCCGCTCTTGACCAGACGCTCACACCTTGGGCCAAGGGCGAGGCGGTCGCGCAGATCGTGGCCGAGGAAACTGCCCGCAGCACACGGCGTGCGGTGGCGGGCTTCGACTTCACCTTCTCGATTCCGAAGTCCGCGAGCGTGTTGTGGGCGGTCGCCGACGCCGGGGTCCAGGCACTCATCGGGGAGGCGCATCACCGAGCGGTTGCGGGGGTGGTTGCGTTCATGGAGCGCGAGGTTGCAGCCACTCGCACGGGCGCAACCGCCGGGGACGGCGCAGTTGCGCAGGTCGATGTCACCGGGCTGATCGCGACCGCGTTCGATCACTTCGATTCCCGTGCTGGCGACCCTCACCTCCACACGCACGTGGTCGTCAGCAACAAGGCCAAGACCGTCCTCGACGGGAAATGGCGGTCGCTCGACGGCAGGCCGATGCACGCGGCCGTCGTCGCCCTGTCTGAACTTCACGAAGCCGTGTTCGCCGACCACATGACGCGCACCTTCGGCGTCTCCTGGGAGGCCCGAGAGATGGGCCGCGACCACAACCCCGCGTGGGCCATTACCGGCGTGCCCGAGGAACTGATCGCCGAGTTCTCGACCCGCGCCCGTCACATTGATGCCGAGACCGACCGCCTCATCGCCGAGTACATCGCGGCGCACGGACGACGCCCGGCACCAGCGGCCATCATGAAACTCAGAGCCCAAGCGACGCTTGCCACCCGGCCCGAGAAGCAGGTCCGATCCCTGGCGGACCTCACCGCCGAATGGCGAACCCGCGCAACCAAGACCCTCGGCCAGGACGCGACGACGTGGGCACGCGAGATGACCGACAACGACAAGCCGCTCCTGCTGCGCGCCGACGACGTGCCGCTCGACGTGATCGGCGACCTGGGGCGTTCAGTCGTCGAGGTCGTCGGTGAGAAGCGCTCGACCTGGCGACGGTGGAATCTCATGGCCGAGGCCTCCCGGCAGACGATGGGCTGGCGGTTCGCCACCATGCAGGACCGAGAATCCATCGTCGCGATGGTCGCCGACGCCGCCGAACTCGTTTCACTTCGGTTGACGCCACCTGAACTCGCCGCGTCGCCAGTTGTGTTTCGTCGGCGAGACGGCACCTCGGTGTTCCGTCCGAAAAGCTCGACCGTGTTCACCTCCGAGTCACAGCTCGCTGCCGAAGGCAGACTCCTCGAACGAGCCGCCAACCTGACCGGTCCGACGGTGCGGCTCGCGACGATCGAGAAGATCACGCGCAGCCCCGCCGCGGACGGCCGGATGCTCGGCGACGACCAAGCCGACGCCCTTACCCGCATCGCGGTATCAGGACGCACCCTCGACGTACTCGTCGGCCCCGCCGGGGCGGGCAAGACCACCGCCATGAACGTACTCCGCCGCGCATGGGAACACGAGCACGGCCCCGGGTCCGTCGTCGGGCTCGCGCCGTCAGCGGTCGCAGCACAGGTCCTCTCCGACGACCTCGGGATCGCGACCGAGAACACGGCGAAGTGGTGGCAGAACCACCTCATCCATGGCACCACATTCGAGGCGGGCCAGCTCGTCATCATCGACGAAGCCTCCCTCGCCGGCACCCTGTCACTGGACCGCATCACCCACCTCGCCCAGGACGCCGGTGCGAAGGTGCTGCTGGTCGGCGATTACGCCCAACTGCAATCCGTGGACGCCGGCGGCGCGTTTGCGATGATCGCCAGAGACCGAGCCGACACTCCCGAATTGGTCGACGTTCACCGTTTCACCCACATCTGGGAGAAGACCGCCTCACTCGAACTGCGCCACGGACGCACTGCGGCCATCGACACCTACCTCGCCCACGAGCGCATCACCGACGGCGAGGCCGAGGCCATGACTGATGCGGCGTACAACGCCTGGCGCGCTGACCGGGACGCGGGAGTGGTTTCGGTGTTGATCGCCGAAACCCACGAAAATGTGACCGCGTTGAACCGTCGCACCCGCGCCGACCTGATCCTCAACAAGACGCTGACCCCCGACCGCGAGGTCGAGCTGTGGGACGGCACCGCCGCTGGGGTTGGCGACACCATCATCACGCGACAGAACAATCGGGGCCTCCGCACCCTGGCCGGGCGGGACTGGGTGCGCAACGGCGATATCTGGACCATCACCGCCGTCGGCGACGACGGGACCATCACCATCGCACGCGACTACGGGACCGGCACCGCTGTTCGCGACGACGGAACCATCACGGCTCGCAGGCGTGGGCGCAGGTTCGGCGGCAGCATCGTCCTCCCCGCCGCGTATGTGGCCGAGCATGTCGATCTCGGCTACGCGGTCACCGCCTACCGGGCCCAAGGCATCACGACCGACACTGCGCATGTATTGGTCGAACCGACCTCGACGAGGGAGACCTTCTACGTCGCGATCACCCGAGGGCGGCACTCCAACCACGCCTACGTGACCCTCGACCGCGCCGACGATCATGCGCAGCCACACCCCGGCGACGACCCCCACGCCACCGCGCGAAGCGTGCTCTACGGCGTTCTGCAGCACAGCGGTGCCGAGCTCTCGGCACACGAGACCATCGTGGCCGAACAGGAACAGTGGGGCTCGATCGCCCAGCTCGCCGCCGAGTACGAGACCATCGCAGCCGCAGCCCAACACGACCGCTGGGCCACCCTCGTCCGGGGTGCCGGGCTCACCGAGGAACAGGCCGAGAGCGCCATCGAGTCCGACGCGTTCGGCCCGCTCGCGGCTGAACTCCGCCGGGCTGAAGCGAACCATCACGATGTCGATGCGTTGTTGCCGCGCCTCGTCGCTGCGCGTGGACTCGGCGACGCGGACGACATCGCCGCCGTCCTCCACTACCGAGTCGAGCGGGCGACCGCCCGCCCGGCTGGCTCGGGCCGGACTCGGAAGCCGACGCGACTCGTTGCAGGCCTAATCCCGCAAGCGCAGAGAGTGATCGACGCCGAGATGCGCGCCGCCCTTGAGGAGCGAGAGGCGCTGATGGAGGCACGCGCCGACGCCACACTCGATCGCGCACTTTCCGAGCGCGCCCCGTGGACGAAGGCACTCGGAACACCGCTCGCCGATCGACGACGAGCCGCGGCCTGGCGCAAGTCCGCACGTGTGGTCGCGGCCTACCGAGACCGGTACCGCATCACCGACGACGCGCCCATCGGTGCCCCGCCCGAGTCGGCCGCGCAGAAGATCGACGCCGCCCGAGCGCGCTCCGCGCTCGACAAGGTACGTCAGCTGGTCGCTGATGAGAGCCGTCAGGCAGAGGTCGATCTGCAGGCCGTCAGGCGCGACCAGCCCGGGCCTGGGCGCAGCATCTGACCCTTCCCAATGTCATGACTGGGGCGTAACCTTGAAGGTGAGGCGGATTTCTCCTTACCTTTGGGCCGCTCGCGGCAGACCTTCGGGTCACTCTCCACGCACCGTCTCAACAACGACTCGCGTGTTGAGAGGAGCCCATCATGATCCGCCTACTGTGGACAGCCAGCGCCGAGGTCCGCTACTTCCTGCGTCGCTACATGCCGAGCAACGTCCTGCTCGACCTGATCCGCACCAGGAAGGGGCTGAAGTGGGGCATGCCAGCGATGCTGCTCGCCGGCCCATATCTGGCCATCGCCTTCTGGTGCACCACACTCCTCGAGAACGGCGGCCCAGGATGGCTCCACCTCGTGGTCCTGCTCTGCATCTGGAACGTTCTCAAGATGATGGCCATCGGCCCGGTGAGCGTCGTCCTCGTCGTGAAGGCTCGCGCACGGGAGCGCCGGACTAGGAATCAGGCCGAAAGCGGTGCTCACGACCGAAATCCTCAGCCAGAACTCATACGAAGCGTCAGCTGACGCGCGATAGATAGACGGTGGCCTGTCACTCCGATTCCTCGATTCCTTTGGGTTGCGGGAAGAGCGTGTAGCGGCGCGTATGGGCGCGGCGGGTCCGGTAGGCGCGCTCTATTCGGATGCGAGAACATCGAAGCTGCCCTTGGTCACGCTCTGCACATACGACGCAGCACCAGCAATCAGCCTGAGTTGTTCGTCCGAGGATGCCTTGATACTGAGGCCTGGTTGCGCGATGACAGTCGAGATACGAGGGAACAGTTGGGGAGCTTGCTGCCGGATTCCGAACAGAGCTTCCCGGTCGCCGATCTCGAAGGGACTCAGACCGGTTCTCCTCGTGTACGCCTTCGCTCGGCGATCAAGGTGCTCCAGCAGCGGAAGTGCCCCGTTGTCGCGCCATCGTGCTCCACGCATCGCCTGGCCACATACTTCGTACAGGTCGCTGAGGCGTGAGCCGGCGGTGGGCTTCGATGAGTACTTGCAGTGCACCAGCGTGATATGAAGATCACCCTTGTCGACGCGGATACCTACAAGGTCGGCGGCTTCGCCAGCGCGGTCGTCGTCGATGAGGATGTCGAAGGTCTGGTCTTGCGACAGGAATCGGGCCATGTACGCCTGAATAGAGTTTGCCTTGCGCTCGATCCCTTGCGACTCCACTGTGATGTCAACGCCATTGCTCGCCCAGTCGAGCGCACGGAGTCGCTCGCGCGGGTAGGGAGGCAACTCCGTCCGTGGCGCCAGGAGCCGATCATCCCCGGTCACCATTCGATCTCCCGATAGGAAGAGGGTCGGCTTGTCGCTGTTGAGCCAGGTTGAGAAAGGCGTTCTCACGTCTCGCCAGCCGACTACTTCGGCGTCGTCGCCCTTCGCACGGTAGTGCAGGCCCTGCGATCCGAAATGTCCCTCATAGGCGAGCTCCCAGGTGGGAGTCATGATCGAGAAGCAGAGTGGTCCGCTGGTGCCGTAGTCGTCGATCCTGAACTCGGCATCGGTCAGAAGCACGCTTGAGTCCTTGTAGCTGAGCCTGGATGATGTGCCGTTTCCCAGGTACAGCTTCCAAGGCCACTCCATCGCGAGGATTGGGAATGCTGGTCGTTCTCTTACGTCGATCGGGATGATCATGGAGCGGAAGAGCGAATGAACGTCGATGCTGCCGTCGCTCAGCTTCGCACCTTGCTGTCGGCACCAGGTGCGCCACTCAGCCCTGATCCACCGTCCGAGGTAGTGCCCTGTGGCGCGTTGTGACGACGGA
>NZ_DAMBGD010000032.1:0-5194 GCF_032060985.1 Mobilicoccus sp.
GACGCTTCCTGATGTTCGACATGATCTGACCAGTCTCCCTGCCCGCAACCACGGGGGACAGGACGACTCCCAGAACCACCGGACCTACAAAACGGGGTCAGCCCAGTCACGGTCTGCTTGTCAGGGCTCGCCACTCGCGCACCCATGGTCCTTCTGGTGCTCCTAGGAACACAGCCGAGCAGTGTGATCTCCCTGAGCTCGGCCACACCGTGCATGACTTCCCAGGTGCGGGTTCCTTCGTGAACAGCAGTCCATCCAGACGAGTCCGTCGTCAAGATCCGATCCTCGAAGGTGCCGATCAGCGACAGAGAGAGACCATCTTCCGGGTCGTACCGGAGGACACCCGGGACCTTCTCGCTAGGGGCTTCCGGCAGCCACCACACGCCAGCCCACTCGCCGGCCTTGTCGAGGTTCAGAGGATCATTAGGCATCGTGCTCCCGGTCCGGGCTCCTTCCTGTCTTGCGGCCAGATGTCAGGTCGAAAATCTTAATTCCACCACATGCCCCCACGTAGGACTATCTACAGCGAGATCATGGTCAACCGAGATCGGATGCGGCGAAGCTGCGCCTTGCATCCGACTCGTCGATCGCCGCGGCGAATTGCTCCTCGGTGACCGAGTCCAGCAGGTCTAGGAGACTGCTGAACAACCGGTCATCTGGCGGCGTGGGTGGCGGGCGGATCGCCGCCAAGGCCGTCGAGCGGAGAGTTTGAGTCAGCACTCTGGGTGCGACAACGGGGTCGTTCCGCCCGCCGTGGGCCATCCTGCGCGGCTCTGCAGCCGCGCGCAAGGGGCGGATTGAGCCCGCGAGGGCCCCGTCAGGCCAGGGCCCAGGCTCCGTCGATCATCGTGAGACCCATGGCGAGGAGTCGACGCAGGTTGAGGGCGGCGACGCGGTGGTGGAGCCAGTTGTTGTTCTTCTCGACGCCTCGGTATGGGACGCGTCGGGCGCCGCGGGTGAGCCAGGCGATCGAGCGTTCGACCATCGGTCGGTGCTGCCGATAGTGGGCCTGGAAGCCGTCATCGGCGGCTCGTTTGCGGTGTTCGCGTTGCAGTTGGTGGTGTTCGCCGATCAACACCGTGCGCCCGCTTGCCGAAGTGGTGCATCGCTGTCGTAGCGGGCAGCCGCGACAGGCGGCACCGAAGGTGACGGTACCCTTCGCGGACCGCTTCCTGGTGATGCCCGCCGGGCAGGTCAGGGCGTCGGCGTCGTAGCGGAAGTCATCGAGGGTGAATCCGCCTTCGACCGTGGGGCGCAGCGGCCACGGTTTGAGCAGCGGTAGCCACTTCTTGCCGTCCAGGGTGTGGAGCATGTCGCCGGTGGCGTAGGCCGAGTCCCCGAGCACCTCGACCTGCTGGTCGGTTGCCAGGGTCGAGTCGGCAGTGACCAGTTCGGCACCAACGGTGGCATCGGAGTTGGCCGGGCCGTTGGTCTTGGTCAACGCACACACGGTGGTCAACCCGGTATCGGGCTCCACCACGACGTGGGCCTTGAACCCGTCCTGGCGTCGTTTCCGGGTCTTGTGGGCGTGTCGGGTGTCGGGGTCGACGGTCGAGATCACCCGATCCGGCGCCGTCTTCCGGGCGATGCGCCACCGGCCGTCGGTGCCATCGGAGTCCTCGGTCGGCTCCACGTCCTGGCCCGCGACCAGCGCCAGCAGCGCGACCGCATCGGCCGGCTTCCCGCCCGTCTTGGTGATGGCCTCGACATCCAGCACAGCGAGCAGGGCGAGTGCGTCGCCGACCAGCGCGGACACCAGCCCTTCACGAGCAGCCGGGTCGTCCCACGCGATCGGCGGCTTCCCGGTCAAGTGGTAGTCCTGTCCGGTCAACACAACCAGGCGGGTGCAGTGCTCGGTGATCAGGCCCTTGGCGCCAGGAACCTCACGACCCACGCGGCGGATCTGCGCGATCAGCTGCGTCACGGTGTCCTGCCGGGCGACCGCGTCGTCGAGGATCGTGGAATCCAGCGCCCGACGCTGCTTCCCTGCCACCGCCCCGGTTTCGGTGATCACCTCGCGGACCACCTCGAAGATCCGCTGCGGCCGGTTGCTCGCGGCCAGCCGGCGACGCCAGTAGGTCAGCGTCGACGGGTCGAAACCCGGCTTGTCGATCGCGTACCCGCACGCGGCCTTCCACCGCAGGTCGAAGGTCAAGGCGTCGACGGCTTCGCGGTCCGAATGGCCGTAGAGCGCTTGGAGCACGATGACCGAGGCAATCACCTCGCCCGGGATCGAGGGCCGACCGCGGCCGGTCGGGAACAGGTCGGCGAACAACTCGCTCGGGAACAACCGGTCCCGATGCTCGGCCAACAACGCGAACACGCTGCCCGGCTCGAGCAGATGACCAGCCACTGACTCAACATCCAGCAGCTCACGCTGCCGATCGGCCTCACCCTGCATGACCTCAGAATTTCAGGTCAGCCCGAGGACCTCGGGAGGCGCGCCATTGTTCAGCAGTCTCCTAGGGGCGATCGGTCCGAGCCGTCCACGTCCAGCTGCAAGTCCGGACGCGGCGTCTGCCACCAGTCCAGGAGCGCCCTGGCGACGTCGGTCGGGTCCGAGCCTCCGCAGGACCGGGCGAGCGCCTGGTTGATCTCGGCAAGCGCATCGACGATCTTCCCGTCCCGGAACTGGAAGGCCGGGTAGAACTTCGTCCCTCCAAGCTCGACCTCGATCACGACGTCGTGCTTGAGGTAGGTCCGCAGCAGGCTGCGCTGGGCGGCCTTCTTCGCCCGCGCTGCCTGCGCCAGGGTACGAGTCCGCTTCTCGTCGATAACTTCCGCCCCCGTCAGCGACGCACGGGTCTCGGCGGCGGTCATGCACTCGGCTCGGTCGAGCAGACTCGCGGCCACCATCGGCGAACGGTCCAGCGCGAAGGCCAGGTCCCAGATCGGGCTGCTCCGCCAGCCGTCCGGGAATCCGAGCTGCTCCATGCCGAAGCCGACGGTGCGGGAATTGTCTTCGATGAAGTCGGCCAGGTCCACGACGTCGCCCTTCTCCGGCGCGATGGTCAGCAGGAGGTGGCGCAAGACGAGCAGCACGCCGTAGAGCCTGTTGTTCGTCCCGTCGTCCGCGAGCGGTGCGAGCAGGCAGTCGGCGTCCTTTCGAGCCTGCCCCGGCGCGTCGATGGTCACGTCGAACGCGCGGTTCCACAGCCGGCCGTAGTGGGCGCAGATGTTCCGCACGTTCCTGAGGGCGTTCAGCCAGTTGCTCAGGGCACCGCGGTCTCCGCGGCCGTCGGCGGTGCGGATCTGGAACCGTGCGGCGAGGATCTCCTGGTCGGCCTGCAACATCAGGTCGTAGAGGCTACTCAGCACTCCGAAAGACATCACTTCTGTCGCGACCCAGATGGGCAGGTGGGGGCCGTACTGCTGGCGGAAGTGCACGACGAAGTCGCCCCGGGCGCGCTGCTCGTGCCGGTCGTACTCCTTGAGCCACTTGCGGTAGGCGGCGGTCGGCTCGGGCGGCGCGCTGGAATCTTCCTGCCTCGTCGCGCCGAGCGTCCAGGGATGCCGGTGGGCAAACGCGTCGACCCTGCCGAGCCGGTGGCCGATGAAGAACCGGAAGGCTGTCTCGACGGTGCTGAGAACGTCGCCGAGGCGCATGCGGAGCTCATGATCGAACTCGTAGAGGGAGACCACGTGCGCGAGGCGGGTCCCGGCCACGAAGGTGTCCAGGCGGATCTCTCGGCCTTCGTCGTCGAACCGGGGCGCGGGTGGCGCGGGCCGGTCGCGGTAGAGGTGCCAGTAGCCCGACAGCCGGTAGTAGCCGTAGCGCTGCAGGACCTCGGCCGCGTAGGCGTCGTCGCCGCAGTCCATGCCCCGACCGCGTAGCCGCCGGATCTGTTCGGGGACCGTGAGGAACGGCTTGGCGTAGGTGCTGTTCGGGGTCGTCACGTGCGCATCGTCCTGGCGTCCCCGGCACCCGGGGGTAGAAAGAGAACAGACCCGCGTCTCATCTAGAGAAGCGGGCCTGCCGTGTTACCTCAAGGATACGGGTTCCACCTGCGCAGGTCAAACACTGCGCGGTCGTGCTGTCTCGTCGCCGACCAGATGCTAGAGCGAAAATCTCCACTCCACCCCGTTCCGTAGCCGAATAACCTTTGACGTAGACTGACTCCATGAGTGCTGAGCCTCGGCGGGCCGCCGTCTACCTGCGGATCTCTCAGGATCGCGAGAACCGTCGCCTGGGTGTGGACCGCCACAGGGAGGACGCCGAGGCGCTCATCAAGGCTAGAGGATGGACTCCAGCAGGGGTCTACGAGGACAACGACATCTCCGGTACGGGCACGAAGCGCCCCGCCTTCGAACGCCTGCTCGCCGACATCGAGCGAGGGCTGATCGACGTCGTCGTCGCACAGGAATGGCCCGGCCTGGAACGGAACCGCGCGGACGGGGTGCGCATCATCGAGACAGCGCAGCGTCACGAGATACTCCTGACCTTTGTCAAGGGCTCCGACATCGACTGCACCACCGCGGCGGGGCGCCTCAGCGCAGACCTCTTCTCAGCCATCGCACGCAGCGAGATCGCGGTCAAAGGCGAAAGACAAAGTCGTGCCCAACGGCAGCGTGCAGAGCAGGGGCGCCCGCCGAAAGGCGTACGCCCACTTGGCTACACCCTCAGGGGAGAGGTCATCGCCCATGAGGCGCAGGCAGTCGCGGCCATCTAGCAGGCATTCACTGCCGGAGCCTCCCTACGGGCGATCGCAGCGGCGCTCTCCGGCAAGACCGGCCCCGACATCCCCAGCGTGCCACCACTCCCCCGCCACACCCGAACCCTCGCTCTAGAGCGCAATGAGAAGCGAGCCGCGGACGGACTGCCTCCACGACCAGTACCAGAAGATGGAGACTGGCCTCCGTCGACCGTCCTCGGCATCCTTCGAAACGCGCGATATGCCGGCTACTCGACGTACTCTCCAGCCTCCGTGAAGCCTGACGGCGGGAAGCGACGCTCATGGCGCGGCACCATCTTGCGCACTGACACTGGAGAGCCCGTGCGCAGCCAGTGGGACCCCGTGGTTCCAGAGGCCACCTGGTGGGCAGTTCAGGACCGCCTCGACGATCCAAGCCGCGTAACGAACCGCGCTGGCACCGACCGCCGCCATCTCGGGTCCGGCCTGTACCTCTGCGGCTGGAAAGACCGGGACTGCTGCAGCTTGAGGTGGCATCGGTAGTTTCAGGCGGCGGTAGCCGC
>NZ_DAMBGD010000033.1:0-3609 GCF_032060985.1 Mobilicoccus sp.
CGGGCGACAGGACGACTCCCAGAACCACCGGACCTACAAAACGGGGTCAGCCCAGTGCCGTGACTGCGGAGGATGCGCAGCAGGGTGTGGTGACCAGGTTGGTCGCGCTGGTGCTCCCAACCAAGGCCGTCAGACGCGGTCGGTGTGGGTGTGTCAGCGGTCAGGCCGTTCGGGCCGGCTCGATGATGACCGTCTCGAAGTGCCCGTGATCGGTGACCGTGCTCGCCGGAACCTCGTAGTCGTTTCCCTGATCATCGAGGATGCGGAACGTCCATCCGTGAGCCCCCATGTGATGCAGGCGCCTTGCAAAGGCGTCCCAATCGGTTCCCAGGTGGTGCCGGTAGCACTCCAGTGCGATGCGACGGACCCGGTCGCTCTCCAGCAATCCAGAGGCTCCTGCCAGAACCCGCTCTTCTGCGCCCTCGACATCGATCTTGATGAAGTCGATGCGTTCGACTTCCCGCAAATCCTCGTCGAGGCGGACCGTCGGGACGTCGATCCGGTAGGAGTCAGGGTCGACCACGCCCGGAAGGACCTCCACCTTGTCGTACATCAGCGTGCCCTGACCCCGCCACGTCCGACTGACCGTGAGCGGCAGGGTGGTGGCAGCGTCTGAGCAGGCCGCCTCGCGAACGTCGACCAAGCCGATGAGGCCACTGGCGGCAATGCTCTTGCGCAGGCAGAAGAGGTTGTCGGGGTACGGCTCGTACGCGACGACGCGACCGGATCCGCCCACCAGTGAGCCCATGAGTGTGGTGTGAAGGCCGATATTCGCACCCACGTCGACGATGACGTCGCCAGAAGTGATGGTGCGACTGAGGTACCGGGTGAAGCGGGGCTCGAACATCCCCGTCTCCAGGATATTTCCCAGCAGATAGACGTGTTCGGTGGGGACGGCCACGCGTCCACCCCAGGCCATCCTGACCAAGGCTGTCCGGTCGCCGAGGTAGGTGGCCCACCGGGGGGGTGTCGTCGGTGCCGGGGTCGGCATGCTGTCGGCCGGGGCCGTAGAGGTCTGCGGTTCCCGAAAGGTCTGCAGCCTCGCATGCAATCCCGCACCGGGGCGTGCGCCATCGGGACGGAGATCCGCCACCTCGCGGAGTGCGACCGCGAAGGCCTCCCAGGCCTCGCCCATGTCGGCGGGAGGGATGAACGCCACGGAGTAGGGCTTCTCGAGGACCTCGGTGAAGGACTCGACGGTGACCGAGCATGAAAGGTCCGGCGCAGCCGCCCGTAAGACCATGCGGGCTGCGTCAGCGTCCTGACCAGCAGGTTCACGGAGCACGGCGAAAACGAGCTCGGCGTTGCTCGGTGAGATCGCTGCGACCGAGGAGACGAACGCGGCGACCATGGCGGCCGGCCTCCACGTGGTCGCCAGGATGATGCGGGAGGTCGACGTTGCCGGCGTGGTCATGGAGGGGCCTTTCTCGCGAGGAACACTGTCCCATCGTCAATCTCGCCCTCGAGGTGAGGCGTGAAGGCTGTTTCTGTGCCGCTCAGGAGCGTCGAGCCATGGCCGATGGGGCGGAGACGGTTGCCGACAGCGGAGGGAGACAAGGTGAGGTTCTCGGTCGTCATCCCTGCCCACGACATCGAGCAGTACGTGTTCCAGGCGGTACGAAGCGTGCTCGATCAGACCTTCTCCGACTACGAGATCCTCGTCGTGGCCGACTCCTGCACCGATGGCACTGTGTCGGAGATCAGGCGAGCAGGGGTCGAGCCGCTGGTCGCTCACGTGGGAAGCGCCGGCCGGGCTCGTAATGTCGGCCTGGATTGCGCACGGGGGGAGTATGTTCTGTTTCTCGACGGTGACGACTACTTCATTCACGAGCGCGTATTCGAAACCATCGACCGTTGTCTGAAAGATGCCGGCGATGTGGACATCCTGCACTTTGGATTCATGATGGGTCGCAATCCGTGTGGCGTGCATTCCAATGGCGGCAACATGTGGCCAAATATCTGGTCGCGGGCGTGGAAGAGGGCGGCCATCGGTTCAACCCGGTTCAACGACCTGAGGTCCGGGCAGGATCTGTACTTCTGTCAAGACATGTTCGCCAAACCGAGCCTGACAAGTGCGGAGCGGGACATCCTCCTCGTGCAGTACCGCTACCCGCGCGAAGGCAGCCTCACCTGGGAACGCCTGGGCGGGCGCGGCGCAACCGCGTGATGGTGACGGACCGGTCCTCGGCGATGACGCCGGCGAGCGGCTCGTGCCGGCGGGCGGATTCGTCGGCCCGCGCGAGCCTTGATGCCTGCCTCATCGTGCGGGATGAAGAGAACAATCTCCCCGGGTGCATCCGCTCACTGCTGGCGCTCCGTCCCCTGCTCGGGCAGGTGCTGATCTACGACACCGGCTCCACCGATGCAACCGTGAGAATTGCTCGTGGACTGGGATGCCGCGTCGAGCAGGGATACTGGGACGACGACTTCTCGCGCGCCCGGAACGCGTCGTTGGCCATGAGTCGAGCTTCGTGGGCCTTGATCATCGACGCTGACGAGCGAGTGGTGGCAGATGCCGACGTCCTGGGTCGGGTTCTTGACGGCGCTGATGGCATCGATGTGTTCAATGCCTCGTTCTCCCATTTTGATTCGACGGGTCGCGTCATCGGCCGCTCGATCTACGAGAAGGTCGTCAGGGTAGGGGCTGTCGACTACGCCGGGAGGATCCACGAAACCGTCCGGCGGCGTGATGGCGGGCAGGTATGCAGTCGTGAGCTGCAGGATGACGAGTTGCATTTTCACCACTTCGGATACTCGACCGCTGAGATCAGGCGAGCGAAAGCCGAACGAAATGCAGCCATCGCGCAGGCGGACGTCGAAGCTGCAACCGAAGCCGGCGACCCTCTGTCCATCGGTCTTGCTCAGTACCATCTCGCCCGTTCGTTGCAGCGCCTGGGGCGGATGCCTGAGGTGCTGTCGGCACTGTCGGCGGCGAGATCAGTCCTGCCGGTGGGATCTCTCGCGGCGGAACGAGTGGTGAAAGCGCAGGTAGAGACCCTTCTTGAGGCCGGGCGCGCCGCGGAGGCAGGGGTGATCGCGCAAGGCTTCATCCAGCAAGGTGGCTCTCCGCAGCTCGCACGGTTGCTCGTGGCTCAGGTCGCGGCCAGGACGGCGGCACCGGAGAAGGTGCTTGGCATCCTCCGACAGTTACCGGAGGCAGGAGACCTCTCTCATGACGTCGACCCCCGAGAAGTGCTGAGGTTGCGCATGTCGGCGTACGACCAGCTCCACCGCTTCGATGAAGCATTGGCATGCTGTCTGCTCCTTGTCACCCGATGGAATGACCTTCTCTACCTTCCCGACCTGCTGAACAGGGTGAGGGGGCAAGAGGCCAGCGCGGTGGCGGCACTGCTGGGATCTCGGGGCGCAGAAATCGGACTGCTGCGCGAAGCGCTCCGACTGCAGGGGGATTTCGGGCACCGTATTGCCGAATGGCTACCGTGAGGTGCGCACGCCGTGGTCGGCCTGGACGCCGGTCGGTCATGGGTTCCTTGCCCGCAGTGGATCGCCCCGGGTTCAGTGGAGAGCGGGTTGTGCCGGGACGGCGGGTGCCAGCTCGGTGTTCTCAGCGTAGAACAGGTCTTCGTACTCGATGGGTGGGATGTCGCC
>NZ_DAMBGD010000034.1:0-3251 GCF_032060985.1 Mobilicoccus sp.
CGGGCGACAGGACGACTCCCAGAACCACCGGACCTACAAAACGGGGTCAGCCCAGACCATGCGCTGGAAACCAGCGCTGAACGCCTTCGCCATCACCTTCGCCGACCGCATGCCGGCCGCCGAAGACCGCTGACCATGAAAACGCCACTTACACCGTTAGGCGGACAGTCCCCGCATATGCGAAATAGCTAGGGTCTAACCACGGTGTATCGCGAGGAGGGGAATCGTCTTGGTGCGCAGCCGGGCCCGTCATGTGGTCTTCGTGCGTCCGGGGACCATGTCGGTCAGAAAGAGCGCCATCGCGCAACGCGGGAAGCGCGATGTACGGCGCCGGGAGGACGGGGGGACAGGGCCTGATGCCCCGAACCAGCAACTCACGGTAGTCGTCGGCGACCGACGCTACTCCCTGCAGGCAGTCAGAAAGGTCATCGTAGATCTCCTGGCCCAGGATGGAGCGCCGCTGCGTCTGCCGCCGTGGGGAGCAGAGGAACGACGGCGGCTGTTGCGACAGGCCCTCTCAGATCTTGACGGACACCCTGCGCGGCTCTCCAACGAGATGCAGGCCCAGCTCAGCGAGTTGTGGCAACCAGCCCGCAAGGCGCAGACCCGGCGCAGGGCTGCGCGCCCGCCGCAACCCGATGCCGCTCCCGCCCGCTCTGGCAAGGTCGCAGACCGCACGCCCCAGCCGTCGAGAAAGCCACAGCAAACACAGCAGGAGGTCGAATACACCTTCGGGATGGAGTGCCGATCGACGGCATGGGTCGTGCTCACCCTTGGCCGGGCCATCACGCTCTTCCGACAGATGGACCGTGCTGACGCCGTCGCGGACTGCCGCCGCTGGCGCAATCAGGTACGACGCGACGCCGACGTCGGCATCCGGACCGAGTTTTCCCCGCGCATCCGACGCCTCCTCCAAGAGATGAGTGATCAGGAGGCAGGCCACGCACGTGAGCCTCTGCCACCGCGTCAGACTGTTCCCCACTCCTCACCCGCCCCCCGGCCAGAGGATTCGAAGGCCGCCGGTCACGCCAGCGCGGATATGGAGACCGCGTCGCCTGCGCCTCCGCCACCCACGCCCCTCCTCATGCCGCGCGTCCGCACAACCCCGCCAGTATTGGCCCCGGGATCCGTCAGCACAGCGACCCCCAGCGCTGGCCCAGCATCGGCTGGTGGGGATGACCAACGCAATTCCGGCGCCGACTACAACGCCTTCTTCCGCGTCGAGGAGGAAGACACGTGGCTGGAAGACGTCGAACTCCTCATAGGCGATTGGATCCGGGAGCGGAAATCCGGCTGGGATCTTCCGATCGCTGTCGGGGGGACATGGGAGAACGGCTCTCGGTGGGCCCGTGCACGCCACCTCGTTCACGAAGATTCTCTGGCCCTCGACTTCGAGATGCGGGAAGACGGCGACCTCGGACGATGGACCACCCGAGTCATTGCGGTCCAGCATCAGGACCTGGGCGGCTGGATTTCGGTCAAGGTCACCAACGACGAGGGGCGGTTCGTGGCGGTCCCGGGTCTCGCCGAGCTCTTCATCGGCAATCTGGCACTCATCGACGGGAACTTTCAGCTCCACGATGGCGTGTGGAACGTCGATCGCGAGAAGGTGCCGGACCTGCGGGACTTGCTGTTCGACCCCGACCGCCGCCATCCCGTCTTCATCACGGGCCTTGACGCGGCTCACGAAGCGACGCGGGGTGACACGTGGCGTCGCTGGTTCAAGGAGATCGTCGGCATTGGTCATGCGGTAGCTCTAGAGCCGGAGGCATTGCAAGCATTCAATGCGCTCATGCCAGCCCACGGCGATGCAAAACCTCGGACGATCCGCACTTACCTTCCAGGGCTGCGCGAGGATGACGCCACAGAGTGGGCACGCCATCGATTCCTTGGTACTGAGCGCCTGGATGGGATGCGTCCGACAGCCGTGGCTGGACTTCTCGGCCGAGTCGCTCGGGATCAGGCCAACCGACGCGAGCACCACGCCGAGGTTCAGGAGTGGGAGCGCAGGTTCGCCCGGCAGGCCAGGCTGGACATCCTGACGGTTCCTCCCCCCACACCCGCGATCGGCACTATCCGAGTGGATGGCGCCGACGACGAACCGGGTCTCACCACGCAACCGCCGATCTTCCCCACAGAGCAGGACCTCGACGCGCTTACCGATCTGTTGCGGGATCGCGAAGGGGAGACCGTTACAGCCCTCGACGAGAGGGAGCAGCCCACGACAGATACGGACTGGTCCGACCTCGCGACGCTGCGACTCACCCCAGCCATTGAGGCCTTCCTCGAACTCGTCGGCGCCGACGACCTCACGGTCGATGTCGCCGACCTCATGGCCACCGAGGCTTTGCGTGCCGATCAGCTCAAGAGCCGGCTCGACGCTGCTCGGACAGCTGCGGAGGAGGACGACTATGAGTCCCAGATCCTTCGGCTCGAGCGCGCCCAGGCGGAGCTTGAGATGAGGTACGACGACCTGAGCCTTGAGCTGCACATCCAGGGTGATCGTGAGAACGAGCTCGTTGAGGAAGTACGCCGCCTCCAAGGCCTCCTGATCGCGGCAGGGCGGGTGGATGAGGCCTTCGATCCATCCGTTGGCGCCGACAATCTCCCCACACCGCAGGACTACGACGGGTTACTGGAGGCCATCGATCAACTGGCGAGTCACGGAGTGGTCTTCTCCGGTGATGCTGGTGCCACTCTCGAACTGACACGCCTGGACCCGGCCGGGAGGTGCGTCCCGAAGGCTTGGCAGGCGTGTCTGGTTCTCAGTGACTACGTCAGAGCGAAGGCCAGCGGCGATTTCAGCCAGGGAGTTGCCCAGTATCTCGAGGCGACGCCGAACGGTTACCGTACGCTTCCAGCCGGAAATCACGCCCCCACGGAGACGGGTATCACCCAGCGACAATTCGGTGAGGAACGGATCTTCCCCGTGCCGCCTGAGGTGCGGGAAGAAGAGTGGGTGCAAATGCTGGCCCACTTCAAATTGGGCCGAGTAGCACGGCACGACCCGCGCCTCTATTACTTGGACGACACTCAGGACGGCGGCACCGGGCGGGTGTACATCGGCTACCTTGGCCGCCATCTGACGAATACCCAGACTTAGCGCAGCGTCGGTATGCACTGCGAATGCTGGCCACCGACGGTGACGTACCGGCCCGGTACTCGCAGAGTACTGACCTCGTCACCATGGGCCGCCCGGGACTGCTGCAGCATCAGGTGGCATCTGACCGGGCTGGCCTGCGGGGCCGGCT
>NZ_DAMBGD010000035.1:0-1338 GCF_032060985.1 Mobilicoccus sp.
GTGACGGAACCCGCCCTTTCGCCCGCCACACTGCGTGTTCGTACGCGGTGAGGCTGACGCCGTGGCCATTCCTGGCATGGGCCCGGGTCAACAGCGTTCCGGCCTCATCCGAGGTCGCAGAACCCAGTCGTTCAGCCGCCAACGCCGCGTTGGCGAAACGCGTGATCATCGTGTCGGCCTTGACCCCGTCCTTCCCCAGGAGCATCAGGAAGTAGGTCGCTGTCACGGGGCCCAAGCCGCGGACACTCGTGTACGCGGCCCGTGCCGCATCTTCATGTTGACGAACCCCTTCGGCGTGACTCAGAGACGGCGTGAGAGCGAGCATGGCGGTTGCCGCGTCGATGACACACTCGGCTTTGTAACGACCCGCTGTCTTGGTACTCCCCATGACGCGGCGCAGCTCGTCGGCACCGAGGTCGACGAGTGCCTGCAAGTCGTCACTGATCTCGGGGTGCTGATCCTTCAACGTGCGCAGCCGCGGCAGGACCGATGCGTCGTACCGGGCGCGGATCGAGAAGACGGCATCGACCAAGGCCATTCCCACCTGCCCCGGCCATCCCCCTCGATAGGCGTCGAACTCCGCTGCGTCGATTCGTGCTACCGCCTCCATCACGGCTTCGACGGCTCGGTTCTGGGCGGTGATGTCGTCCTTCTGCATGGCGCTCCGTTCGACACTCCTCGGTTCCATCTGAAAGGAACGCCACTCATCGGCTCCCAGGCGTACCGACGACGGGGGCAGCCCGAGCGGTACGCCACCAGAAGGTGAGAGAAGGTCACCAAGTCACAGGGTCGGCTTGGCGAGGACTCCGGAGAACCAGGAAAAGACGTCGGGCATGATCTGGCGGTACGTCGTCCACGAGTGCGCGCCGCTGGGGATCTCCATCGCCGTGTAGACGGTCGGCGGCCGGACGACCTTCGAGAACTCGATGCTCCGCTGCTTGGAGAGTTGCCCGTTGTTGTGCCCGGTGCCGTACCAGGCGTGCATCGTGATCGGTGGCGCCGCGGACGTGGCCAGCGCGAAGGGGCTGGTGGCCTTGGCCGCGGCGGTCTTGCCAGCGGCGAGGTTGGAATCGATGTGAAAGTACCCGTCGATCGGGGCGGCGAACGAGAACAGGTCAGGCTTGCGCATCGCGACGGCAGCGGCGCAGTAGCCGCCGGAGGAGACTCCGGTCGCACCCCACCCCGTCTTGTCACCGATGACGCGGAAGTCCGTCTTGATGAGGTGGGGCACGTCGGTGTCGAGGAAGGTGCCGATCTTGGGCTGCCCTGCGAGGTCGGCGCATTTGATGGCGCTCAGGTGAATCTCCCCAGTTCTGCTCACTGAAATTCCCCACCCCG